>NZ_JALXOZ010000020.1 GCF_025147465.1 Dermabacter sp. p3-SID358
GGGCCGCTTCGCCAGGTCGGCCTCGAGGATCTGAGCACACGCCACATTAATGAGCTCTCGGGTGGTCAGCGCCAACGCGTCTTTCTCGCCCGTGCCCTCGTACAAGAGCCCGACCTCCTCATCCTCGACGAAGCATTCCAAGGGGTCGATGCGCGAAGCGAGCGTGCAATCTTTGATGTTCTTGCCGATTTCCGGTCGAAAGGGCGCACCGTTGTGCTCGTTCATCACAATCTCGCGACCGTTCGAGAGTTTTGCGACGACGTCGCAATCCTCAACACCGAGGTCATCGCGTCGGGCCCCGTGGAACGCACCCTCACAGACGTGGCTATTCGGCGCGCGTATGACCTCGATGGGTGCCTCTCGAGCGCCCTCACCCCTCGCGAAGAAGGCCACTCGTGAGCATCGTCGATTTTCTTTCGGTCTACACCTACCGCACTGTCCTTGTGGGGACGAGCCTCATCGGGGCCATCGCTGGGGCGCTCGGCTGCTTCGCCTATGTGCGCCACCAGTCGCTTGCGAGCGACGTCATCTCGCATTCAGCCCTCCCCGGGGTTCTCCTCGCCTTCCTTTTTTCAACGCTCGGTCCGGGCGCCTTCATACATTCGCCACTTCTTCTCGTCATAGGCGCGGCGGTCACCGGAACGGCAGCGCATCTCGTCGCAAACATCGTCGCGTCCCGCACACCGCTCACGATCGATGCCTCGATGGCCACGACGCTCTCGCTCTTCTTCGGAACCGGTATGCTGCTCCTTCAGTTCATCAGTAAAAGTTCCCTCCCCGGTAAGGGTGGGATCGGTGCGTTTCTTTTCGGTAACGCCTCAACGCTCACGAAAGCCGACATCACCTCGAGCGCGGTAGTCGGCGGGTGCGCAATCCTCGTGATGCTCGCCCTATGGAAAGAGTTTTCGCTGCGCGCATTCGATCCGGAGTTTTGCACGGTACTCGGACTGAACGGCAAGGCGATCGATGCGGTCATGTTCGCCATGCTCGCGATCGCCACGGTCGCGGGGGTAAAAGCTGTCGGGCTCGTGCTCATGGTGGCTTTCGTTGTGACTCCTCCGGCGGTCGCACGCCAGTGGACCCGGGAACTCCACTCCATGACACTGTGCTCCGCTCTCGTGGGGGCGGGCGCGAGCAGCCTTGGTGCCTATGTATCTGTGGCATTCGGGGAATTGCCCAGCGGTCCCGTGACCGTTCTCGTGCTCGTCGGGGCTCTCGTCGTGTCACTCCTATGCGCTCCTCGGCGCGGGCTCCTCGCGCGTATGGCCACACGGTCGGCAACGCGCCGTGCTTTCCGTTCAACACGCGACCGGGGGAGGATGCAGTGAGCTTCCTGCTTGGCACGTGCGCGCTCGCGGTCACGACGGCACTCGCTACTGCACTTCCCGGAGTATTTGTCGTGCTTCGCAAGAGTTCAATGATGGTCGATGGTATGAGCCATGCGGTCCTTCCGGGAGTCGTGATCGGCTATGCGCTGACGCACTCTCTTACCTCCCCGCTGCTCATCGTCGGCGCCGCAGGCGCGGGGCTCCTCGTCGTGCTCGGAAGCGAGGCACTCTCACGCACGCGCTTGCTCGCGGGAGATGCGTCGCAGGGCCTTGTGTTTCCGGCTCTTTTTAGCGCCGGCGTTCTTCTCATCTCGGTCGATTTCGGCAATGTCCACCTCGACGAGCACGCGGTTCTAGTGGGCGATGTCAATCTCGCCGCGTGGACCCCTCTCACGATCAACGGCGTTGATGTTGGGCCGCAATACCTCTACGTCATGCTCGCAATTCTCGCCCTTAACATCGGCGTGATCGCCGCGTTATTCCCGCGTCTGACCATCACGACCTACGATCCGAGCTTCGCCCAATCGATCGGTGTGCGCACGGGAGTCATCAATGTGGCCTTCATGTTCCTCACGTCGCTTACCGTGACGGCCGCTTTCCACGCAGCTGGAGCCGTCCTCGTGCTTGCCCTCGTCGTGGTCCCCGCGGCGACCGCGAGGCTGTGGTGCAGAAGCCTTCGAGAAATGATCATCGGAAGCGCTCTCGTCGCAACGCTCGGCACACTTGTGGGCTTTTGGCTAGCCTACGTGCTAGGCGCGGCGACAAGCGCGGGAATGGCGGTGGTCTATGGCCTCATCTTTTTCTGTGCGCTCGCCGTACGCAGGGCTGTTCGGTCTTCTAATCGAAAACGGTGACCCACACGGCGTCGGTCGCCGTCTTGCCGAGCGACGCGATTCCACTCACCCCATCGACCTCAAGATCGAGCGTTTCGGAAAAAGGCTCCGCTTCAAGCGCTCGCACGATGGCCCCGAACGTGAGTCCTTTGCCAGCAAGGAACTGCAAAAGCGCAGGGTCGGCATCCGACACGCGCTCTACGCGCGCCGACACTCCCGCTTCAATGTATGTGAGCTGGCGTGCGGGAACCGCTTCAAGCTTTCCGTCGGGGCCGGGGATCGGATCGCCGTGAGGGTCTCTCGTGGGGTGCGCCAGCGCGGCGTCGATTCTCTCCACCATGAGATCGGAGACAGCATGCTCAAGCACTTCCGCTTCTGCATGCACTTCGTCCCACGAGTAGCCCAAATTTTCAACGAGGAACGTCTCGATGAGCCTATGCCGGCGCACCATAGCGAGGGCGAGGGTGCGCCCCTCCTCCGAGAGCGTGATCGCCCCGTAAGGCAAATGCTCCACAAGTCCTTGCGCTGCGAGCTTCTTAATTGTCTCGGATGCCGTAGCCGCTCGAACACCCACTCGTTCAGCAATTCTCGAGGTCGTGACGGGATCGCTCGACCACTCGCCGAGAACCCAGACGGCCTTGAGATAGTCCTGCACGCTCCCAGAGAGCTTCTCTACTGACACGCCACCACAGTAGCAACACAGCGCTCACATGACCGGCTCACGGTTGAGCCAATCGAGGACTACTCGGCAGTGCGGCACCAGTTGAGGCCGCGCGCCGTAAGGCGCGACAGGTGGTCTTCCATCGTCGCGAGCTCGCACGCGTTTCCGGCCGAGCCGGACCACACTTGCTGCGCAACAGAACAGCCGCGCGGCCACAGCAAGTACTCGGCCTTTGCCCAATCGTGTACGTATTCGCTCCAGAGTTGGAACTGTGCTCCAAGCACACGCCCGTCACCTTGGTCGCCGACGGCATCGAGGAGGCCGCTAAGCCCGGAAACCTTGCTCAGGGGGAGGTTTCCGCCGATCGTGAGGGGGTGATCTTCATGCGAATGCTGCCGATAGTCGAAGTAGGTGAATTCCGTGGGTGCGGCGATCGCGTCGTGACCCGCGCGCACAGCCTCTTGGATCGCTTCGGACTTGCGCCACACCATGACGGTCGTGTCCTTGGGGGCGCCACCCTCGAGCACTTCGTCCCACGCGATCACTCGGCGCCCCATGCCAAGTACGTGCGCACAGACTTCGTTCTCGAACCATGCCTGAGCTTCAGCGGGGCTCGTCGCGCCGATGCGTTCCATGGTCGCGCGTGAGGGTTCGTGTTCGTTCCATTCCTTACCCGGGCACTCATCGCCGCCCACGTGGATGGGTGAGGCGGGGAAGAGGGACGCAACGTCGGTCAGGACCGCACGGCAGAATTCGACGGATTCGTCGGTGAGGGAAAGAACGTGCTCCGAGATACCCCAGCACGTGCGCGGGTGTTCGATCGGCACACAACCAAGCTCGGGGTACGCTGCGACAACTGACTCCATGTGCCCGGGCATGTCGATCTCGGGCACGACCTGGATGCCGAGCATTTCGGCGCGCTCGATGAGGGCAGCGATTTCTTCGCGCGAGTAGTAGCCGCCGCATTCGATGCCGTCGTGCTCCGCGACATCGTCGCAATCGTTTTCATCAGGCGGCGGCTGGTGTCCCGCAAGAGTTCCGGGGCGCCTCGCCCCCTTCTCGATGAGCTTCGGGAAGCCCTCAATGGGGATGCGCCAGCCCTGGTCATCGGTGAGGTGAAGATGCAAAACGTTGAGCTTATGCATCGCCATGATCTCGAGGTGCCTCATGAGACCCTCGAGCGGAAGGAAATTGCGGGCCACGTCGATGTGGGAACCGCGCCAGTGGTATCTCGGCGCATCTTCGATCTCGACGCACGGCACTACCAGCGACGCGGGTTCCATGGGACCGGCAGAGTAAATCGCGGGCGGAAGGAGCTGAAGGAGGGTCTGCACGGCCCAGCCCGCGCCGCGTTCGTCTGCGCTTTCGATACGGATTCCCTCGGCCGTGACGAACAGACGATACGCCTCCTCACCAAGCGAAGAGTCACGCACAAACTCGATGCCACCTTGGCCTTCGCTCGTGCGCACACCAGCGGCGCGACCGAGCCGCTCCGCGAGGTATGCGGCGGCATTTCCACCACCCGCGATCGGAAGGGGCGTAGGAAGGGCATAGTCGCCGCCCGTTTCGCGCACGATCGTCGGTTCGGGAATGAGAGTTCTCATGTCAGCTTCTCCGGTGTCCACGAGGAAATAAGGTCGTGTTCAAGCGTATCGACCGCCGCTGTGCCTATTCCACGCGCGGCCTCGCCGATCGTCACCACAAACGCACCGGCAGCGACCGCGGCACGAGCACCCGTGGGCGAATCCTCGAAGATCACGCAGTCGCGAGGATCGACACCGAGCTGCCGTGCCGCCTCGAGGTAGAGGTCGGGCGCAGGTTTGGGGTTCATTCCCTCGCCCACGCCGAGCGCCACTTGGAAGCGATCGCGCCAACCGATCGCGTGCACACACTGTTCGACGATCGCTTGCGGCGAGTTGGAGCCGATTGCGAGCGGAAGCTTTTCCTTTAGGCGCGAGGTGAGCGCATCGGCACCGGGCATCGGGGCAAGATCAGTGCGAAGTCGCTCGCGGATCGAGGCCTCGAGCTGAGCACAGATCTCGTTCATGCGATCCTCACGTTCGCCCACAAACCCGAATTCATCGAGATAGGTGTTCGCAAGGTCTTCGACGGTGCCGCCACGATCGTCGTAGCCGCGAAAAGCTCCGCCGGCCTCACGCCAAAGCGCCGCGGCCGCTTCGTGCCACGCTTTTTCGGAATCGAAAAGCGTGTCGTCCATGTCGAAAATGACGGCTGCGACCCGGCTCGGCAGTGCCTCTACCACGGCCCGGCTCACCATTCGAAGGCGAGGTTGCGTGTGGGGCCCGCGTGCTCGATGTCGCGGAGCACGCCCACATCCTCGGCGTCGTAACTGCCCTGGGTCACTCCCATCGCGTCAAGGAGCATCCACATGACCTGCTCGCTGTGGAGCACATTGCGCGAGGTCAGTACCTCAGGCAAAGGAGCCCCGAACCGATGGGTGATGAGGAAGCTACGGCGCACCTCGACCTCGTCTTCGCCATGCCCGCCCTCGGGTTTGTGTCCGTGATCGGTCGTGACGGCGACGAGCCAATCCTCCCCAAGCTGCTCGTGCCGCTCCGCGACGGCTTTCACGAGATGTCGAGTGAGCTCATCGACGTGGCGGATCGCGTTTCGATACTGCTCCGATTCCGCGCCATACGCATGACCCGCGCCGTCAACCCCCTCGAAGTACACGACGGCCGCATCGGGCCCCTCGTGCAGAAGCTTCCACGTCGCCCAATGCGCGACATCGTCATCAGCGGCATCGAGCCCGTCCTTGAGATCCGGATGGAACACCTGATGCTGACCCGTTCGCTGCTGGTCCAAGCGGTGTTGGAGCAGTGGCCCTAGCCCGTGGGGCGCGCAGAACGCCTCCCACGTGGCTGCGGCAAGGGTACGCGCGGTGGGATTGGCGAAAAATACGCGCGAGAGAATGTCGGGGCGACGCGCGAGATCGTGGCCCACGAACTCGTTCCACCATACGTTGCACTCTTCGTGTGTTGAGCCCGTGAGAATCGACGACCAACCGGGCGCGGAATCCGTGGGCGGGGTCATCCACATGGGGGTGATACGCCCGCCCGAGTGCTCATCCCCACGCGCGAGCCGCGCGAGCGTGGGCGCGAGATTCTTCGGCGCCTCCTCAAGAGGGAGAGTCCGGTCAAGCGGGGGATCGTGTGGTCCGACGGCAGGCTCACCCTCATCGTTCACGGCACGGAAGCGCGGATCCGCGTCATGATCAGGTTTGGTGAAGTGCGGATCGGCCGCCACGAATTCGGGAAGGGCCACATCGGCCCTCACACCATCGAGGCAAATGAGCAAGAGTTTCATACGCGAACCACCCTCAAGGTCACAATCTGGAATTCATGCATCGACACTTCATAAAGCGAAGGATCCTCACCGCACACGCTGAGGCTGGGAGCGACGTCAGGCGCATCCTTTTCTCGCAGGTTCGTCGCGCGAACCTCAGCGGGAGCGGTGGCGAAGCGCACGTGGGCTTTGCCCGCGCGCCCTTCGGCTTCGTGCAGGCGCACGATGAGGTCACCCGAGTCGTCATCGGCGGGCTTCACGGCGTCGATGAAGGCGAATGTGTCGCCTTCTTGGCGTTCGACGTCCACAATTGGCGAGACCTCGAAACCGCGCGTTGCTTCGCGAAGCGGCTGCGTAAGGCGCAGGCCCGCGGCGTGCGCTTCCTCGAGGCCTGCGTCGCACACGAGGCTGTAGCGAAGTGTGTGTTCACCAAGATCAACCTCGGGATCGGGCGCCGTGGCCGAGCGCAAAAGTGTGTAGCCAAAGGCCACGCCGCCGCGCCGCTCAGCGCCGGGAGCATCGAGCACTCGCACGTCGTGGCCGTACGTTTGCGAGTTGGCGAAGGCGACCGCGTAGCCGGGCTCCTCGAGGAGCGCCCAACGGTGACCGCTCACCTCGAACTGCGCCTCCTGCCACGACGTGTTCTTCGCGACCTGGCGGTCGATGTGCCCGAACTGGATCTCGGAACGATCCGTGCGAGCGTTCAGTGCGAGCGGGAAACCCACGCGGAGCACGCGGTGCTTCTCGCGCCAATCGACATGCACCTCGAAATCAACCGCGCGCGAATCCGCGTGGAGAGTAATGCGCTGGGTGAACGTGGAGTTTCCGTGCGCGCGGCGCACTTCGACGCATGCCTTTAAGGTCGTATCGCGCACCACCTTCACCTCGAGCGCCTCGCTCAGCACGGTCTCGCTGCGCTTGTACTGATGCTGGAGCTCCCACGCATCGAAGCAGCTCGGGAAGTCGGGGTGAATGCTGAGCGCATTGGCTTTCTCTCCCGACGCGAGCAGCTCACGGCCGCCCGCCTCGAGGTCGCGAAGGGACGCTACGAGGCCATTCGCATCAATCACGACCTCCACGAGGCCGTTCGCGAGCACGATATCGCTCCCGCGCTTTTCACACGTCACGGGGTTCTCCGGCTCCACCTCAACCGAGGAGAGGGGTGCAGCGGAGAATGGAGCAACCTCGATGAGCGAGCAACCGTCGGAAAACTCCCACACCTCGCGGCGAGCCACAGGCGAGGGATTGAGAACGGTGGGTTCAGAGCCCGCGAGCGCCGTCACCTGACTGCGTTCACCTTCGAGTACCTCCACCCGATTCTCGTCCCTACCTGCGAGGGAGGCGAGGAGCGAGTCAATGAGGCTTTCGATGTCGGTGCGCAGCGTCTCGTATTCTTCACGCGCCTCGCGGTTGACCCAGTGGATCGAGGATCCGGGGAGAATGTCGTGGAACTGGAGAAGGAGGGCGCGCTGCCACAGCTCCTCTACCTCGCCGAGCGGGTAGTCGACCCCTTGCTCGGTTGCGAGAGCGCCGAGCCATTCGAGAACGGCGAGCTTCGCCTCAACCTCGCGGTTGCCACGCTTGAGCTCCGCGCTCGACGTGTACACGCCGCGGTGGAACTCGAGGTACATCTCGCCGCTCCACACGGGAGCGTTCGGGTACTCTTCGCGCGCCTTGTCGAAGAAGCCGTCCGGCGAATCGAACTCGAGGCGCGGCGCCCCTTCCATATCGGCGAAACGCCGTGCGCGCTCGACCATTTCCGCGACGGGACCGCCGCCACCATCGCCGTAGCCGTAGGGAAGCAGCGAGCGCTTCGCGCGCCCCTTCTCCTTGAAGTTGCGTTCGGCCTTGTAGACCTCTTCGGGACTCACGATCGAGTCGTAGCAGTCCACGGGCGGGAAGTGCGTGAAGATGCGGGTGCCGTCGATCCCCTCCCACCAGAAGGTGTGGTGCGGAAGTGAGTTCGTTTGGCTCCAGTTAAGTTTCTGCGTGAAGAACGTGGTCATGCCACTCAAACGTGCGATCTGCGGGAGCGCGCCGGTGTACCCGAAGGAGTCGGGAAGCCACGTGCACATGGGGGCAACGCCGAGCTCGCGCTCCATCCAGTTGAGCCCCACGGTGAACTGTCGAACGAGAGCCTCGCCGCCGGGGAGGTTGGTGTCGGATTCGACCCACATTCCGCCCGCGGGGTGCCACTGGCCGTTCGCAATCGATTCTTTTACGCGCGCGAAGAGCGCCGGGGCCCCGTCCTTGAGCCACGCGTAATGCTGCGCCGACGTGCACGCGAACGTGAACTCGGGGTAGTCCTCGGCAAGGGCAAGGACGTTCGAGAAGGTGCGTGCGACCTTGCGGCGAGTCTCACGCAGGGGCCACAGCCACGCGGAATCGATATGCGCGTGCCCCACGGCGCTCATGATCTGGGCGGAGTTGCCGGCACCGCTTGCGATCACGGGAGCGAGGTGGGCCCGGGCGGCGTCGGCCCCTTCCTGGATACCCTGAGCGTCGACGATGTCCGCGGCCTCCTCGAGCCTGCGCAGCAGGGTCGCGCGCAGTGTCGAACCCTTGGGCTGCTCCTTGAGCACGCCCCAGAGCACCTCGACGTCGAGCCACAGATGCCACACGCTCTCGTTGCGCACCACAAGATCGGCACCACCGAACGCCCACACGGGTGTGTCCGGGCGCGTCGAAAGGTCCCCGAGGTCGGTGGGATTGTTCATGTAGTCGCCCATATTGGGGTTTGCGCCGGCCTCGATGAGGAGTTCAACGGCACCGCTGTCGTCGAGGAGCTGCTCCCCCGCCTTCGCGATAGTCGCGGGAAGCCCCTCGCCCGTCAGCGGGATCAGGCGGTTCATGGGGTTCACGCCCTTGAGCGGCGTTCCAGCGGTCGTGTAGGCGAGGCCCTCGGACTGGTTGCCTGCCCAATCACCTTCGAAGCCGAGGTCCACGCGCAGCTGCACGCGCTCGCCTCTCGCCTCTGCGGGAACGGTGCCCTTCATACGGAACCACCACGTGCTCCACGCCGGGCCCCAGCGGTCACCCGAGGAGATCGGGTCGTAGTTCGCTTCAGCGGCGGTCGCGAAGTCGACAGGCTCGCCGGGGGCCTTCCACGCGGTGACCTGAACGGGCGCGAGAACCCTGAAGAGCTCCTTGCCCAGCCTCTCGTGGAGACGCTCGATGCGGTCCTCCACAAGCGTTGAATCGTCAAACATTCCACCCTCCAGAACATCGCCCTAGTTTCACGGCCAGCACCATCGCTAAACCGCGCACGCAGCGAGCTTATCAGCCACAAAAACACCCCGTGTAACTAAACGCACACATAATGACCTTTTACCCCTGGGAAGAAACCACGCTTTCGATGAGGCACGACCGGGCACCTCACGCACCAACCCAGAAAAACCCCCTTGACAGGGGAAAACACGCCGTCGGCCCAGCTCGAAGAAAGTGCACTCTTCGGTCGGCGCAAACCGCATCGATAAAAGTTTACTTACGTCATCATTTTCCATTTACTCGACGTTAACCGCACGGGTATTGACTGGCACGGCAACGCGGCCGTACAGGAATCATCCACGGCGCATCCCACCGAGTCTTACTTGGAGTTTTCAATGAATATTTCCCGTCGTTCATTCCTCGGAGCCAGCGCGCTCACGCTTGGCCCACTGGCTCTCGTCGGTTGCTCGACGAGCAATTCCGGGTCAAGCGCCGGCGACGGCGACGAGTTCATCCTGTGGATGTGGCCCGAGGGCTACGGCGACGACGTCCTCAACGCCGTCAAAGACAAGTTTTCCGACATTTCTCTCCGCCAGGACGTGATCGGCGGCGACTTCAAGCAAAAGCTCACGACGACCTTCAGCGCAGGCTCCGGGCTTCCCGACATCACCGGTGTCAAGGGCGAAGACATCGCCTTCTTCCTCTCGAAGGCCGACTACTTCGAAGACCTCAACGAACTCGGTGCGAAGGACATCAAGGGCGACTACCTCGACTGGAAGTGGGAACAGGCCACCACGAAGGACGGCAAGCAGCTCGGAATCCCCACGGATATCGGCCCGACCGCGCTCTTCTACCGCTTCGATGTGTTTGAAGAGGCGGGCCTCCCCTCCGATCCCACAGAGCTCGAAAACGCGATCCGCTCGTGGGATGAGTACTTCGAACTCGGCAAAGAACTCATTGCGAAGAAGCCCGGCACCTTCCTCGTTCGCAATACGGCGAGCGTTTTCGGTACGGCATGGCGTCAGGCCGGTAAGGGCTTCATCGACGAAAACGGAGCGTTCATCGGCGACCAAGAGCACATCCGCGCCGCGTGGGATCTCGCGGTCAAGGCAAACGCTGCCGGTATCAATGGCGCGCTCGCCGCACAGACCACCGACTCTGCGGCAGCAGTGAGCGAAGGACGCCTTCCGGCCGACTTCGGAGCTTCATGGCATCTCGCCGATCTTATGTCGGATGCTCCCGAGACCTCCGGCAAATGGCACGTGTGCAAACACCCGGGTGAAGCCGTGAACAAGGGGGGCTCGTTCCTCACCATCCCGAAGGGCGCAAAAGATCCGAAGAAATCGTTCGAGGTTCTCTCCTTCATGCTCAATGCCAAGAACCAGGCACTCGAGTACAAGCACAGTGGAAACTTCCCCGCAGCACCCGAGGCTCACTCCATGCCTGAGGTTGACGGCGAGGTCGAATTCCTCGGTGGTCAAAAGGCCGCTGAGGTATTCAGCGCCGCCGCCGAAACCGTGCGCCCGCTCTACGAAGACCCGAACTCGGAAGCAGTGAACGCCCCGTTCTACGCCGAGCTCGAGCAGGTGGAATCGACAAAGAAGGACCCGGAGAAGGCGTGGAGCGACGCAGTTACGGCTGCCAAGCGCATCGCTGAGCAGTCCGGCATCAAGGTGAACTGACCACCATGATCGAGCCGAAGGCCCGACCACTCGGGACGCGCATCAAACAGGCACTGCCGCAATACCTCGCCATCTCGCCGTATTTTTTCTTCTTCTTCATGTTCGGCGCGATGCCCGTGGTGTTTACGATGGGGCTCGCGTTCACGAACTGGTCGGGCCTCGGCGATTTCGACCTGATCGGCCTGACGAACTTCAAATACCTCGTCACCGACCCACTTTTCTACAAGTCTCTCGTCAACACCTTGATCTTGTGGGTGATGGGCACGGTTCCCACCCTCGTGTTGGCAACGATCCTGGCGCTTATGCTCAACTCAACGCTCAGGTTCTCGACGACGTACAAGGTCATCTACCTCATCCCGAACATCACCTCGATGGTCGCGATGGGCATGCTCTTCAGCTCAATCTTTTCCAGCCAGTTCGGTGTCGCGAACGTTCTCATCAACCTGGTGGGGTTCGACAACATTGCCTGGCTGCAAAACGAGTGGGGCATCAAAATCGCGATCTCGTGCCTTACCACCTGGGCATTCGTGGGCTACAACGCCCTGCTGATCTTGGCTGGGCTTCAAGCGATCGATAAGTCCCTCTATGAAGCCGCGGCGCTCGACGGGGCGAACTCGTGGCAAATCTTCTTCCGCATCACGCTCCCGCAGTTGCGGCCTATCGTGCTGTTCGTGACCCTTATGTCCACGATCGGCTCCCTCCAAAGCTTCACCGAATCTCAAGTTCTTACGTCCTCCAATAATTCAGGAGCAGCAAATTCCGGCGGCGTCAATAACTCGGGCCTCACGATGGTCATGTACTTCTACTCGGTGGCATTCCAAGAAAACCGCTACGGCTACGGCGCCGCAATCGCATGGGGCGTGTTCGTCGTGGTCATGTTCTTCTCGATCATCAACTGGCTCGTCACGCGCGAGAAGAAGGACTAGGGGAGCAACGGCATGAGTTTGACCACGCAAGCAAAACCCCTCGCGAACGCGGTTCCACGCAGGCGAAAGCCCATTCGCCTGTCGACAGTGCTGAAATACGTTGCCCTCACGATCGGCGCGCTCATTTCGCTATTCCCGTTTTACTGGATGTTCATCCTCGCGACACAGCCTTCATCTGCGATCTTCAAGTTTCCGCCAGACGTTCTCCCCGGCGATCGTCTCGGCCAAAACATCGGGACGATCACCTCGAAGATCAACATCTGGGCAGCAATGGGCAACACCCTTGTCGTAGCGGTCTCCGTGACCGTTCTCGCCCTCACCATTGCGTCCCTCACCGCGTTTACGTTTGCGAAGTTTGATTTTCCGGGTAAGCGGGGTCTGTTTCTCATCGTCATGGCGACGTTCCTGTTGCCGGCGCAGCTCGCGAGCATCCCGCAGTTCCTGCTCATGAGCAAGCTCGGTTGGACCGGAGACCTGAAGGCACTCATTTTTCCCTCGCTCGCGAGTGCGTTTGGCGTGTTCTGGCTTAGGCAATACGCCACCAACTCCATCCCCACCGAACTGCTCGAAGCAGCTCGCATGGATGGCTGCGGATTCTTTCGCCAGTACCTCCACGTGTGCCTGCCAATCATTAAACCGGCGCTCGCGTTCCTTGGAATGTTCACCTTCATCGGTGCGTGGAACGACTTCATGTGGCCCCTCATCGTGCTCACGAATCCCGATAAGCTCACCCTGCAGGTTGCGCTGAGCCAGCTCAAGACCGCCCACGGAAGCGACTACGGCATGCTCATGGCCTCAGCGCTCATCGCGGTTGTGCCGCTCATCCTCGTGTTCATCATCGGCGCGAAGCAATTCATCGCCGGCATCGCAGAGGGCGCGGTCAAGGCATAGATCGGCCCCTCCCCCGCCCCCTGGGCTTCCCCTTCACTCCCCTCTCCTCTCTCCCCTTCGCCCCCGGATTGACGTAGGAAAACGTACGGAACTCACACCCCATTACCGCCATTGAGCTACTTCAATCCACATTGGGGGGGTATCGCCTGCCGCCGAGCATCACCCTGCTCGTGGCTGTTCGGCAGGTGCGCGGCAACCGTCGGAATTTCCGACGCCTGCCCACCTCACGGCGCTCCTGCGGTTCTACGGCGCTTCCGCAATCCCGCCCTTTTTGACTGAGAAGAGGTCCACATCTGCGCGGCCCCCGAGCACGTCGAGCGCGTGACGCACTCGCTCGGCGCCCCACGGCGAGAGGATGGCCGCCTCGCTCGGGTCGATGAGGGCCCAGTCCTCGAGCTCCGCTTCCTGCAGACGGATCTTTTCGCGCAGCTCGGCCTCGGGAACGACTCCGGCGTCAAAGACAAAGTGGACACCCATGGGCGCGCCATACGCCGCGCTCGAGGGCACCCAACTCACGGAAAGGAGTCGACCCACGGGCAGGTCGAGGGCGAGTTCTTCCATGAGTTCGCGTTTCGTGGCATCTCGCGGATCTTCTCCCGCATCGACTCCCCCACCGGGAAGCAGCCAATGGTCCCGATAGTTGGGCTTCTCCACGAGGATGCGACCCGTGTCATCACGAATGATCGCGGCGCCCGAGCTGAACACCTTGGGCAGCTGCTGATAGAAGAACGGGTTTGGGAGGAGGTCGCTCATGCTTCCACGGTAGCGATCGCTTCGGGATCAGTGAAGGACCGGAAGGTCCATGCTGCATTCGAATAAAGCGATATAAACTCGCGAAGCGGGACATGTTGTATACCTTCGAACAGATTCGGGTGTTTTCCGCAAAGTCGCAGGGAATGCCCAATAGAGACGCGCCGCACACCCCGTTACCCCTGGAAACTTCCACTATCCCTGGCAAGACGCGCGCGGGCGGAAACCTGCGTGTGGCGCACCATCGCTTTCCAGCTATACTCAAACCGGCAGCGAAGCCACTGTTTTAGTGGGGCACTGCCGCCCCACCCCACCACCGTCGGCGGGGTACCACTAAAAACGCATATAGGAGGTTGCGAACGCAACCCCGACATTCACACAACACCAATACTTGGAAGTAGGTTTGGCGTTCACGGACCGTTTTCACGGAGAATCCGAACACGCTCTCACCCGCTTCCTGTCCGATTAACGGAGTTTTTCATGGACATCTCACGGCGTTCACTTCTGGGCGCGAGCGCACTCGCCCTCGGCCCACTTGCCCTCACCCTGACAGGCTGCTCGACCGGAAGCTCGGGCTCATCTTCCGGCGGCGGAGGCTCGAACGACTTCACTCTCTGGACCTGGCCCGAAGGGTATAGCGAGGACACTCTCAAAGCCGTCAAAGAGAAGTTCCCCGACATCAACTTCCGCCAAAACATCATTGGCGGCGACTTTAAGCAAAAGCTCACGACGACCTTCAGTTCGGGCTCGGGCCTTCCCGACATCACGGGCGTTAAGGGCGAAGACATCGCCTTCTTCCGCTCGAAGACCGAATACTTCGAAGACCTCAACGAACTCGGCGCGAAAGACATCAAGGGCGACTACCTCGGCTGGAAGTGGGAGCAGGCCACCGCCAAAGACGGCAAGCAGCTCGGTGTCCCGATCGACATTGGTCCCACCGCCCTCTTCTACCGCATCGACGTGTTCGAAGAGGCAGGCCTTCCATTTGAGCCCGCCGAGCTCGAAGCAGCAATCCGTACGTGGGACGAGTTCTTCGAGATTGGCAAGGAACTCATCGCGAAGAAGCCGGGCACTTACCTGATTCGCAACATCTCGGGCGTATTCAGCACCTCATACCGTCAAAGTGGCAAGGGATTCATCGACGAAAGCGGCCTGTTCATCGGCGATCAGGATCACGTGCGCCAAGCGTGGGACCTCTCCGTCAAGGCGCACAAGGCAGGTGTCAACGCCGCGCTCGATTCGAATACGACCGACTCCGCCGCAGCCGTCAATGAAGGACGACTCCCTGCCGATTTCGGTGCCTCATGGCATCTCGCCGACATGAAAGTCGACGCCCCCGAGACGGCTGGCAAGTGGCGCGTGTGCAAGCACCCGGGTGAAGCCGTCAACCAGGGCGGCTCGTTCCTCACAATTCCCAAGGGAGCAAAGGACCCCAAGAAGTCTTTCGAGATCCTGTCCTTCATCCTCAACGCGAAAAACCAAGCAGTCGAGTACACCTTCAGTGGCAACTTCCCCGCGGCAACCGAAGCTCATTCGATGCCCGAAGTTGACGGCGAGGTCGAATTCCTCGGAGGTCAAAAGGCTGCTGAAGTGTTCAGCGCCGCCGCCGAAACCGTGCGCCCGCTCTACGAAGATCCGAACTCTGAAGCAGTCATCGCACCGTTCACCGCTGAGCTCGAGCAAGTCGAGGCCTCCGGCAAAGATCCCGAAAAGGCGTGGGACGACGCGGTTACAGCTTCAAAGCGCATCGCAGAACAGTCCGGCATCAAGGTGAACTAACGATCATGACGACTCCCCAACCCCGGCCACTCGGGACGCGCATACGAAAGGCGCTGCCGCAATACCTGGCCATTTCGCCATATTTTTTCTTCTTCTTCATGTTCGGCGCGATGCCGGTCGTCTTTACGATGGCGCTCGCGTTCACGAACTGGTCGGGGTTGGGCGAGCTCCAGTGGATAGGCGGGACGAACTTCAAGTACCTCGTCACCGATCCACTCTTTTACAAATCTCTCGGCAACACCCTGATCCTGTGGGTCATGGGGACCGTCCCCACTCTTACGCTCGCGACGGTCCTCGCGCTCATGCTCAACTCAACGCTCAGGTTCTCGACGACGTACAAGGTCATCTACCTCATTCCGAACATCACGTCGATGGTCGCGATGGGCATGCTTTTCAGCTCGATCTTCGCAAGCCAGTTCGGTATCGCCAACGCGCTCGTCAATATTCTGGGCTTTGAAAACATTCCGTGGCTCAAAACGGAATGGGGCATCAAAATCGCAATCTCATGCCTCACCACCTGGTCATTCGTAGGCTACAACGCACTGCTGATCTTGGCCGGCCTTCAAGCGATTGATAAATCCCTCTACGAAGCCGCGGCACTTGACGGGGCGAACTCGTGGCAAATCTTCTTCCGTATCACTCTCCCCCAGCTACGCCCGATCATCTTGTTTGTGACCCTCATGTCCACGATCGGCTCCCTCCAAAGCTTCACCGAATCTCAAGTCCTTACGTCATCGGATAGCGGTGGAGCCGCGAACGCGGGCGGCATCAATAACTCGGGCCTCACGATGGTCATGTACTTCTACTCGGTGGCGTTCCAGGAGAACCGCTATGGCTACGGCGCTGCAATCGCATGGGGCGTGTTCGTCGTGGTCATGTTCTTCTCGATCATCAACTGGCTTGTGACTCGCGAGAAGAAGGATTAAGGAATCGTCACCATGACTGCACACACCCATAACGCGCCGCTTCCTCGACGCCGCAAGCGAATCCACCCACTCGATGTTCTCAAGCACGTGGCTCTCGCCGTCGGCGCGCTCATTTCACTCTTCCCGTTCTACTGGATGTTTGTTCTCGCGACCCATCCGTCGTCGGCGATCTACAAGTTCCCGCCGGCGGTGCTGCCGGGGGATCGCCTCGGCACAAACCTTGAGACCATCACGTCGAAGATCAATATTTGGGCGGCGATGGGCAATACCCTTGTCGTGGCCCTCTCAGTCACGGTACTCGGGCTTTTCATCTCCTCGATCACGGCCTTCACCTTCGCGAAATTCGAGTTCCCCGGAAAGCGTGGCCTGTTTCTCATCATCATGGCGACGTTCCTGTTGCCGGCGCAGCTCGCGAGCATCCCGCAGTTCCTCCTCATGAGCAAACTCGGCTGGACTGGAGACTTGAAAGCGCTCATTTTCCCGTCGCTCGCGAGTGCGTTCGGCGTGTTTTGGCTGCGGCAGTACGCCACAAATTCGATCTCAACGGAACTCTTAGAGGCTGCCCGCATGGACGGCTGTGGTTTCTTCCGTCAGTACCTCCACGTGTGTCTCCCAATCATTAAGCCGGCACTCGCCTTCCTCGGGATGTTCACGTTCATCGGTGCGTGGAACGACTTCATGTGGCCCCTCATCGTGCTCACGAATCCCGATAAGCTCACCCTGCAGGTTGCGCTGAGCCAGCTGAAGACCGCCCACGGAAGCGATTACGGCATGCTCATGGCCTCGGCGCTCATCGCGGTTGTGCCGCTCATCCTCGTGTTCATCATCGGCGCGAAGCAGTTCATCGCCGGCATCGCAGAGGGCGCGGTCAAGGCATAGATCGGCCTCCCCCTCCCCCTGGGCTTCCCCCTTCGCTCCCCTCTCCTCTCTCCCCTTCGCTTTCCCCCCGGATTGACGTAGGAAAACGTACGGAAATCACGAGCCATTACCGCCATTGAGCTACGTCAATCGAACGTACTGGTGGTGGGGGCGGTGGGGGTTGGGTGGGGTGGGATGCCTCAAGCGCCGCGCAACTCGATATTCTCTTTGCCTACGAGTTCGGCGAGTTTGGCGTCGTACCAGGCAGCCGCCTGCTCGGGCGTTTTGTCACCCACCATCACGAAGTCCATGGCCTCCTGAAGAGCGGTCGAGACTTCGGGATAGATCGCAAAGGCGGGGCGGTAGTACGCGGCTTCGAGCATGCCGGTGAAAAAGCCGACGGTTGGCGAAGAAGATCTGTACTCCTCCATCTCCGCGATGTCCCTCCTCGTGGTGAGAGTTCCGCCGGAGATATTTCGCTGCACCTGGGTCTCGAGCGAGCACAGCTCTTTAATGAGCTCGAACGACATGTCGCGATCGCGCGCGTGCGTGGGAATCGTCCACCCCCACCCGCCCGAAAGCGTCGTGGAGCCGGGGGCCTCGCCGTGCTGAGTGGGCATGGCAGCAACACCCACGTCTTCCGGCCACGTTGGCCACGGCGCGAGGCTCCCCTCGGCCCATAGGAACGAAATCCATGACCCGTCGACGAGAATACCGAGCTCGCCCTTGGGGAACATCGTGGCCTGCACGGCGTCCATGAGATTAGGGTCAAAATGGCGGGAAACCGGAAGTGTGAGGCCTTCGTCGAATTGGCGCTTAAAAAACGCGAGAGAATCGATGAAGCCTTGTGAGCCCGCGACCCATTTCTTGGTGTCGGGGTTATAGAGCGTGTCCTTCGTTCCGTAGAGCAGCATCTCGAGCCCCTGCATCGAGGCCGTCTCTCCTTGGGCTTTGCCGCAAAACATGAACATGCCGGTCGCGCCGATGTTTGCATCGCGAATCACCGCGGCGCTCTCGGCGATCTCATCCCACGTGCGCGGCTGCCATTCGGTGGGCAACCCCGCCTTCGCGAACACTTTCTTGTTGTAGTAGATGCCGCGCGTATCGGTCTCGGTGGGAACGAAGCACACTCGCCCTTCAGCGTCTTTGGCGGCGTTCTTAGAGGCCGGGTAGAAACGGTCCCAGGCTTCCCACTTCTCTACGAGGTCATCGATCGGTTGGAGGTAGCCGGCGGCAATGTCTGACTGAAGAATGAAGGAGTCTTCGAACACCACGTCAGGGCAGCTGCGCGGCGAGGCCATGAGCAACTCGTTCTTCGTGAAATAGTCGTTGGCTTGGGCAACGATCGGCACGAGCTCAACGCTTGTGCCCGGGTTCTTCGCGGTAAACGCTTCGGCAACACCTGTGAGCCACCGCTGGAGGTTCGTGTCGGAACCAAACTGCTGAAAGGCGACCCGCAAGGTCGAGGCGTCACGCTCGGCGCCGCATCCCGCGAGCGTCGAGAGTGGAAGCGCAACCGCACCGCCGCACGCGACTTTGAGGAAAGTACGGCGGGATGCCCCGCTCGTGGCTGCCACGGGTGGGTGCATTGCCGCCGTCCTCTCGCTCATGTGCCCGCCGGTCCGCGCGACTGGGGGCGCCTCGTTTCCCAGGTATTTGTCCCGGCGAGGCCCGCCCTAGCTTACCGATGGCGCGATGAGCGCAGCTTTCGCGCTCGCGAAGCGGAGATGTTCAGCCCTTCACCGCGCCGTCCTCAACGCCCTTGAAGAAGAAACGCTGGAAGACGGCAAAGAAGATAATGATCGGCACGAGCGCGATCATGGTGCCCGCCGCGATGACGCGCGGGTTCGAACCGAAGTTCGAGTTGAGGTACTGCATGCCCACGGTGAGCGTGTATTTGTCTGGGTCGCTCAGCACGAGCAGCGGCCACAGGAAGTCATCCCACCCACCAATAAAGGCGAAAATCGCGACAACGCTCGCCATGCCGCGCACGTTCGGCCACACCACTCGCGTGATGATCTGCCATGTGCTCGCGCCATCGATCACGGCCGCATCGAGAAGGGCAGGCGGGATTGAGCGGCACGCCGCCATCATGAGCAAAGCGTTGACCGCGCCGATAAGCCCGGGCAGTACAACGCCCGCGAGCGAATCAGCGAGCCCGAGCGATTTGATGGTGAGGAACTGACTCATGAGCGTGACTTCCCCGGGTAGGAGGAGCGTCGAGAAGAGAATCCCGAGTGCGATTTTCTTGCCTTTGAATTTGAGGCAGCCGAGGGCATAACCCGCGAGAGTCGAGAACACGACGTTCGCAATCGCGAGGGTCACGGCAACAATGAGCGAGTGCCACGCGTAGCCGAGAATCGGCACGGTGTTCGCGACCTCCACGTAGTTGTGGAGCGTGAAATCGCTCGGAAGAAGCGATGGCGGGAACTGGTATATCGGGTCCCTAGGTCCCTTGAAGCTCGTGCTGAGCTGCCATAGGAACGGCCCCACAGAGATGAGGAAAACCGCGACGAGCAAAACGTAGCGCACGATCAAACCGGCAAGCGTCGGCTTGTTAAATCCCCCTGATCCCTTGCTGCGCCACGGGCGGTTCGTATTGCGGTACGTGCGTGGAGAAGAGGTTCCGACGCTTGCCTTGCGCACGTTGCTGGCTTCAGTTTCAAGAGTGGACATGCCAATCAGTTCCTTAGTGCGCGTTCGAGTCTGGCCGGTTGTTGAGGTAGGCCACGAGAATGAGCGGGCCGACCGTGAAGAGGAAGAGGAGCACGGACAAAGCAGAGGCGTATCCGAGCCTTCCATTGAGTCCAGAGCCAACCTGCTGCACGAGCATGACGAGGGAGGAGGCCTCGCCGCCGGGGCCTCCCGAGCCTTTCGAGAGAACGTAGAGTTCGGAGAACACGCGCATGCCGCTCACGGTGATGAGTGCGCTCACGAGGAACATGGCGCCGCGCACGCCTGGGACGGTCACGGACCAGAAGCGTCGCCAGGCGCTCGCGCCGTCCATAGCGGCGGCCTCGTGAAGCTCGTTGCCAACATTGGCGAGGGCCGCGAGGTACACAACCATGTAGTAGCCGAGGCCTTTCCACACGGTGAGGACGACGGCGGTGAAAATGAGTCCCCACCGTGAGGCGAGGAACGGCAACGGTCCTTCAACGAGGCCAAGGAACTGAAGAGTTTCATTGACGACGCCGCGCGAGTCGAAGAGCCACTGGAAGATGAGGGCAACAACCACAACGGAGGCGATTACGGGGAAGTAGAACGTCGTGCGGAAGAACGAAATGCCCGGGATCACGCGGTGGACGAGTAGCGCCAGCAGTAGCGGAAGAAAGGTGAGGAGCGGGACACATGCCACCGTAAACAGCAGGGTTGTCCCGAGCGAGGTCCATACGCGTGCATCGTTGAAGAGAGCCATGTAGTTGTCTAGGGCCACGAAAGTGCCGCCCGTGAGTGGGCGAGCATTCGTGAAGCTCAGGACGACCGTGTTGAAGAACGGCCACAGAGCAAAAACGAGGACCCACAAAACTGCGGGGCCCACGAGGAGCCACGGCACGTACCACTTGTATGAACGCACGCTATCTCTTCCCTTTCAGCACTGAAGTGTGGAAGGGTCGGGCGACTGTGCGGGCCGCCCGACCGTTGGTGATGTCAGCCGAGCTGATCGTTGCCGTACTTCACGGCTGCGTCGAGCGCTTCTTTGGCCGAGATGTCGCCGCGCATGGCGAGCGCCATCTGCTGCCCCATGTTGGTCTTCATGTCTTCGGTCCACATGACGTTCGTGGGGTCGACTGCGGTCTTCATGGACTCGGCGGCCAGCTCGACTGCTTTGTTCTGCAGCTCGATGTCTGACTTTTCGGCGAACTTGCTGGGGTCGGCTGCCGCTTCTTTCGTGCCGGGGAGGAACCCTTGCGCGAGCTTCACGAAAGCAATCTGGTTTTCAGTATTCGTCGCGAATTTCGCGAAGGCGAGTGCCGCTGCGGGTGCCTTCGACTTCGCGGACACCGCAATGCCCTGGACGAACAAGGGCGGCTCCCCCATGCGCTTCGTGACAACCGTCTTCTCAATCAAGCCCGGGTTGTCGGTCTGTAGCTCTGTTGGGTAGCTCGATGTAGCGGTTGTCCAAAGCACCTTCTCCTGCTTGTACAGCTGGGCGTTACCGGTGTAGTTATCGCTCAGCACTTCGACCGGCATGGCCTTGGCTTTGTACAGCTCCACGTATTTCTGCAGGAAATCGACGTTTTCGTCGGTATTGAAGTTGAACTTGCCGTCGTCACCAGAGGTGATGATGATTTCGGGGAGCGAGGAGATGATCGGGGCGGATCCCCCCTGCTTGGCGGCTTCCATGGCCAGGTCGTAGAGCTCGTCGAAGCTTGTCGGCAGCGAATCTTCGCTCACGCCGAACTTGCTCAGCGCATCGATGTTCCACCAGGACATGTCGGTACCGAGGTACCACGGGTAGCCGTAGCTGCCGTCGATGCCCGGCATTTCGTAGGCCTTGACGCCGCCCTCGACGTACACGTCTTTGAGTTCGTCGTCGGCCTTCGCGAGGTCGAGAAGCATGCCGTTCTTTGCGAGTGAGTACGCGAAGTTCGGCGGAACGTTGACGACGTCAGGGAGCGCGCCGGAGTTTGCCTGGCCGAGGAGCTTATCCTCGTAGCCTTCGCCGGGCTGATCCATCCACTTGACTTTGACGCCCGGGTTTTCTTTTTCGAACCTTGCGACGAGGTCTTCAAAGTAGGGGGTGAATTTTTCGTTCTTGAGCGACCAGGTCTGGAACGAAATCTCGCCTTCGACCTTGCCGTCTTTGGCCTCCTTGGCGGCTTTATCCTGTTCGGCGCTGCCGCCGCTGCCGCTCAGACCGCATCCCGCGAGAGTGAGCCCCATGAGCCCCACGCCTGCACCGAGAACCGCGCGACGAGTTGTTTTCATTGCCGTGTACCTCTTCCTTGAGATGTCATGAGCGGCACCAGACCGGTGATAACTAAACCGCTAAAGTTGAGTGTACACGGCTCTTCAGCTCCACGTAAGACTAAAGCCCTAGGTTCCCCGCACTAGTGGCGACGGCACGATGGAGCCCGCGAGCAGAGCGTCCCACCCGCGGGCTCCAAACCCCCACAACCTCTATGCAATTCAGGTGAGGCGGGCGCGGAGGGTCACGATCTCGAACGGTTTCGCCGCGATTTCAATCCGCTCGTCTTCGGCACGCTGCGCACGGTAGTGCAGCACCGACTCGTCGGTGAGCTCGCGCTCGAGAAGGTCCACGGCCACAATCTCTTTCGCGCCCGGAATGACGACGGTGCCCTCGCCTCGCACGCCCTCGGATTCGTAGAGTCGCACGATCACGTCACCGGACTTGTCCTCGGCGAGTTTGAGCGTCTGGATGCGCAGCGAGGTGTCCTCGCCCTCGATCCGCGCGAGCGTGCTCTCCACGAGCGACGCGTCAATCTCGCGCGGCGCTTGATTGAGGCGCGCGCCTTCGTCGATGGCCTCGGCGATCGTAGCGCCAGGCACGAGCGAGTAGCGCATCCGGTACTGGCCTTCTTCCGCGCGCGGATCCGGGAACTCGGCCGCGCGAATCACGGTCGCGCGCACGATCGTCGTCGTGCCGCCGTCATCCTCGCGCAACGCTCGGCGCACGTCGTGGCCGTACGACGAGTCGTTCGAAAGCGACACCGCAGCGCCGGACTGACCACCCTCGTGGACGCGCACCCAGCGGTGTGCACACGTCTCGAATCGGCCGAAGTCGTCAAGGGTATTGACGGGGATGGGGCGCTCGATGTGCCCGAATTGAATCTCGCTCGCCATGTGCGAAGCACGCAGGTCGAACGGGAAGGCGAGCTTGAGGACCTTCTTGCGCTCGTGCCAGTCGACATCGAGCACAATCTCGAGGCCCTTCGCGCCCGGCGCAAGCACGTACGTGAGCGTGATTCGCGAACCGGCACCGTTCGACGGGGCACCGGGGTACGGCTTCTCCTTCGTGCGCACACCGTCGGTGCGGGTTTCGTAGGTGGCACGTACGCGAACCGCGTCGCCTTCGCGTTCCACACTCGCGGGTCCGACGGCTGCCAGGTCCCTGCCGACCCTTCGATAAAACTCGTCGATGTCCCACGAGTCCCACGCGTTGGGAGTGTCGCGGTGAAGCTGGAGGAGCGCCCCCTTGGCGCCGGGGGCGATGAGTTCGCGGCCGTCCTCGCTATCGCGGAGGCTCACGAGGTGGCCCTCGCCGTCGATCCGCGCGAAGACGTGGCCGTTATTGAGGGCGAAGGAACCGTCGGACTCCTCGCACACGACCGCACCACCGCTTGCGCCTGCGCTCTCGCCTGCACTCGCGCCGCCCGTCGCACGCGCGATCGCTTCGAGCGCCTTTTCTACGAGAGCCTCGCCGCGCTCGGCAATCCCTTCGTAGTTGTGCTCTGTTTCCTTGTGCACCCACGCGATCGAGCTGCCGGGGAGGATGTCGTGGAACTGGAGGAGAAGCACCTTTTCCCACAGCTCGTTGATCTCGTCGTAGGGGTACTCGAACGCCTCGTCGAGGCGGGCCGCGAGCGCGCTCCACTTTTCAATATCGTGCATGAGGGCCTCGCTGCGGCGATTGCCTTGCTTGCCGCGGATCTGCGAGGAGTACGTGCCGCGGTGAAGCTCAAGGTACAGCTCGCCATTCCAGCGCGGGGCGTCGGCGTATTCGGCGCGGCTGCGCTCGAAGAACGTCGTGGGGCTCGAGAACTCGACCTTGGGCGAACCCTCGAGGTTCGCGGCCCTGCGGCCCGCGGCGAGCTGCTCGCGCGTGGGGCCGCCGCCACCATCGCCCCAGCCGGTCGGGCTCAGCGCGACATGGCTTCGGCCCTTATCCTTGTAGTTCTTCTCGACGTATGCCAATTCCTTGCCTGTGAGCTGGCAGTTGTAGGTGTCGGCGGGCGGGAAGTGCGTGTACTGAGTCGTGCCGTCGATGCCTTCCCACCAGAAGGTGTGGTGCGGGAACACGGAATACTGGTTCCAGCTGACCTTCTGGGTAAGGAAGTTCGTGTTGCCGGCGGCAGCGCAGATCTGCGGGAGGGCACCCGAGTAGCCAAACGAGTCGGGAAGCCAGGTCTCCTTCGTTTCGAGGCCGAACTCGCGCAAGAAGAAACCCTTGCCCTGGATGAACTGGCGGGCCATGGCCTCGGAACCAGGCATGTTCGTGTCGGATTCAACCCACATGCCGCCCACGGGGATGAATCGACCGCTTGCGACGTGTTTCTTGATGCGCTCGAACAGCTCCGGGTAGAAGTCGCGTATCCACTGATACTGCTGCGCGGACGAGCACGAGAACGTGAGGTCGTCGTAGTGCTCGAGCAACCAGCACACGTTCGAGAAGGTGCGGGCACATTTGCGAACCGTCTCGCGCACGGGCCACAGCCACGCGGAGTCGATGTGAGCGTGGCCGGTCGCAATCACGGTCATCGCGGAAGCATTCGCGGGCTTGTCAAGCTCACGCTTGAGCACCTCGCGGGCGTCCTTCGCGGTCGCGTGCAGGTCGTCGGGATCGGCAGCATCGAGCGCGTCATCGAGGCAGCGCAGGATGTCCTGGCGGCGAGTGCTTTCTTCGGGGAGCTCGCGCATGAGTCCGTCGAGTGCGACGACGTCCTGTTCAAGCTCCCAGATCGTCTTCGAGCGCCACGCGAGGCGCAGCTCAGTAAGGTCATAAATGGGATCGTCCCCCGCGGTGTCCCATTCGCCGAGGTTCGTGGGCGTGCAGGTCCAATCACCAGCAACGTTCGGGTTTGCGGCGAGCTCGAGGTAGTACTCAAAGTTCGTTTCGCCCGGCTCGAGCGTGAGGTACTGGTTGTAGGGGTTAATGGCCTTGACGGGAACGCCGTCCACATTCCAAATGAGAGCCTCGGCCTGGAAGCCCGGCATGTTCGTGAACGACAAGTTGAGCTGGAGTTCCACGTCGCTTTCGTCGTTGCTTACCCAGCCTTCGGGGACCTCGCCCGTGACGTGCAGCCACAGCGTCGACCAGGGGCGCCCCCAGCGTGCGCCCACCTCGATCGGACTATAGGTTTGCGTTTTCGCTTCGTCGAAGGGAACTGGCTCGCCGGGCACTTCCCACGCTTCGATCGTGACGGGCGCAGTATCGAGGTGGCGCCTCGCGGGGAGTTGTTCGGCGAGGAACCGTCGGACTCGGTCCTCGCTGTGCGCGCGGTTGTTGAACATCGGGTGACCTTTCGTCGAATGTGTGCAGCGCGATTGGGGTGGGAGGCGGGCACAGCCGTGGTCGGCGTTGAGCGATGGGCGGTGCTCGCCTTATCCGAGCTCAAGGCTTCGGTACTCTCCGCGGCGGGCGAAGTTCATCCACTCGCCGAAGACATCGGACTGGGTGTTGAGCAGGGAGCGGTTGGAGCCATCAGGCTTGAGCCCCTCGATGACCACACTCGTCGTCGAGGTCGGCGTTGCGGAAAGCCGGCCGGCCTTCTCAAGAGCGATGAGGTCGCGCAAGCGCTCGCCCGCGGGCTTAACAGCACCATCCGCATCAATGAGACCCAGGCTATATTCCAGATCTGGGAAGTCCGCTAGCGTGCGCGAAACATCGTGTGAACACCACCAGGTGATACCCGTGAGATTTCGATAACCCAGGGCGGCACGTACCGTCTCTTCGAGGAAATCGGCCGCGTTTTCGGGGCTCACCCACGGGGTCGGGGCGCCCACTTCCTGGAGCCACACCGGGCGGTCCGACGGCTGCCCACTCACCCTGTGCCACAGGTCTGCGACTTCGAGCAGGTAGCGCGCGAAGTGAGGTAACTCTGGAGAGTCAGCTCCGTAGCGCTGAGCGGCACCGCCGAAGATCCATGAGTGCACGGTTGTGGAATCCCCGAGCTCGACCGCCGCGCGGGGCGTGAAGGGGTGGGCATCCACGAACCAGGTGTCGTCGTCGAAACAGTGGTGGTGGGAGCCACGAGGGAAGGCATCCCGAACTTCGGCCAGCATGACGTCAAGCCAGCCGTACGCCTCATGTGAGGTGATCTCGTGGCGCTCGGGATGGCGTGGGGCAGCAAACTGGCCGATCTCGTTACCGAGGGTCATGCCCGACACGTGATCACGGGTGGCGAGCTCGGAAGCGAGAGTTCTCGCGAGTGCGCGCTCGCCACTCACGACGGTCTCATCCGTGAAGATATTGCGGCGGTGCCACGTACTCACCCATGCGGGGAGGAAGTCGAAGCTTGAGAGGTGGCCCTGGAGGAGGTCCACGGAGACCTCGAGGCCGACGCCTCCGGCAGCGTCGGTGACGGCAAGGACGTCGTCGATCGCCTTCGAGTCAATCAAGGTGCGATTGGGCTGCAAAAGTGGCCACAGGGGGAAGATACGCACGTGGTCGAGGCCAAGGTCGGCGAGCGTGGCGAAATCGTTCTCAACCGCGCCGAGATCGAGGTTGGCCCAGGAGTGGAACCATCCCTTTCGAGGGGTGTAGTTCGCGCCCCACGCATGCTGTTGTTTCATCGCGTCACCTCGTTGTCACTGATGTTCACACGCTCACCTAAAGCGCTTTAGCTCAAAAGGTATCATGAACGCATGGCCCGACCCACTATCGCCGATATCGCCCACGCGGCGGGCGTCTCAAACACGGCAGTCTCGTTTGCGCTCAACGGGCGGCCGGGAGTCGCCGAGCCCACGCGCGAAAAGATCCTCGCGATTGCTCGAGACATGGGTTGGAGCCCCAATAGGGCAGCCAAGGCGCTCTCCACCTCACGAGTCGACGCCCTCGGCCTCATCATCACCGCGCCCTACGCCGAACTTGCGCGCGACACGTTCTTTCTGCAGCTCATCGCGGGCGTTGAACGGATGCTCGCCGCAAGCCCCGTCGCTCTCGTTCTCAAAATCGTTGAGAGCTTCGAGGACGAGCTCGCCGCAATCCGCCAATGGCACGGAGAGTCCCGCGTCGATGGACTCATCCTTGTGAATCCACGCCCTGAGGATCCACGGCCCGAGCTCACCAACCGACTCGGCATCCCCACCGTTTTCATCGGTAAACCGGGGACAAGCGAGCCGTTTTCCTCGGTCTTCATCGACGATGCACTCGTCATGGACGCTCTCATCGTGGATCTTGCCGCGCGTGGAACGCAGCGTATTGCCTACCTGCACTCCCACGCCCGCTACAGCCACGGCGAAGCTCGCCTCGCGGCGCTCCGGCGTCATCGGTCGGGCCTCACTGCGATCGAGCACGGGGTTCCCTCGAGCACCATCGACGAAGCCCGCGCCGCAGTCCGCAACTTCATTTCGATGCTTGACCTTACGCCCACGACGACCTTTGTATGCGAGAGCGAGGACCTCACGCTTGCAACCCTGCGCGCGCTCGGCGACCTCAACATTCAGGTTCCCGCGGACGCGGGCGTCGTCTCATGGGAGTCCTCCCCCGGCCTCACGCTTCGCAGTCCCACGGTGTCCACGCTCGAGCGAAGCCCTGCAATCATGGGCGAGGCGGCCGTCGAGCTCCTTCGCGACATGCGCGATAATCCGGGGCCCGAGCCGCGCACGCACGAGCTTGAGTGCCCACGACTACACGCGCGCGACACTCTCCCAGGGAGCGCCCAGAGCTAAAGGAGCGGTTCGCGGATCAGCGCCGGCCTCTCAATACCCGCGACGTCGAGGGCAAGCTCGCAGAACATCGCATTCGACCACGAGAACCACTCGCGCGTGAAATTCGCGGGATCGTTGCAGTCAACGCCCTCGTGCATGTAGCCGGTCCCGCCCGTCGTCGCGAGGAGCAGCTCGAGGATCGCGCGCTTTTCACTCTCATCAGTCGAGGTTAGCCCTTCGATCGACTTCGCTATGGGCCACACATAGCCCTCGGGCGTGTGCGGGGAACCGACCCCAGCGAGCGCCGAACCCTCGTAGTAAAACGGGTTCTCATCGCTCAGCACCGCGGCGCGAGTCGCGAGATAAAGCGGGTCGCGCGCATCAATCACGCCAAGATACGGGAGGGATAGGAGCGAGGGCACGTTCGCGTCATCCATAAAGAGCGATTCGCCGGCACCATCAACCTCATACCAGAGCCGCGAAACACCACCCTCGCGCTTGATTCCATGAGCCTCAACGCCCTTGAGGATTCCCTCGCGCAGAGTTTCGGCGCGATCTGCAAGAGGCAAGCGTCGGACCTCGCCCCGCTCCTCCAGCTCCTCGCTGAACCCGGCCCTTTCGCACGCTTCCGCGAGTGCGGGCACCGCGCGAAGCGCCGAGGCCATGAAGAGGTTCCCGGGGATGTTGAAGCCGAGCGAACACGCGTCGTCGCTCGGGCGGAAGCCCTGCCACACGAGCCCGCACGGCGTCGTGAGGCGCCCACGCCCCTCGCGCACGAGCGTGTCCTGGGCGGGGCAGTCGGCGCGGCGAAAGTAGTAGTCCGAGCGCTGTTCGTGCTCGGTTTCAGTTTCGAGCACGTCGAGGATGAGCGTGAGCGCCGGCAGGGTATCGGCGGTGATCCACGACGTGTTCCCCGCGGCGAGGAGGCGCGCGGCGAGGTCAAGAGGATAGGCAAGCGAGTCGATTTCGAATTTGCGCTCCCACACCCACGGCCCCTGCGCGGGCTCGTCATCGTCCCATCGCTTGCCGTTCGGCTCCTCGTTGAAGGCGTTCGCGTAGGGGTCGATAAGGATCATGCGCCAGTGCGTGGCAAGCAGGCCACCGATGAGATCGCCGAGGGTTTCGTCTTCTCCCACGAGTCGAAGAAGCGGGGAAAGCTGCGCGCACGAATCTCGCAGCCACATCGCGGGAATGTCGCCCGTCATCACGAACGTGTCATTCTCGGCGCGTTTGCGCACGGTCGTGCGGGCCGTGTTGTCGAGGAAACGCACCACAGCCTCGGCAACATCATCCCCGGTCGCCTCGCGCACGCGCGCGGCAACCCTTTCGAGGAGGGCAGGGGCTAGCTGAACACCCTGAGGGTGCGGGGTTCCGACGGTGGCAAAGCGGGACACTTTTTGCTCATTTCGCTCGGGGTTCTCGGCCGCCGGCACTCACTGCCGCGCCGTTGTGACTCGACAACCTTCTCGCATCACGAGGCCGCAAGCAACCAGAGGCGCAGCGATATCTTTTCTTTACATTCCCAGGTAGGCAGCCTAGGGTCGAGAGTGAACTAGCTCATAGTTGAGCTTTGGATTGAGAAGCGTCTACAACGGAGTGAGACATGAACCGTCCCTTTTCCCGCCGTGCACTTTTACGTGGAAGCATCGCTACCGCCGCCACCGGAGCCGCACTTTCGGTAGTGCCCACGGCTATTGCCTATCCGCAGCGGCGCAGCAAAGGCTCGCGGATCGCGTCTGTCGCCTATATCGAAGTGAACAGCAACTCGATTCTCAACACCGGCAATTACGTTCTTTCCGACGGCTCACCGGCTTTCGACTACGCCATCATCTTCGCGGCGAACATCAACTACAACGGCCAGCGGGCCTACCTGCACATGAACGAGAATGTGCAGCGAGTTCTCGATAATGCCGAGACGACAATCCGCCCGCTTCAAAAGCGCGGCATCAAGGTTCTCCTCTCTGTTCTCGGCAATCACGAGGGCGCTGGCTTCGCGAATTTCCCTACCCCCAAAGCTGCAGACGACTTCGCGAAGCAGGTTTCCCGCACGGTTCGGCGCTACGGACTCGACGGCGTGGATCTCGACGACGAGTGGGTCGAATACGGGAAGAACAACACCGGGCAGCCGAATGATTTCTCATTCATCTCGATGCTGTCTTCGCTTCGTAAACGGCTCCCCAACCGCATCATTTCGTTCTATTTCATTGGCCCGAGCTCTGAGAATGCAGAACACCAGGGTGTGCGCGCTGGAGATCTCGTGGACTACGCCTGGAACCCCTACTACAACCAGTACAACGTGTTCGACGTACCGGGACTTCCGAAAGAGCGCTACGGAGCCGCCGCAATAGACCTCTCCGCCGCCAGCGGGATCTCCCTCGAGGGCATTGAGAACACGGCGCGACGCACCGTTGAGGATGGCTATGGCGCCTACGTGACCTACGAGCTCCAACCCGGCGACCAGTCCACCAAGGTCAGCGCCATGACCCGCGCGCTCTACGGCAGTGAAGCCACCTACACTGGCGAGTTCGCGAAGTGAGGAGAACGCAACGATGCGTCCATCAACGACAGTGACGGAGCGCCCGTCAAGACGAACCTTTTTGAAGGTGACCGGAGGGATCGCAAGCACTCTTCCGCTTGCCATGCTCGCGGGCTGCTCAGGTGGCCGCGATTCGTCGACACTCCGGGTCGCCTATCAGCAGTTTGGTTCGGGTACGACTCTCAAACAGTGGCTCACGAAGATCATCGCGGAGTTCACGAAGAAGCATCCGGGAGTGAGTGTTGAGCTCGTGCCGATCGTGGCTGCGGAAAACGATTACTTCACGAAGAACGAGCTCCTCATGTCGTCGCCGCGCAGCTGCCCTGACCTCGTTTTCGAAGATACGTTCATTCTCCTTTCGGATGTTGCTGCCGGGTATATTCAGCCGATCGATGACCTCGTGAAGGGGTGGGAAGGTTGGGAGAACCTCTATCCCGCCTCGCAAGAGGCAGCCGTCGACCCTAACGGGGTTGTGCACTGCATTCCCACCGAGACCGATACGCGCGGCATTTACTACAACAAGAAGGTGTTTGAGAAAGCGGGGCTGCCCACCGAGTGGCAGCCGGGCACGTGGGACGAAGTCGCGGAAACGGCCGCGGCTATCCGCGACGCGAATGTCGACGCTACCGGAATGTTCATGTACTGCGGCAAGGCCCAGGGTGAGAAAGCCTCGATGCAGGGCTTCGAGATGCTGCTCTACGGTACGAAGGACACGCTCTACGACTCCGATGCGAAGAAGTGGATTGCGGGCTCGCAGGGGTTTATCGACACGTTGGCGTTCTACAAGCGTCAGTTCGACGAAAAGCTCACGCTTCCCACCTCCCAGCACCTCGACCCGAATATCGCCGAGGCCGTTCAGTCGACGATGTTTCCCTCTGGAAAGCTTGGCATTCTCATCGATGGTTCGTGGATCTCGAACCAATGGGCCGAAGATGGCCCGGCGCCGTGGCCCACTTGGCAGGACGACGTCGGCCTTGCCCAAATGCCCACCCAGAACGGTGAGGATCCGGGCTCCACGACTCTCGCCGGTGGCTGGGGCTGGACGATTCCCACGCACGCGCGCGATCGCGAGCTTTCGTTCGAGCTCATCAAAGAACTGTGCACGCTCGAAAGCCTCGTGTACCGCAATAAAAGCGGCGCCAACCTCACGACGAGAAAGGACGTCGCGCAAAATGAGGAGTACAGGACCTACTCGCCAACCGTCGGATTCTTTACCGACATTTTCGAGACCGCCTACTACCGGCCGGCTTTTGCGATCTACCCCGAAGTGTCCTCCGCGCTCCAGGACGCGATGGACACCGTGATGGTGGGCGACAAAACACCCGAGCAGGCCGCAGCCTGGTACGACTCCAAACTCGCCGAGCTTGTCGGCAAGGACAACATCGAGGTGCGTAAGGCATGAGTACTTCCGTCGATACCGTCACCACTCCCCCGCGGGGCGCTGCGCCGCCGAGAAACCGCGCGCCTCTCGGCAACCGCCTTACCGCCCGCCGAGGCCTACTCATGGTTCCGGCGTTCCTGCTCATGGCGATCTTCATGTTCGGTCCCGTTTTCTACTCGATCTACTTGGCTTTCACGAATAAGGCGGTACGCGGAGAAAACGCGAAGACCGTGAAGTTCGTGGGAATCGACAACTTCCTCACGGCCTTCGGAGACGACCGCTTCTGGAATGCGGTCGTTCTCACCCTCATCTTCACGGTCGTCTCCGCGGTGATCGGGCAGAACCTTCTCGGCATGGTGCTCGCGCTCCTCATGGAGAAAGCGAACCGCCTCGTCACCTTCATTGGCACGTCGGTCGTGATCCTCGCCTGGATCCTCCCCGAAGTCGTCGCGGGGTACCTGCTGTACACGTTCTTCGCGGATCAAGGTTCGCTCAATACGCTCCTCACGAGCATTGGTTTGCCGGGTCAGGACTGGCTGTTCAGCGCTCCGATTCTCGCGGTCTCGTTCGCGAACATTTGGCGCGGTACGGCATTCACGATGCTGATTTATTCGGCGGCGCTCACCTCTATTCCGAAAGACGTGTACGAGTCAGCCGAGATTGATGGCGCCGGCGCGTGGAAGCGATTTATCAGCATCACCGTCCCGCTCATGCGCACCGCGATCGCCACGAACCTCATGCTGATTACGCTGCAGACCCTCTCGGTGTTTGGCCTCATCTTCATCATGACGGGCGGCGGGCCTTCCGGCCGTAGCCAAACCCTTCCGCTGTATATGTATGAGCAGGCGTTCTCGTACGGCCAGCTCGGCTACGGCACCGCGGTCGCGCTGATTCTTCTCGCGATCGGGGCGATTGCCTCTCTCATCTACCTGAAGCTTCTGCCCGAGGAGGACAAGCGATGACGACCGCAACTCCCACGAAAAAGCGGGGAACAAGCGACCGCGTCGATCAGCCACACACCGCGCGTGGGCGCCTCGCTTCCGTGCTCTCCTCGATCCTCATCGCCCTTATCAGCGTGAGCTTCGCGATCCCGATTCTTTGGGTCGTGCTCGCTTCCTTCGACACCGAAGCGACGCTCGCCGTGAAGGTGCCGAAGCAGTGGAGTTTCGGCAACTATCAAGCGATCTGGAACGAGGAGACGACGTTCCGCCCGCTCCTCAATTCGCTTGTGCTGTGCGGCTGCGCCACGATCATCACGATGACCGTCGCTGTGCTGTGCGCGTATGCATTCTCGCGTTACCGTTTTCGCGCCCGCCGCCCGCTCCTGCTAGGCATCCTGTTCTCCACGGGCCTACCGATCACGGCGATCATGATCCCCGTGTACTCGATGTTCGTGCAGGTCAACCTCGTGGACTCGATGCCTGCGGCGATCCTGTTCCTCGCGACCTCGTCGCTGCCCTACGCTATCTTCCTCACGAAGGGCTTCGTCGACTCGGTTCCCGTCGAGATTGAGGAAAGCGCATGGACTGAGGGGGCGGGCGTTCTCCGCACGATTAGGTCCGTGGTGCTGCCGCTCATGAAATCCGGTCTCGCGGTCGCCACGATCTTCACGTTCGTGGGCATGTGGGGCAACTTCTTCGTGCCGTTCATGCTTCTGCTGAGCCCTGAGAAACTTCCCGCAGCCGTCACCCTGTACACGTTCTCTTCGCAGTACGGTCAGGTGGCGTACGGCCAGCTCGCGGCGTTCTCGATCTTCTACTCGGCGCCGATCGTGGTGCTGTACCTCGCGCTCGGCCGGAGCCTTGGTACCGGCTTTGCCGCAGCGGGCGGCGTCAAGGGCTAGAAATTCCGACGGTTCCTTACGCGAAGGCGCCCCGGGCTACGATGAACTGCTCCCCATTAGTTGGACTGAGAAATCAGTTACCGACTAGTGGGGA
>NZ_JALXOZ010000021.1 GCF_025147465.1 Dermabacter sp. p3-SID358
GAGCCCGAAACCCCCACAACCCCTATGGAATTCGAGAGTCTACTTTTTACCCTGGTTGGCGACGGCCTCTGCCGCCTTACGCGCGGCCTCCTCATCGAGGTAGCGGCCGCCCTTGGTGACAGGCTTGAAGTTTTCGTCGAGCTCGTAGACAAGCGGCTGGCCGGTCGGGATGTTGAGGCCGACGATGTCTTCGTCAGAGATGTCGTCGAGGTACTTCACGAGGGCGCGAAGCGAGTTGCCGTGCGCAGCCACGAGAACGGTCTTACCGGCGGCGAGGTCAGGCTTGATGCCCTCTTCCCAGTAGGGGAGGAAGCGCGCAATGACGTCCTTGAGGCACTCGGCCTTCGGAACCTCGGTGCCCTCGTAGCGGGGGTCGTCGTCCTGGCTGAACTCGCTGCCTTCCTCGATGGCGGGCGGCGGAACATCGAACGAGCGGCGCCACAGCATGAACTGCTCGTCGCCGTACTTGTCGCGGGTTTCGGCTTTGTCGAGGCCCTGGAGCGCGCCGTAGTGGCGCTCGTTGAGGCGCCAATCGCGCTTCACGGGGATCCAGTGACGATCAGCGGCATCAAGCGCGAGGTTCGCGGTCATGATGGCGCGGCGCAGGAGCGACGTGTGCACAACGTCGGGAAGGATGCCCGATTCCTTGATGAGCTCGCCGCCATGAGTGGCTTCGCCGCGGCCCTTCTCCGAAAGAGGAACGTCGACCCAACCGGTGAACAGGTTCTTTTGATTCCATTCGCTCTCGCCGTGGCGGAGCAGTACCAGTGTGTATGTCATGCATCCACCCTACTCGGTCTCGATGAGTATCGTCATGGGACCATCGTTCGTGATACTGAGCTGCATGTGTGCACCGAATTCGCCCTCGTACACGGTGAGGCCACGCTCGCGCACCCTGTCAATGACCTGCTGCACGAGTGGCTCCGCAACGGGCCCGGGGGCGGCTTTATTCCAGCTCGGACGGCGCCCCTTGCGCACGTCCGCATACAGCGTGAACTGGGAAATGATCATGACGGGCGCGTTCTTATCGAGCGCGGATTTTTCGTCGTCGAGGATGCGCAGCTCGCAGATCTTTCGCGCCATCGTCTCGACCGCGCTCTCGCCATCGTCGTGCGTGATACCAAGCAGCACGACGAGCCCCTCGCCCTCGAACTCGCCTGTTGTGCGTCGGGGGCTGTCGTGAGCGTCGAGCACCTCGACTTTCGCTCCATTCACCTTCTGAACGATCGCGCGCATCAGCTCTCTCCTTCCTCGTTGGCCTTCGCTGGAGGACCCTCGGCAGCATCGGCGCGGTGAGTATTACGTCGCGGGGGTTCCGACGGTCGCGCCGCCTCCATCGACTTCAGGAATGCGTGGCGCGCGGGGCGCACGTGAGGGCGTCGCCGCATTCCCGGCACGTAGACGGGGGTGGGCGGGGACATCGTGATGCCCGCGCGCCCGAAGTGTTCGTGGGGCTGTTCGTTGGCGCCGCCGAGCGCGAGTTCCATTTGCTGCCCGGACAGCTCTGGAATCGGCGGGAGGGGAATCGTTGGATCCTGCTCGAAGTGGGCGGCGCCGTGGGCGAACGAGGTGTCGGCGCTCGGAACGGACGGCACGATGATCGGCGACGGCGAGGGGTCCTGTGCCGGTTGTTCGGCTGGCGTGCCATCGGCGTCGCCCGCCGGCGTGCTCGTCGCCTCGGCACTCGTCGTGGCATCCGTGCGGGGTCGGGTGGCGTCAGATCCGGAAATGAGCCCGCCCGGCATGGGCCCCACGTAGTGCGGCCCGTACTCGGCGACCTGCACCCACGTTTCGGCAACGCGAACCATCGCTTCCGTGGCGCGTTCCCAATCGGGCTCCTGCTGGCGGTGCGGGCCCGTTGCGAGGGAAAGGACCACACCTGCGGCGCGCAGTGCGAGTTCTTGCGGGTCAACGCGGTTCGCGAAAACGGGATACCACGTGCGAATCGCCTCCGCGACCCGTTCGTGAATGTCGAGCGTCAGGCGACCCTGATTCGCGTAGTCGCCAAGCACAGAGAGGTGGGCGCACAGGCACGCGAGGTCGTCGGCGCGGCGACCCGGACCAACCCCGTCAATGTCGAGGACGCCAACGACGCGGGAATTGTCCACGAACACCTGCGCCTCGTAGAAGTCGCCGTGGACCACTTCGGTTGGCTCGAGGCCAATCCTGCGCTCGACGTCGGCGAGCCCGAGTTCAATGCGGTACACGAGAACGTCGAGGCGATCCTTGAGCGAGGGGAGGCTTGAGGCGACGACGCCGGCGTAGAACTCCGCTGAGTCTGTCCACGGGGGGCGCACGGGCTGGTTCATGAGGGACACGGGGAGGCGATCGAGCATCGCGACAAGATCAGCTGCGTGGCACGCGCGCTCTCCCTCGTCAATCACGGCTTTCGCGAGAACGGTACCGGGAAGTTCAGCAAGAACCACGAGACCCTCGGTCGTACCGAGGACTGCGGGCACGGGAACGTGAGCGTCGAGCAGGGTCCGGTGAAGATTGACGACGCTTGAGGTCGTGTGCGGCTGGAAGACCTTGAGGAACACGTTGCGGTCCGCGAGGGTTGCCTTGAGCACGGCGCGGCGGCCGGGTCGATAGCTCACGACTTCGACCGGCACGGGAGTGCCCTCCGCGTATCCCGTGGGCACGCCGAGCTGTGCGAGAGTTTCGTGGAGAACATCCGGGTAGCACACTTGTGGGAGCATCGGCAGCCACGGGTCGTGGGGGTAGCGCCACACGCGCACGTTCATGTCGCCGTCGGTCATCACGAGGGACTGTTCGGGGGCGAGCACGTTCTTTTCCTGCTCGCCGATGTGGGCGCTCACGCCGAAGAGCTCATCGCGCGGTTCGGCCTCGGGGCCGTCGAGCTCTACCCAGCGCACCTTTGTGCGAAACATGGCTTTCGTGGAGCGCGAGGGCCTGTGATCGACATGGTCGAGCGTCCAATCGACAAGCTCGCCGCCGGCATTCGTGACGGCCGCCTCGAGCACTCCTCCGGCCTGGGGCCCCGTGAGGAGCTCGGAACCGTCAAGGGTCTCAGTCATGCCTCCTATTGTTGCAGGTTGTGGCCGGACCCTTCTGAAGAAGCTTGCGTGCAGGATGAGCCACGTGTGGCCTTTGTAGGGTGGGGGTATGAGCGATAACACGACGTCCCGCCCTCGCCCGGAGCTCGGCGGCAACCTCCTCGGCCCGAAACCGACCCACCTTCCCGACGCACTTGACCGCCCCGTGCGCGAGCGCGAGGGCGAGGACCCGAGGAAGGTCGCGGCTGACAACCCGACCTCGCCTCTCGCGTGGGCGCTGCTCGCAGAAGAGGCGAGCGCCGACGGCGATGTCATCGAGGCCTACGCCTTCGCGCGCGTCGGGTACCACCGCGGCCTAGACGCTCTGCGCCGCGCCGGCTGGCGAGGCCAGGGCGAAATTCCCTCGAGCCACGAGCCGAATCGCGGTTTTCTCCTGTGCCTCCTCCACCTCGTGCGCGCCGCCGAAGCAATAGGCGAGGCCGGAGAGGTCGAGCGCCTTCGCGACTTCATCGCTGAATCCGATCCGAACCTGAGCGACGCCACAACGCTCGCCCCTTAACCTCGGCGCCTGCCCCGCGTAAAATGGGCCTTTGCTGTTTCGCTATCGCGCGCGAGAGCGCCGCGCACAAGGAGATGTCATGCCCGCGATCGTGATCGTTGGAGCCCAATGGGGCGATGAGGGAAAGGGAAAGGCGACCGATCTCCTCGGCGATCGCGTCGATTACGTCGTCAAGCCCAACGGCGGAAATAACGCAGGCCACACGGTTGTGGTTCACGGCGAGAAGTTCGAGCTCAAGCTCCTTCCCGCCGGGATCCTCTCGCCGAACGCCACCCCCGTGATCGGCAACGGCGTGGTCGTGAACCTCGATGCGCTCTTCGAGGAAATCGACACGCTCGAATCACGAGGCGTTGATACGTCGCACTTGCGCATCTCCGCGAACGCCCACATCGTCGCCCCCTTCCATCAAACGATGGACCGCGTCACCGAGCGCTTCCTCGGCAAGCGCGCGATCGGTACGACCGGCCGCGGCATTGGCCCCGCGTACATGGACAAGGTTGGCCGCCTCGGGATTCGAGTCCAGGACCTCTTCGACGAGTCGATCCTTCGACAGAAGGTTGAGGGCTCACTTCGCCAAAAGAACGGGGTTCTCGTGAAGCTCTACAACCGTCGGGCTGTGGAGGTTGAGGAGATCGTGGCAGGCCTGCTCAAGTACGCCGAGCGGATCCGCCCCATGGTCGTGGACACGACCGAGATGCTCAATAGTGCGCTCGACCGCGGTGAACTCGTGCTCATGGAGGGCGGTCAAGCGACCTACCTCGACGTTGACCACGGCACCTACCCGTTCGTCACGAGTTCGAACCCCACCGCCGGTGGCGCCTGCACGGGCTCGGGCATTGGCCCCACGCGCATCGACCGTGCGATCGGTATCGTCAAGGCCTACACGACTCGCGTGGGCGCGGGCCCGTTTCCCACCGAGCTTTTCGACAAGTGGGGCGAGTACCTCCAGGTGGAGGGGCACGAGGTAGGGGTGAACACGGGTCGCCCGCGCCGCTGCGGCTGGTACGACGCCCTCATGATCCGTCACGCCGTGCGCATTAACGGCTTCACCGATCTTGTGCTCACGAAGCTCGACATTCTCACCGGACTCGACGAGGTGCCGATCTGCACCGCCTACGAGATCGACGGCGAAATCCACCGCGACATGCCTATGACGCAAACGGAGTTCCACCACGCGAAGCCCGTGTACGAAACGATGCCCGGCTGGAGCGAGGACATCTCCACGGCGCGCACGTTTGATGACCTCCCGGTCGAAGCACAAAACTACGTGCGCCGCCTCGAAGAACTTGCAGGCTGCCGCATTTCGGCGATCGGCGTGGGCCCGGATCGCGACGACACAATCGCGGTTCACTCACTCATTCCCGGCGAAGGGCGCCTCGCGGGGGAGGGGTCCGACGGTGCCTGCGCGTAAGGCGATCCCCATTTCCGACGGTGCGGCCGCGATCCGTTCCTGGTGTGAGCTGCGCGAAAGCACCCCGCGGTCGAGTCTTGCGCTCGCGGTTCGCTTCACCCTCCAGGTGCTCGCCGAGGAATACCCCGGCGGCGCCGTCGAACTGCGCGTTCCTCCGTTCGGTGCCGTGCAGATTATTGAGGGGACGAGCCACACGCGCGGCACGCCGCCCGCGGTCGTCGAGATGGATGCCTCGACCTGGATGCGCCTTGCCGCGGGAGAGCTGAGCTGGTCCGAGGGGCGCGCGAAGGGCGGCGGAGTGAGCGCCTCCGGTGAACGTAGCGACCTTTCTACGATCCTGCCCGTGCCAATCGCCCGGCGTATCGCTGCGGAAAAGTCTGCCGGGCCCGCCACTAGTATCGAGGAGAACTGACACGTGACGAGCGAAAACGCGCCTGAAAACGTTGAGGAAACCGAAGTTTCGCGGGCGACCGGTGAAGCGGGGAGCCCTCAGGAGGTTGCAGGCGCAGGGGAAGGTCTCGGGTCCGACGCCCCCCAGAGCAGCGACGCTGCCGAGTCCTCCGATTCGGTTCAGCCCACCGCTCTTTTCGTGCGTCGCGAGCGTCGAATGAACCTCGGCGGGTGGGTCGTCCTCGCCCTCGTGGTCGGCGCTCTTACGGGCCTCGTGTGGGGTATGTTCCGTGGCGTTTTCGAGATCGCCCCGCTCCTGATCGCGGCGCTGTACGGGGTGATCTTTGTGGGCGTTGGACTTGCCCTCGTCGCCGTGATCGTCGACTGGGTGCTCGAGCGAAGGCGCGTGAAGCAGAAGTAAGAGTCGGCGGTGGGGAGGCAACCGTCGGACCCCAATACCTGGATTGCATAGGGTTTGTGGGGGTTTCGTGAGCGGTCCGCCCATGCGCTTACTGGATTGCATAGGGTTTGTGGGGGTTTCGTGAGCAGGTCCAAACCCCCACAACGTCTATGCAATCCACGGGGGGGGGGCTCAAGCGCCGTATTAGACTGGATTAGTGCTAGCCGCAGACGGACGACTGACCCACGACCTCCTCCCCGACGATCGCCGCCCGCAGGACGAGTGCGGTGTTTTTGGTGTGTTCGCGCCAGGGGAGGACGTCGCCACCCTCACCTACTTCGGGCTGTACGCTCTTCAGCACCGCGGGCAAGAATCCGCGGGTATTGCAACCTCGAACGGTAAGCAGATCTTGGTCTATAAGGACATGGGCCTCGTGTCTCAGGTTTTCGATGAGGGCAATCTCAAGACTCTCCAGGGTCACATGGCAGTGGGCCACACGCGTTACTCGACGACGGGAGCGAGCCACTGGGTTAACGCCCAACCGACGCTCGGCCCCCGGCCCGATGGCACGATCGCTCTCGCCCATAACGGCAACCTCGTCAATACGTTTGAGCTCCTCCAGTTGCTCCATGAGCGTCAAGGCGACTCAAAAACTGGCGAGCTTAAACAGGGCAATACGACCGACACGGCGATCGTGACGGCCCTGCTGAACCATGAAGGAACGCTTGAAGCGAATATTAAAGACCTCATGGGGCGCATTCGCGGGGCGTACTGCTTCGTGCTCATGAACGAAAAGACCCTCTACGCTGCGCGCGACCCTCAGGGCATTCGCCCTCTCGTACTCGGCAGGCTCTCGAACGGCTGGGTTGTCGCTTCCGAAACTGCTGCGCTCGACATTTGTGGCGCGAGCTTCGTGCGCGAGGTTGCCCCGGGCGAACTGATCGCGATCGACGAAGACGGCTTGCGCTGCGAGCAAGTGCTCGAGCCCGCACGCAAGAGCTGCGTTTTTGAATACGTGTACCTTGCCCGCCCCGACACGAACCTCAATGGGCGAAGCGTCAATGAGTCCCGTATCGAGATGGGCCGCGAACTCGCGCGCGAGCACCCCGTCGAGGCAGATCTCGTGATCCCCACGCCCGAATCGGGAACTCCCGCCGCGATCGGCTACGCCCAAGAATCCGGCATTCCCTACGGCCAGGGCATGGTCAAGAACGCGTACGTGGGTCGCACCTTTATTCAACCCACGCAAACGCTGCGCCAGCTCGGTATTCGCCTTAAACTGAACCCCTTGCGCGAGGTAATCGAGGGCAAGCGCCTCGTCGTGATCGACGATTCGATCGTGCGCGGCAACACGCAGCGCGCCGTCGTGCGCATGCTGCGCGAGGCTGGTGCGAGTGAAGTTCACGTGCGGATCAGCTCGCCGCCCGTCAAGTGGCCCTGCTATTACGGCATCGATTTTGCGGATCGCGCTCAGCTCATCGCCAACGGCCTCGACACGGAAGAAATCAGCCGCTCGATCGGCGCCGACTCCCTCGGCTACATCAGCTTCGACGGCATGGTGCGCGCCACCCGCCAGTCACCGAGCACACTGTGCTCCGCCTGCTTCACAGGCGAATACCCGATCCCACTTCCCGCCCCCGATTCCGAAGGCCGCGAACTGCTTGGAATGGCCGACAAGGAGGTTCAGAAATGACCGAGGCACGCGAAGGCCAAGGCCTCACCTATGCCGCCGCGGGGGTCGACACTCACGCGGGCGACCGCGCCGTCGAACTCATGAAGGCGGCCGTCAAGAAGACCCACGGCACGAACGTCATTGACGGCGTCGGCGGATTCGCGGGCCTCATCGACGTGAGCGCCCTCAAGAACTACGAGCGCCCATTGCTTGCCTCGAGCACCGACGGCGTGGGCACGAAGATCGCGATCGCCCAGGCCCTCGACATCCACGACACGATTGGCCAGGACCTCGTGGCCATGGTTGTCGACGACATCGTCGTGAGCGGAGCGAAACCCCTCGCGATGACCGATTACATCGCGTGCGGCAAGGTGCACCCCGAGCGCATTGCCAACATCGTGCGTGGCATCGCCGAGGGCTGCGTCCTCGCTGATACCGCCCTCGTGGGCGGCGAGACCGCTGAGCACCCCGGCCTCATGGGCGAAAACGACTACGACGTCGCGGGGGCCGCCGTCGGTGTAGTCGAAGCCTCCGAGATGCTCGGCGCGGAGCGCGTTGGCGCTGGCGACGTGCTCATCGGCATAGATTCGAGCGGTCTCCACTCGAATGGCTACTCACTCGTGCGCGCCGTCGTGAGCCACGCGGGGCTGAGCCTCGAGCAGCACATCGACGAATTCGGGAAGACCCTCGGCGAAGAACTTCTCACCCCGACGCACATCTACAGCGCGCAGATTCTGCGCGTCCTTGAGCAGGCGGGCGTCGGAAAACTGCACGCCCTTTCCCACGTGACGGGCGGCGGGCTTGCCGCCAACCTCGCACGTGTGATCCCTAGCGAGTGCGGCGCGCGCGTGAGTCGCGGATCATGGGAGCCCGGCGCGGTATTCCGACTCATCGGCGAGTGGGGAAGCGTGCCGCTCGCTGATCTCGAGGCGACTCTCAACATGGGGCTCGGCATGGTCGCGGTCGCGAGCGCCGAGGGTGCCGACGAGATCGTGCGTCTTTTCGAAGCCGAGGGGGTGCGCTCGCGGGTGATCGGTGAGGTTGTCACGCGCGAATCCCTGCCAGAGCCGCGCGGTGCAAGCGATGTGCTCGTGCAAGGGGCGAAGGGAGCCGACGGCGGCCCGGTCCTCGTCACTGCTTAATTCGTGGATTGCATAGAAGATGTGGGGGTTTGAGCCGTTCGGATAACGCCCGCAAACCCTATGGAATCCACGGTGGGGGCTGCTTTCCCTCCCCTTTTTTCTTCCCCTCCCTCCAAGAAAAAAGAGGATTGACGTAGCTAAACGGCTGTAACTGGCGAAGAGTTACAGCCGTTTAGCTACGTCAATCCAAGTAAAGGGGGGAGAGGAGGGGGAGAGCAGAGGCGGGGTCAGGACTCCTCGTCCTCGTCGTCCCAATCATCGTATTCGCTCGCCCACTTGTCTTCGTAGCGGTCGTCTTCGTCCCACGACGTGGACTCGTTCTTCTTTCCGCTCAGTTCGCGCTGGAGCGCATTGAGGTCAGTAGGCGGGCTGTAGTACTTGAGGTCCCGAGCAATCTTGGCCTGTTTGGCTTTCTGACGGCCACGACCCATAGGTACGACCCCCTGTGCGTCGAACATGCGGGCGGATTTCGCCCTGGAGAGTAAGTTTCGGACTCTAGGTTACACTGCGGCGCCTGGGACTTAAAGTAGAGGCACACCCGCGCGGGGTCACGTCACACCCCACACGGCTCTTCGTGACGGCAAAGAGATGCGCGATCGAGCGCGAATACCGATGAAGGAATCCCAAAGCGATGCCCGCCCTGCACAACCGCACTTACCCACCCATTGATGACTCGGCATTGATCGCCGATGGATTTGACATCGCCCACCACGACCTTGGCGAGGATGCTTTCGGTCCGTGCGGCTTCGTCACCATCGCTCGCCGCGCACCGCAGAAACTCGCCACGGGGGCGATCGCGCTATATCTCCACGGCTGGTCCGACTACTTCTTCCACCCGCACGTTGCCCAGTTCTTCAACGATCGCGGTTTCGATTTTTGGGCGATTGACCTGCGCCGCAATGGTCGCTCGCTTCGCGACGGCGATGTGGCGACCGCGATTGGTGACGTGGGCGAGTACGGGGAAGAAATCGCCCGCACGATTGAGATCGCGAGCGACGATGCGCGCGAGCGCGGCCTCAGCCCGAAGAAACCAGTGATCTACGCTCATTCCACTGGCGGCCTCACCGCGGTGACGTGGGCGGCGAAGAATTCCGGGCAAGCGTCGGCCCTCCTGCTCAATTCCCCGTGGCTGGAACTGCATGGCGGGCCCCTTGCGAGACGAGCCCTCTTGCCGGAACTCGAGATGCTTGCGCGGATCCGGCCGCTGCAGACTGTCGTGCCAGGTTTGCCCGACTTCTACGCCCGCACTCTCCACGCTGATTTTGGCGGGCAGTGGGACTGGCACGTGCCGTACAAGCCGTTTGAGTCATTCCCGATGCCTGCGTGCACGCTTGCCGCAGTCGCGCGCGCCCAATCCGAGCTCGCGCGCGGGCTCGATATTCGCGAGCCGATATTCATGACGGCATCGACGCGCTCGGCTCTCGGCCTCTTCTTCAGCCGCCGCGCCTACACGAGCGATGCGATCTTGAACGTCGAGCAGCAGGTGACGAACGCCCGCAACGCGGGGCGGGATCTGACGATCGCGCGGATTCCGGGGGCAACGCACGACATGGCCCTCGCGTTCGAGGCCCCGAGGAAGATGTTCTTCGCCGAACTTGCCGCGTTCATGGAGAGGCGCGGGCTTTAGGCCCTCCTGGTCTTGGCATCAGCTTCGGCATCGCGAACTCCGATCGGGATGGCGAGCGCGCCGGCGAGAGCAGGCGTGAGAACCTGGCTGAGTGTGAATGCGAGCGCACACGAAACAGCCGCAGCGCTCGGGGCGCCGCATTGGACGAGCGCCCACGCGACGCCCACGTCGATCACGCCGATGCCGCCTGGTGTCAAAGGAATGAGAGAAAGCAATCGGCTGAGAGCGTAGATTCCAAACAGAACGAGCGGGCTGATCTCAAACCCGTAACCGAGCATGCACCACGCGATGAACGCGAAGCCTTGTGCGAGTCGCGCGAGCGTCGGCGCGCCGAGAATCAACACGCGCGAACCATGGGCATCGGTCACCGCCATTTTTCGCGTATCGAGTGCGGGCGAAACGAGGTCACGGCTTTGACCGCCGAAGCCCTCGTTGAAGGCATCTACGACTTTTTGCACGCGGACAAGGAGGCTCCGCAAGAGTTTTTCACTCGAGAGGAATCCGAGCGCGGCGCACGTGAGGGCGAGGGCGATCGCTGCGGCAACGACGAGGGCGATGCGGCCCCACAGCGGAATATCGAGTGGCGAAAGGGCCACGAGTGCGACGGCGAGGATGGGCAAGAGGATTTGCGCGAGAATATCGGCGAGCGAGGCGAGAAGCGTGCCCGAGGCAATTCTTTTTATGCCAAGACCGGCGCGTTTGAGCCGTGCGTAGATGAGGCCGAGCGAGATCGTCGAGCCCATGGGAACGACGACTGTGACCGCTTGCGCGATGGCATTCGTTTCGGAGGCGACTCTCAAGCCCACTCCGCGAAAGCACGCGGCGAACCCCACGGAATCGATCGCGAGCACGACCAGGGCCACAAAAATAAGGAAGAGAATCCACCACCAGCTAATTCCGTCAAAGGAGGCGAAGATGTGCTCCCACGACGTGTCCACCGCGCGGGGGATGAGCCATACGATCACGATCGCGGCGATCGCGATGGAGATCGCCGCGAGAAGCGCGTGGCGAATTTTTTGCCGCGTGGTGAGGGGCGTGGGCGTCGAGGAGTCGTTCATCGCGGACCATTCTCGCAGAAAGCTGCGCACCCTCGACGTGATGCGAGCGACCTTCGCGGAGCGCTTGAGTTTAAATGTCTCACCCCTTTCGTAGAGTGGAGACATGTACACACTCATGATGATTTTCGTGTTCTTGCACATTCTTTGTTGGGCGGGCGCGTTCGGCATGTGGATCGCCGCGGCAAAAACCCGCGAGCCACTTCCCGGCATGGCGCACATGTCTGCCGCAGCACCGGTGCTTGGCCTCATCGCCGCGGTTATCGGCATCATCGATGGCATGGCCATCAACCACATCGCGATCGGCATTAAGCTCGTGCTCTCGGTCGTCGTTGCGGCGTGCGCGTTCATGGCGGTCAAGAAGCGCGAAGCAACGCCCGCACCCGTGTGGTTCGCGATCCCCGTGGGTATCGTCGTCAACATCGCTATCGGCGTGTTCATGTAAAGCTCGCCCCGCACAATTCACACCAGTTGGAGGGGCGGGTTGGGCAGCGACCTGCAAAGCCCACGGCCCGATCCACACCGCTATCGAAGGTAATTGAATGTCCTCGCTTTTCGACGATTTCCCGCTTCCGGAGTCCTTCCGCGCGCTCGGTGAGAGTGGGAGCGGCAAGAATGGCGACGGAAGCGGGGGTGAGGGCGATCCAGGCGTCGCAAGTGCGGGGAGCGGTGTGAGTCCGGAGCGCTCAGCAGATTTTGGGGGCGCGCGGGGAGATTCCGACGCTTGCCCGCCTCCGGATGACTGGGATTTTTCCGAGGACGCCCCGCCCGAAGATTGGGCAACCGCATTCGGCGAGGAAGCGTCAGAATCGATGAGCCCCGAACCGATCCCACATTTCGAGCCGGTTCCCGAAGAACCCGAACCCGTGCGCCACGAAAACTTCGCGGCATGGGGCGGGCGTGATGAGAGCGCCCTTGAAGAGATCGTCGAGGGGCTGAACCCACCCCAGCGCGACGCCGTTGAGCACCGCGGCTCCCCGCTCCTGATCGTAGCCGGCGCGGGTTCCGGGAAAACCCGCGTGCTCACGCGCCGCATCGCCCACCTCTTGCGCAGCGGCGAAGCGCTTCCCGGCGAGATCCTCGCGATTACCTTCACGAACAAGGCCGCCTCCGAAATGAAAGAGAGAGTCGAGGCACTCATCGGGCCCGCGGCACGCTACATGTGGGTGTCGACCTTCCACTCGGCGTGCGTACGCATCCTCAGGCGCGATGCCGCAGCCGCTGGGCTCAAGTCGACGTTCTCGATCTACGATTCGGCCGATTCGAAGCGGCTCATCACGAACATTGCGAAGGATCTCGGACTCGATTCAAAGCAGCATCCTCCGCGCGCCTTCCAGTCGAAGATTTCTTCGCTCAAGAACGAGCTCATCGCCCCCGAGGAGTACGCGGCCCAGGCAGAAAATGCGAAGAATCCCGCCGAGCGCACCATCGCGCAGGTATACACGCAGTACCAGGAGCGCCTGCGCACGGCGAACGCCGTGGACTTCGACGACCTCATCGGGATGACCGTGCGCTTGCTCGCCGAGAATCCGGCGATTCGCGAGAGCTACCGCCGTCGGTTCCGTCACGTGCTCGTGGATGAGTACCAGGACACGAACACCGCGCAGTACAAGCTCGTGCGGGAGCTCGTGGGTGAGGATCCGCACGCCGATCTCACGGTCGTGGGCGATTCGGATCAGTCGATTTACGCGTTTCGCGGCGCGACGATCCGCAACATCATCGAGTTTGAAGAAGACTTCCCGAGTGCCCGCACGATCCTTCTCGAACAGAATTATCGCTCTACGCAAACGATCCTGAGCGCCGCGAATGCGGTCATCAAGGAAAATCAGGGCCGGCGCCCCAAGAAGCTGTGGACCGATCAGGGCGATGGCCAGCAAATCACGCTGTATGTCGCCGACGACGAGCAGGGCGAGGCCCGCTACATCACTCGCCAGATTGATGCCTTGATCGACGAGGGCGCGAAGGCCGGCGATATCGCGGTCTTCTACCGCGCGAACGCGCAGTCGCGCGCGCTCGAAGATCAATTGATCCGCGTGGGGCTCCCATACAAGGTCGTGGGCGGCACGCGCTTCTACGAGCGCCGCGAAATCAAAGACGCGATCGCGTACCTTCGCGTGCTCACGAACCCTGCGGACGAAATCAACCTGCGCCGGATCCTCAACACGCCCAAGCGCGGAATAGGAGAGAGGGCCGAGGGCGCTGTGTCGGCGCTTGCCGAGCAGGAGCGCATCAGCTTCGGCGAGGCTCTCGAACGCGCGAGCGAAGCCCCGGGAATCGCCACGCGTTCCCTCGGCGCGATCGAGAAGTTCGTGGCGCTCATGGGGCGTGTGCGCGAACAGGTCGAGAAAGGCGAGGGCCCAAGCGAGGTGCTCGAGTCGATCTTGAGCGAGAGCGGCTACTACGCGTCACTGCAAAGTAGCGATGACCCTCAAGACGAATCCCGCCTCGAGAACCTCGCGGAGCTCGTGAGCGTTGCCGCCGATTTTGAAGCTGATCTCGCCGCTGCAGAGGCCGCGGCCTCGGAATTCGAAGATGAAACGGAGATAGAGGATGAACCTCCCACCGGCTCGCTCGTCGATCAGTTCCTCGAGAAGGTTTCCCTCGTTGCCGATTCCGATCAGATCCCCGAGGGCGAAGACCAGTTCGTCACGCTCATGACCCTTCACACCGCGAAGGGCCTCGAGTTTCCGATCGTGTTCCTCACGGGTATGGAGGACGGCACGTTCCCGCATCAGCGCACGCTCGCTGACCCGAAGGAACTCGAGGAGGAGCGTCGCCTCGCCTACGTGGGGATCACGCGTGCGCGCGAGCGCCTCTTTCTCACACGCGCGAGCGTGCGCGCCGCGTGGGGCTCGCCCCAGTTCTTCCCCGCATCGCGCTTCCTCGAGGAAATCCCCGAGGCTCTCGTGCATGTTGCCCGCGCCGGAAACGCACGTGCCTACGCCGATTTTGGCGGCGGCTACGGAGGCGGTTTCGGTTCCGACGGTTGGGGCGCCTCGGGTCGCTCCCGCGGCTTTGGTGGCTCGAGTACGCGCGGCCCCTCCGTGACGGGCCTCGGCGTGGGTGGCGGTCGACGCGACGTGTCGCGGCCGAGCTTTGGCTCCGGCAAGAAGGCGAAAACGGCGAGCGAGATCCCAAGTCTCGAGGTTGGCGATCGCGTGACACACGATAGCTTCGGCATGGGCACCGTGATCTCCGCGAGTGGCGCGGGGGAGAAGCTCCAGGTCGAGGTCCAGTTCCGCGACCCGCACGGCAAGAAGCGCCTCCTCGTACGCTACGCGCCAATCACGAAGCTCTAAACATGAGGGGCCGGGCAACCGTCGGACACCCCCGCCAACTCAGGGTGGAGAAAAGTGACCAGGCAGCGCCAAACCGAGCTCACGACGTCGTTTTTCTCCACCTGAAGAGGAGAACGGACCGTATGCCTCGCGTGCACGGGGTAGATTCGTAGCAGGCCACATGCGCCCCATGGGCCACCCTCACTAAGGAGTGACATTGCGAATCGGAATCCCGAGAGAAAGCCTCGAGGATCAGCCGCTCGTTGCCGCCACGCCCGACACCGTTCGCAAGCTTCTCAAGCTTGGGTACGAGGTCGCGGTTGAGCGCGGCGCGGGAGAGCGCGCTTCATACCTCGATTCCGCCTACGCCGAAGCCGGCGCCGAGATCATGGGGGAGGAGGTGTGGCAATCCGATGTCGTCACGACCCTCGATACTCCGCCGCGGGAAATGCGCGAAAAGATGCTTGCCGGCGCCGTGCTGATTTCCCGCATGACTCCTGGTCGTAACCCCGAGCTCATTGACGAGCTCAAGGAGCAACGCCTCACGGCTCTCGCGATGGATGCCGTTCCGCGCATTTCTCGTGCGCAGTCGATGGACGTTCTCAGCTCGATGGCGAATATTGCCGGCTATAGGGCGGTTATCGAAGCCGCGAGCAACTTTGGTCGTCTCTTCACCGGTCAGGTCACGGCGGCTGGCAAGGTGCCGCCCGCGAACGTGTATGTAATCGGGGCCGGCGTTGCGGGTCTTGCGGCTATCGGAACGGCGAATTCGATGGGCGCGATCGTGAAAGCCACTGATCTTCGCCCCGAGGCTGCTGAGCAGGTTGAGTCGATGGGTGCGGAGTTCGTCGCGATTCCGGCGAAGACGGAGAAGTCTGAGGACGGTTACGCGAAGGAGATGACGGGCGACCAGGCGAAGGCCGCCGCGGAGCTCTATGCACGCCAGTCGGCCGAGGCGGACATCGTCATCACGACCGCGAACATCCCGGGCCGCAAGGCTCCCGTGCTTCTCACGGCCGCGGATGTGCACAACATGAAGCCCGGTTCGGTCATCGTCGATATGGCTGCCGCAAACGGCGGCAACTGTGAGCTCACGAAGCCTGGCGAGGTGTATCAGACCGAGAACGGCGTGATCATTGTGGGCCACACCGATCTCGCGGGTAGGCTTCCCGGCCAGGCGAGCCAGCTGTATGGACAAAATATCGTGAACCTCATGAAGCTCGTGACACCCAAGAAGGATGGCGTCATGATGCTCGACTTCGAGGACACGATCGTTCGCGGCATCACCGTGACGTTCGCGCACGATGGTGAGGCGGATGTGCTGTGGCCTCCGCCGCCCGTGAAGGTTTCGGCCGCGCCTGCCTCACCGGCCCCCGAAGCGACGCCCGCTCCCGCGGAAGCATCCAAAGCAAAGAAATCCCACGCGGGAACGGTCGCGGCGGTGATCGGCGGAATCCTTGGTGTGGCGCTCGTGCTCGCGAGCCCCTTCCAAGTGGCGGAGCAGTACATGGTGCTGATGCTCGCGATCGTGGTGGGCTACTACGTCATCACGTCGGTCACGCACTCGCTCCACACACCGCTCATGAGCGAAACGAATGCGATCTCCGGCATCATCCTTGTGGGCGCGATTTTGCAGGTGGGAAGCGCGAACATCGCGGTCGCGATCTTGTCGTTCATCGCGATCGTGATTGCGAGCATCAACATTTTCGGCGGGTTCACGGTCACGCACCGCATGCTCTCCATGTTTTCGAGGGAGGGCTGAGAAGTGGATATGCAGCTGATTGATTGGACTTTGAGGCTCACGAATCTCGCGTATATCGCCGCGGCGATCCTCTTCATCCTCGCTCTCGTGGGGCTCAGCGCCCAGACGAGCGCGAAGCGCGGCAATCTTTTCGGCGCGGCGGGCATGCTCGTTGCGCTCGTCGCCACGATCGCGCGTGCCCTCGTGAATTCGCACGCGGATCCGGTCCATTTCAATGGCCCGATCGTGACGTTCATTCTCATCGCCCTCGCGATGGGTATCGGCGCCGCCGTGGGAATCGTGCTGTCGAGGAAGGTCGAGATGACGGGCATGCCCGAGCTCATCGCGATGCTTCACTCGTTCGTGGGCCTTTCTGCGGTGCTTATTGGCTTCAATAGCTTCCTGCACCCGCACGGGATTTCGCCCGCGATGGAAACGTTCCACTTGGGGGAGGTCGCACTCGGCATCTTCATCGGTGCCGTGACGTTCACGGGTTCGATCGTCGCGTACTTGAAGCTTTCGGCGAAGATCAAGGGCGCGCCGCTCATGCTTCCGGGCCGCAACTGGATCAACCTCGGCGTTCTTGTGCTCTCGCTCGTGCTCGGCATCGTGTTTATGGCGAGTGGCGGCGAGGGCTTCGCGGGCTGGGCTTCAATCATCCTGCTCACGCTCCTCGCGCTGTTCCTTGGTTTCCACCTCGTTGCGGCGATCGGCGGCGGCGATATGCCCGTTGTCGTGTCGATGCTCAATAGCTACTCGGGCTGGGCCGCGGCGGCCGCGGGCTTCATGCTCGGCAACAACCTGCTCATCATCACGGGTGCGCTCGTTGGCTCGTCGGGTGCGTACCTGAGCTACATCATGTGCAAGGCGATGAACCGCTCGTTCATCTCGGTGATCCTCGGTGGATTTGGTTCCGACGGTGGCTCGTCCTCCGCCGAGCGTGATTACGGTCAGCACACCGAGATCACGCCCGAAGAGACTGCTGAGCTTCTCAAGGGTGCCGCGAAGGTCATGATTACACCCGGCTACGGCATGGCCGTGGCACAAGCGCAGTATCCGGTCGCGGAACTCACGAAGAAGCTGCGTGAGAGCGGCGTTGATGTCACGTTTGGCATCCACCCGGTTGCAGGCCGCCTTCCGGGGCACATGAATGTGCTGCTTGCCGAGGCGAAGGTTCCCTACGACATCGTGCTCGAGATGGACGAGGTGAACGATGACTTCGGCGACGTCGACGTCGTGCTCGTGATTGGCGCAAACGACACGGTGAACCCGATCGCCGAGGAGCCGGGCAGCCCGATCGCGGGCATGCCCGTGCTCAAGGTGTGGGAGGCGAAGCACGTGGTCGTGTTTAAGCGTTCGATGGGCGCCGGCTACGCGGGCGTGCAGAATCCGCTGTTTTTCAACGAGAACACGGGCATGCTGCTCGGCGATGCGAAGGCGTCGGTCGAGGCAATCTCGAAGGCGCTGTAGGGCCTGTCTTTTTCATCGAAACCCCGGGTTGTCCGCGATCGGAGGGCCCGGGGTTTTCTCGCGTGCGCCCCGAGTGAACGCGCAGCTATTCGTCGCCGCGCTCTCGTCGAGTCAGCGACGCTGAGAAAGCTGCCCGAGGATCGCTTCGAGCAGCGGCTCGATGTTCTCGCGTTTCACGAAATCCGTGTCTTTTCCCCACGTGTCCAGCATTTCCTGGTCGTTGGGGTGGCGCTTGTTTTCCGGCGTCGAGTTCATGAAGGCGTGCACGCCCTTCAGGGCAAGACCGTGGGCGAAGGACACTTTGGAGTGGGCGAGGCCGCCGCGCGCGTGGAAGCATTCTGTGCGCGCGAGTACGTCGCTTGGGAGGTTCGCGCTATGAACCTTGGCGACTTCCTCGGTACGGCTCGGATCGGCCCAGGCAACACTGAGCAGCACGAGCCGGGCGCTCGTGTAGGCGTGCGCGGCGTTCACGAAGGCTTTGACGTGGTGGAGCTTGCCGGCGTAGTTGCCACCCGCGTACACCACGAGGTCAGGGTCGCCGCCGAGGGTCTCGCTCGCGGCTTTGACGGTGAAGCCCTTGGTGGGAAGCGTGTGCACTTCCCAACCAGATTCTTGCAGGGCACCCGCGATCATCTCGGCGTAGCGGCCCGAGTGCCCGTAGATCGAGCCATTGAGGATGAGGGCTTTCATGGTGTGCTCCTTCGCGGTGCGAGACGCCTCTGGTGCCACGGTCGATACCTCTAGCCTGCCACGCACCTTCACTTCCCGGCAGGGACTAAGAGCTGCCTAGGCCGTGACGTGGATGAGCGCGAGCGCCCCGCGTTCGAGGTCCACGAATTGGTGATTGACGGCCTTGTAGGTGCCCTCTTCGTGGAACACCATCTCGACGAAGCCGCCTTGGCAGCTACCGAGGTCGAGGGCTTGCGCGCCCCCACCCGTGGTGTTGTCGGGTCGCAAAAGGTATTCGCCCTCCTTGAAAACCGTGTCGAACACGGTGCCGACGACGTGGAACGCGAGGCCTCGACTCGGTCCCGCGGCGAGCACCCAAATGCGCACGCGCTCGCCAACCTTGGCCTCGAGGGGCTCGTGCACGTACTGGTTCGCGTGACCGTTGAACACGGTGAAGTCGGGGCGTTCGGCAAAGATTTTCTCCGAGGAAATGCCGTGGACCGCGCAGCCGTCGGGCCCTTGAACCGGCCGCCCATCCGTGCCGGTGCTGGCCTCCGGGGCGAGGTAGTGCTCGGATTGCACGAGCACGTATTCACGATCGGCGGGCGCGAGCCCTTGCGGCGGCACGATGAGAATCCCGAACATCCCACCCGAGAGGTGCATCGTCATGGGCGCGGTCGAGCAGTGGTAGAGCCACGCGCCCGCGTAGTCCGTCGTGAATGGGTACTCAAGGCTCTCACCGGGGGCGATCGTTCGCATGTAGGTGTTAGGCGCGACGGTGCCTGCGTGGAAATCGATCGAGTGGCCCATCTCGCCGCTGTTGGTGAGGGTCAGCTCAATTTTTCCGCCGAGCGGCGACGTGATGACGGGCCCCATGACCTCGCCGTTGTAGACCATCGACTCCATCGCGATTCCAGGGGCGATTTCGAGGTTTTTCTCGGTCACATCGAACGTCAGCTTTTGCGGCGCGCCAGGAGAGGGCACGGCAGGCACGACCGGGTCGCGCCGCGTGCGAGACGCACCGGGGGCGGCTTTGAGGTCGGCTTTGACTCGGGCGAGAGAATCGGTTCCGACACCTGCCGCGCCACCGTCGGCTTCGTGGCTTTTGCCGGTGTTCGCCCCGGTTGGGGTGACCGTGAGGGTCATGCCCATCGCGCGGTGTCCGACGATCGAGCACCAGCCTTCGACGGGGGCGGTGATGACGCCCGCGTCGAGTACGACGGTGTCGCCAGGAAGCAGGCGCGACGTGTGGGCGCCCGTGTCGAGAACGAGATCGTGTGTGTTCGCGGGATCGACGTTGTGCACCTCGATCTCGAGACGGTCGCCGGCGGGAACCTCGAGCGCGTTCGGCACGAAGCGCATGTCGGCATTCGCCTCGACCTTGAGGCGCGTCGTGCGGCCCGTGGGTGCGATGGATGGGGCCGTACCGTTTTCGGGGTGAGCACCTCCAGCGGGGGTTCCGACGGCTGCCGCGCCCGCGAGGGTGCCGTCAAAGGCACGTCCCACCGCGGCGAGAGAAAATACGGTCCCCATTCCAGCGAGTGCGCTCGTGAGATGGCGCCGGTCGAGCGATGCCGGTCCAGGAAAGTCCGTCGATTCGCGTGCACGAGCGGCAGCCGGGCTCGCCTCAGAGGCAGTGGGAGCCGGAATCGAGGCGCCGGGCGCCGATTGCTTCGGTGCGGTGGGTGCGCCCACGCGCGGCATGCCAAGCTGCGCCGAGCACTCCTTGAATTCGAGGCGTTCGCGCAGATTGACCTTGACCATTCGGAGCATGAGGTAGATGAAACTCGCGAGTACGAAGAACGCCACCGCAGACACCAGAACGCGCGTGACTGAGCCGAACTGGCTCGGCGCGAACGTGCCGAGAGTGAGGGCCCCGAAGAGCGCCTCACCGATTGTGCCCGAGACGCTCGCGAACGCGAACAGGCCAAGCGCGAGATTGAGCGTCACGACACGGAAAACCGTCCAGCGGCTCATGACGGCGAGCCCTGCCTTGAAAGCACGCGGACCACCGCCCATCGAGGCGGGCAGGAGGTAACTCATCGCGCCAAGGAGAAGCTGGAGGAGGAAACCCGCGACGAAGGGGACGCTCAGATCGTGGAGGCGTGCCGCGGTGAGCGAAAAGTTGAGCGGTGACGAGACCGGGGAACCGTCGGAACTGCCGATCGAGCTGAACCAGAGCCCCCACAGCGCCACGCACGTGCCGAGGAACCACAGCGCGCCCGCGCCGATCGAGAGCACGGGGAAGAGCGCGAGCGGCTCGCGGCGTGCCTGACGCGCCGATTGCCGCGCGAGGGCCACGAGGAGTAGCCCGATCACGACCTGACCGAGGATGTAGAGGGTGAGGCCTGCGAGACCCACGAGGACGTTGTCGACGAGTGCACCGAGCATCGCGATAAGAGTGCCGATCACCATGACGATGAGGAAACGCGAGGCGCGCGTGGCCTTGAGCGTGTCGAGTTTTGTGCGCAGCACAGTGGGCCACAGCGTGAGCAACGTTGCCGAGACCGTGACCCCCACGAACCCGAGAATGTTGACAATTTGATGCGCGAGCAGGAGGCGCCCCTGCCACGGCTCGCCGGGGGAGAAGGCGAGGATCGCGCCGAGCGTCGCGCCAAAGGGCAGAAGGCATGCGGCGATGAGGTAGGCCCGCACGACGAACGAGAAGCGCGGGGCGAGGGCCGCTTTGAGCTGTGCGCCAAGCGCGAAGGCATACCAGAGGATCATGGCGCTCACGCCGATGGCGCCAAACACCGTGAGGAGTGGGAGATTCGCAAGCATTCCCGCCATCGTGAGAACGATCGAGGCGGTGAGAGCCCAGATGCGTGCCACCTGACATGAGCGGGTCTCCTCGGCGAGGCGAGTTTTGAGGAGGGCCTCCGTGAAGTGCTGGCCCCAAATCATGATCGACGTCGTCACAAGACCGAGCGTCACCATGTGCACGAGAAGCCACCGGAACTGCGGGATGAGCGGATGCGCCGCGACGGCGATCACGAGCGCGATCATCCAGTAGGAGACTGGTTTCGTGGCCTTTCTGTGCCAGCTGCGGCGGGTAAAGCCTTCGGGGCGATCATCTCTCGAATGCAAGGCTGACCTTCCGTGCGGGGAACGACAAACGGGGCGCGAGGGCGCCCCGTTCATGCTATCGACGCCTGGGGCGCTCGATTAGGACTTAAACCTCTTGACCTTCGCTCCCTCGGGCAGCTCCTCGCCGGGAATACCCTCCGGATCGTCGGGGTCGGTTTCTTCGTACGCGTCTTGCATGAGGGCCGCGATGATGCGCAAAAGCACGAGAACGGCGAGGAGAACGAGCATCCACGTGACCGGGATAGGAATGATCCTCGAGAACACGAACCAGATCGCGCCGAGCGAGAGGGCGATGATCGACGTGTCGCGTAGGGCCGCGAGCAGGCGCTTGGTCATGTTCGCGCGCTTATAGCGCCGCCCAGCGACCTTTGCCGCCGCGCGCATAGTCTTCGCCGATTCGCTCGCGGAGTTCTTCGCGCTTTCCGCGCCGCGCCTGACGTTATCGGCAGCCTTCGCTTCCCACACCTTCTGCGCGCCGCGAGCGTAGGCCCGGGCCTCGCGCTGCACCGCACGCTTTGCCCCCGGCGCTTGCTTGCGTGCGGTATTGCGCGCGGCTTTCGCGTAGGTTCTCCAATCGGCCATTACTCTTCATCCCTTATGCGGATATCGCCATCGTGCCTATTGCCAGAGTGTGCTCGGCCATTGCGGATGGCCTCCCGTTCGCGGTCCCGGCGCCATTCGTAGTAGTACGAGAGCCCCACGTTGAGCGCGAGAGTAATGAGAATTGAGAGCACGAGACTCGCGAATTTCGCCTTGATTCCCATGAGCGAGAGAACCACGAAGAAAAGGGTCATGACCACGACGGAGAAGAAGAGGTGGTCCATGATGCGCTGGCGAAGTGTCTTGCGCTTGGGACGGGGACTCATCATTGCTCCATCGTAACGGCCACGCGCACTGCGAGAGGCACACGTCTTGGACCTGCCGGGTCTCGTGCCGAAGTGCCGATACCCTTGGAAGAGCACTACTTTTCATGGAAGGACGCTCGCGTGGATCTACTCGAATATCAAGCTCGCGAGTTGTTTGCGCGCCACGGCGTCCCCGTTCTCGGCGGGATCCTCGCCAGAACCCCGGCCGAGGCCCGCGCCGCAGCCGAAAAGCTCGATACCCCGATCCTTGTCGTGAAAGCACAGGTGAAGGTCGGCGGTCGCGGCAAGGCGGGCGGCGTCAAGGTCGTGAGCACACCTTCCGAAGCAGAAGAGGCCGCGCAGGGCATTCTCGGCATGGACATCAAGGGGCACACGGTCGCCTCCGTGCTCGTCGCCGAAGGCGCCGACATTGCCGAGGAGTACTACTTCTCGATTCTTCTTGACCGCTCCGCGCACGGCCTCACGGCCCTGTGCTCAAGAGAAGGCGGCGTCGAGATCGAACAGCTTGCAAAGGAACGCCCCGAGGCGCTCGCACGCGTGGAGATTGATCCTCGCGAAGGAATTACCCCCGGCGTTGCCCGCCGCATCCTCAAAGAAGCGGGCTTCGATTCCGGTGAGATCGAACAGATTGCCCCTGTTCTCGAGCGTCTCTGGACGGTATACCTCGAGGAAGACGCGACCCTCGTCGAGGTCAATCCGCTCGTCAAAACCCCCGCGGGGGACATCCTCGCGCTCGACGGCAAGGTCTCGATCGACAACAACGCCCTCTTTCGCCACGACGACCTCGCTGCCATCGCCGCTGAAGAAAGCGCCGACCCCCTCGAAGAGGAAGCGAAACGCCTCGGCCTCAACTACGTCAAGCTCAACGGCGAAGTCGGCGTCGTGGGTAATGGTGCGGGGCTCGTCATGTCTTCCCTCGACGTTGTCGCGTACGCGGGCCGTGACTTCGGCGGGATCCACCCGGCGAATTTTCTCGATATCGGCGGAGGCGCCTCGGCGAGCGTTATGGCCGACGGCCTCGGCCTTGTTCTCGCCGACCCGCAAGTGAAAAGCGTATTCATCAACGTCTTTGGCGGCATCACGGCGTGCGACCAGGTCGCTCTCGGCATCGTGGGGGCTCTCGACGAGCTTGGCGACCGCGCAACCAAGCCAATCGTCGTGCGGCTCGACGGCAATGCCGTCGAGGAGGGCCGAGAGGTGCTGCGAAGCGCGCACCATTCCCTCATCCGCATCGCCGACACGATGGACGACGCCGCACAGCAAGCAGCCGCGCTCGCGGCGGGAAAGTGAGTGAGTCATGGCGATTTTTCTCGACGGCGACTCCCGGATCATCGTGCAAGGCATCACCGGAAGCGAGGGCTTTAAGCACGCGCGCCGCATGAGCGCCGCCGACGCCCAGATCGTGGGTGGCGTCAACCCGAAAAAAGCCGGGACCGATGTGGACCTCGGCAACCGTCGGACCCCCGTTTTTGGCACGGTGGCCGAGGCGATGCGCGAAACCGGCGCGAACGTGTCCGTTGTGTTCGTTCCGCCTCGGTTCGCGAAGGCCGCCGTGTGCGAGGCAATTGAGGCGGGAATGCCGCTCGTCGTTGTCATCACGGAGGGCATCCCCGTGCGCGACACCGTTGAGTTCTATGCGCAAGCGAAGGCGAGTGGACGCACGCGGATCATCGGTCCGAACTGCCCGGGGATCGTCTCACCCGGCCTCTCCAACGCGGGCATCATCCCCGACCACATCACGGGGAGCGGCCCGATCGGGCTTGTTTCCAAGTCGGGCACGCTCACCTACCAGATGATGCACGAGCTTTCCGACATCGGATTTTCGACCGCGATCGGCATCGGCGGAGACCCAATCGTGGGCACGAGCCACATTGACGCCCTCGCGGCGTTCGAGGCCGATCCCGAGACTGAGCTCATCGTCATGATTGGCGAGATCGGAGGTGACGCCGAAGAACGCGCCGCCGAGTTCATCCGCAAGAACGTCACGAAACCCGTCGTGGGCTACATCGCGGGCTTCACCGCACCCGAAGGCAAAACCATGGGTCACGCCGGCGCCATCGTGAGCGGTTCGAGCGGAACGGCCCGAGCGAAAAAAGCGGCACTCGAGTCGGCGGGCGTGCGTGTGGGAACGAGCCCGAGTGAGGCGGCCGCACTCGCACGAAATGCCCTTGCCCCCACTTCACCCGCCCCACCCACTCGGCCCCACCACCCGCTCGGCCCCACCTCACCCGCCCCACCACCCGCTCGGCCCCACCTCACCCGCCCCACCCGCTCGGATTGACGTAGCTAAACGTATGTAATCTTCCCGGCGAGCTCGCTCTCGCTCGTGTTCCTTGGGTTTTTCTGGTTCTCCACTCGGTTTTTCGTCGTGCCTGGGTAGGGGAGTCCGACGGTTGCCAGCTTTGTGTTTTGCCAAAGGTTTCTAAGGAAGCCGCTTTTAGGATGGGGGCATGAGTACTCCATACGGCAACGATCCTGCCAATAACCCCGAGGACCATCCGAACCCCGAGAACGCTGCGAACAACGAGCGTTTCGAGAGCCCTCAGCAAGAGCCGCAATCGGCATCGAACTGGCAGGCGCAGGAAGCGCTCGCCCCATCCCACGACGAATCCTCTGCTGCGACGCCCGAGGGGGGTGTCGTACACGAGGTCGGTCCGTTCGCCGGTCAGAACGCTGACGCTCCTAAGGCTCCCGAAAATTCTGATCCCGCCCAGGCTGCGCCGGCACCTCAACAGGCGGCAAGCGATGGCGACGTGCCGTCGTACGGTTCGACGTTCCAGCCCGCTCAGTACGGCAAGCCCAACGAGCCCGCCGCTTCCTCGACACCGGCGTACGGTGCGCCTGAGCGCGGCACCCATGCTGCGCAGGAAGCCCCGCGGTACGGGGCCGCGCAGAACGACGCGTCGCGGAGCGAGCCCGCACAAGGCGATCAGCCCGAGTTGCCGCGCGAGCAGGCAACTCAAGACGGCGCATACAGTGCCCCGTCGTATGGCGGTGCGCACAACGTTGCCCAGCAGTCGAATGAACAGGCAACGCAGAACCCGTCGTACGGCACCCCCGGCTACGAAGGCGCCGCGCCTCAGAATCAGAGCTATGGCGCGCCAAGCTACGATTCTTCGAGCGGCGCTCCCACCGGTGGCTCGGCTAGCGAAGCGCCAAGCTACGGTTCTTCGAGCGACGCTCCCAGTTACGGATACTCAAACTCGCAGAACGATTCCGCCCAGTTTGATTCCGCGGCAGCGTCTGCACCGCCGGCTGCCGCGCCTTCGGCGGTGTCAGCCGCCTCCGCAAACCAGCCGCAGCAGTATGACTCGGCGGCCTCGGGGTACGGGCAAGCGTCAGCTTCCCAGCAGCCCGGCGAGTCGCAGGGTGCAGGCGAGTATGGTTCGAGTAATGAAAGCGGTGGTTACGGGAACCAACCCGCGGCCCAGCAACAGAACTATGCTCAGAGCTACGGCCAGCAGAGTTACGGCGGGCAGGGCCAGCAACAGAGCTACGGCCAGCAGCAGGCACCCCAGGGCGGCTACAGTGCGATGAATTCAGGCCTCAATCAGCCGGCGCCGCAGGGAGGTTATAGCGCACAGAACTCGAGCGCGAACCAGTTCTCGCAGAGTGCCCCGGCTACGCAAAGTGGATATTCCGCTCCGAGCGCGAATACCGGCTACGCAACACCTGCGGGGTACAACCAGCAGCAACCTTCCGCCGTTGATGGTGCGCAAGAGAAAAACGGTACGGTACTTGGCGTTATCGGCCTCGTGCTCGCGCTCATCGGCATTGGCCTCACGTTTGTACCACTCATGCTCGTCTACTCGCTTGCGATTCCGCTCGGCCTCGTGGGCCTCGTACTCGGTATTTGGGGTGCAGCGCGCGGCTTCAAGGGTGGCGGCGGCAAGGTGCTCGGCATTATTGCCGTAGTGCTCTCGGTGATCTCGATCGTTATCGGCATCGTGTCGGTCATCATCGGCATCATTGCAATGCTGTAAGGGAAAAGTCGCCTCACAGCGATCTCGCCTCGCGTCATCTCCTTTCAGGGGCTGGTGCGGGGCGATTTTCTTATGCGTTTGCGTCGAAACTATGACGTGCCATAACCGCGATGCTCATGACGTCTATGATGATCGCATGAGCGCACCGCCGCCCCTTGACCCGGGAACAGGGCCACGAGCACCTCAGCGCCGCCCGTCCATGCTCACGGTGATTCTTGGCCTCGTCGCAATCGTCTTCGCGATCGCTGGCGGCGTTCTCGGAATACTGAAGGGCGCGATTCTCGTGACTATCGGGATCGGATTGGCTCTCTTTGGGCTTGTCTTTGCGGCGTGGGCACTTCAACGCGCCGTGAGGCGAGCGGACACGTTCGGCATGCTCGTTGGGGCCATCGCCTCTATCGCGACCTTTTTTGCGTCAATCGCGGGGGCTCTCACCCTGTTTGCGAGGATCGTGGCACACGACCTCTAGAGCCAAATGCTCGGCTTACGAAGTTGTGCGCTGCCCGCGCCCCCGCCTAGATTTGCCCGCGGGCTTCGGCACACGTCAACAAAATAGGACCGACGCTTGCTGGGCGAGCGTCGAAAAAGAACTTATAGAATCGAGCAGCGTCACAGACCTCGCCTGCCCCGGGCGACCACCTGAAGGAGTAACGTGACTGATCTGATCGACACGACGGAGATGTACCTCAAAACGGTATTCGAACTCCTTGAGCTTGGGATCACGCCGATGCGAGCGAGAATCGCGGAGAGGCTGCACCAATCGGGCCCCACAGTTTCGCAAACGGTGGCACGCATGGAGCGCGATGGGCTTCTCTTCCTTGACGATGAGCGCGTCATTCACTTAAGCATCGAGGGGGAGCGGATCGCGACGGGGGTGATGCGCAAGCACCGTCTCGCCGAGCGTCACCTGATCGATGTCATAGGACTCGAGTATTCGAAGGTGCACGAGGAGGCGTGCCGCTGGGAGCACGTCATGAGCCTCGAGGTTGAGCGGAAGATTGCCGCGCTTCTCACGCCGCCCTACCGTGACCCGTACGGAAACCCGATTCCGGGGCTAGCTGAGCTGGATTGTGGGCTTGAGGATATTCACCCCGGTGTTTCCGAGGGCATGAAAGGGACGGGGGTTCGGCAAAGCGCGGGTCAAAGACTTGTCGATTGTGACCTGAGCGCGGGAGAGCGGCGAGTGCGAATTGCCTCCATTGGCGAGGTCATCCAATCAGATGTCACCTTCCTCGCGGAGCTCGAAGAACATGGGGTCGTTCCTGGCGCTGACGTGCGCGTTTGCGCCGATGCCGACGCGATCGTTCTTGAGGTCGAGGGAAGAGAGCCAATCTCGCTCACGCCTTCGGATGCGGGGCACATAGGGGTGGATCTTGTGTGACCTAACCCTGCCTAGGTAAAAGGTAGTCAAAGACTTGTAACAGCCTCCGTCAGATCCCGCTGACGGGGGCTTTCCGTCTCGTAGAGTTTTACTCGGTTGCGGAAGAGCCGCACCTCCGCTCCCGGATTTTCACCCCTGCTCCGGGAAGCTCGAAATACTTAGGCAGGAGCCGCAAGGCCGAGAACATGGAAGGTCTCCAAGTGTCGAATCGTTCCGCGAACACCCACCGCCGACAGATGCGCCCCCTCACCCCCGTGACGCGCGCTACCCGCGGCACCGCTGGCGTTGCTTTCGCTGCGACCTTCGTTCTTACCGGCTCCACCGGCGCTCTCGCTGACGGCACCACTCAGGCGGATGCGCCCGCTGACTCCGCGAACGTCATCGCTCCAGTCGCGGCCCCCGCAGTGACGATTCCGGCTGCGCAAAAGCACGATGGCACTGCTTTCGGCGTGTTCGCTGCCGAATCCGCGGCCCTCAAGCCGAAAGCGCCCGTTGCCGAGGTCGAAGAGACCGAAACCCGCACCGACCGCGAAGAGCACTCGAGCAACAACGAGAGTCGCCGCTCGAGCCGCAACGATGAAGATCGTTCGAACCGCAACGAGGAGCAGCGCTCGGATCGTAACGATGAGGATCGCTCGAGCCGAAACGCTGAGCAGAGCACCGACCGGGAGGAGCGCGAGCCTTCGCGCTCGGAAAAGAAGAGCGAGAGCCGCGAAGCCGAGGTTGAGGACGCGCCGAACTCGTCGGTGGCGAGCAGCTCGATCTTCGCCACAGCGAAGCGCGGAATTGGCGTTCCTTACGTTTTCGGTGGTGGCACCACCTCGGGTTGGGATTGCTCGGGCTTCACCTCGTGGGTGTACCGCCAGCACGGCATTAACCTTCCGCACAGTGCGTCCGCCCAGGCGCGCATGGGCAAGCGTGTTTCCGCATCGGAGGCTCGCCCCGGTGACCTCGTGTACCACTCCGGCCACGTGGGAATCTACGCCGGCAACGGCATGATTCTGGACGCTGGCCGAAAAGCCACGGGCACGAGCATTCGCAAGCTCTGGAAGGCTAACTGGTCGTACTACCGCATTGTCGACTGAAACTAAACCTTGTGAAGGAGCCGCCTCCATTTGTCGGAGGCGGCTCCTTCAATTAAGAATTGGCTGCATTTCGGTAGGGTGAGCCTATGACTATCGTGCGTGAAATCGGGGCCGTGCTCCTGGTGCTTGTCTCGTTCGTGGCAACAACCGTGAGCGTACCCGCCGCGTGGGTGCGCGACCGCATCGTGAACCGCGAGGGTTTCCTAAACCTCACGAGCCCCCTTGCGCGCGACCTCGACCTACAAAAGACTGTCGCGAATGACGCGATGAATCAGGTCGGTGCGGGGCTGCCCATTCCCGAGAGCCTACGGGCAGGGGTGCAGGACATGCTCTTGTCCCAAGTCGGCGCCGTCACAGGCACCGAGGCCTACGGGACGATGTGGTCGGGAACGATGGGGGACATCCACGACCAGCTCACGAGTGGCGCCACGACCGTGACGGTGCACGCCGACCTCACGCCGATCTGGGATGCGCTCCTCGCGCCCGTGAAATCGATCCTTCCGTTCGACATCCCCGATATCGGACCGACCGTCGTCAACCTCGGTACGTTCGATGCCGGCTGGTTCGAGATTCTTGAGGCCATCGCCGTAAACGCAACCCTCCTTACCGTCGTGGGTATTGCTGCGGGCATTGGCGCGCTTCTCGTGTCGAGCGTTCGACTGCGCACGCTCATGCTCCTGGGCGTCGCCGTACTGGTGACGGCCCTGACGTGGATTGGCGTGCTCTACGGCCACGCGCTATGGGTGCCCGAGACTCTGACCGATTCGACCGTTGCCGGGCCCGTGGTCCAGCGCGTTCTCGACGTTGCTGCCCACGACGTTTTCGTTCCGGCGGTCCTGTGCGCTCTAGCGGGCCTCGGCATCATTATTGCTGCCGTCACCGGAATGTCGATCGTGGCCGCGCGGCGCTCCCGTGGAAGTAGGAGTTAACGGCAGGGACTGTGTTTGCTTACCCAAAGTTCAGCTGACCGCCTAGTTGAAGGGAAGTATACCTGTGGTAGTATGACAGTGTCATAATCCCTTTCCTCCGATAGGAATGCCATGGACCCCTCTGTCCTCCGCCGCTCTGCCCTAGTGCGGGCCTTGTTCGCGATAGTCCTTACCTGTGTGCTCGTCACGCAGCCTCTCTTCGGCGGGGGGTTGAGTGCTTTTGCTGAGCCGAGCGAGCCAAAGGTGAGAGTGAGCATTGAACGAGTGTCTCCCGAGAAGGTTCTTTCGGGAGCTGAAGCGCAGTACCGCGTCACAGTGAACTGTTCAGTCCTCGCCACCGAAGAAACCGAGAAGTGCCTCGGTAATCCCACCGTCGTGATCGACGGTATTCCGCGTAATTGGGAATGGCGCGTAGCCGAGAATCCTAATGTTTTAGACACAAGTCGATCCCCACGCACGGAAGTGAAAGTTGGCGAAATAGGGCGAGCGGGAGGTAACCTCACCTTCGACCTTTTTGTTACCCCACCGAACTATACGACCCCTAACGGGACTGAATGGAAACTCTCGGCGACTGTCTTTTCTGATACTGAAGAAAAAGCCAAAAGTGACTCGGTGCGCACCGTTGCAGAGGCCGAGGCAAACCTTAACTTGAAGAAAGAAAGCTCCCAGCAATCAACCTGGGTTGGTGACACCTTTCACTGGTGGGTTAGGTCAGATGACCGTCGAGCCGACGGCAAAAAGGAAGGTGTCTATAGATCGATTCGAGTTGAGTATGTCGATACTCTTCCGGAAGGGTTTGAGTTTGTTAAGGTGACTAACCTTTTCGGTGATAATCTCAATGAATCAGAGTACGACTACAACCCGGACACTCATGAATTAAAAATCCGCAGTGACGCTCATAGGGATTTCAAGGTCCACACGAAGGTTCAGCCCGGCGTCCCCCAAGGCGAACATGAAAATAAGGTAACCGCCACTTCCTACTTCCCAGAGAACGGCCGCTACCAAGCGCCCATTACGAAAACGGCAACGGCAAAGGTTTCTGTCGCTGGTCATCCTGAAGGACACGGAGAGATCCGTAAAAGTTCTATCGGGATGTTTTTCCACGATGATAGCGGCCGTGGTACGCGGGCTATCTATCGACGAAGCTATAAGGATGCTCGGGACTCTGACTGGGATGGATTATCAATTACCACATCTCCCGATTATTTGGGTTATTCTAACAATCCCGATAAGCAGACGCAGGATTCTCGACGGATGTTCATCGCCGGTGCTTATCAAATTCACGTGTCGCCTCAGCAAGGCGGCACATCGTTAAAGCCTGAATCGAATCTCTTACCCTTAAAGCAAACTATTGTGGATGATGTTCCGTGTATGGACTCGGGATTTGTTGAGGATGGGTTTTTATTCAAGTCTCGTACTGATGGGAAGTTGTGTCAGTCCCCGGCATTCCATGTGACTGCGGTTCAACTACGGACTCACACCCCAGGCCCAGACCCTGAAGCTGGCGAGTTGAAACCGATTGCGGTGCTGACTAACGGTGACAAGGTGCCTTTAGATATTCTGGGTACGAACGATTATGCCAGTGGGACCGACCATCGTTTCGTTATCTATGTATTTTCTGTGCCTAATTCTGCGCGAGGCAAGGTTGCGAGGATAATCGCCCCTGATAAGGCGAGTGGCCGCTACGACGCTTGGGACATGGCTGTTGGTGGTTTCCCAGAGGAGACTCTGCCTGGTAACGCGATCTTACGCAATGAAAAGGCTAATGTTAAGGTTTGGGCATCTGGTGAAACGGAGCCGTTTATTGATGCAGCAACTGGCCCTGCAGATTTGCACCCGGTTGGTAGTCTTCATGACGTAAAGAAGACCAACGAGGTGAGGTCCAACGCGCTGAAACCGGCCGCGACGTCAAATGACAACAGCGGTTCTACTATCGAAGCTGGAACAAATGCAGTGCTTTGGGAAACCGCGTTTATTTACGACGGTAAGAAGCAGCCTTCGGGTGATATTATCGTAAGCGACCTTCTGCCACGTGGCATGGAGGTCGTGACCAACCCCGAAGATGTACTGACAGACGACGACCTGCGTAAGCGCGTCGCGGAGCGGGACCAGGTTGAATTCTCGTGGGGTGTTTCTGGCGATAAAAAACGCCAAGTTCGTACGACGGTTCAGGAAAACTTTAAGGATGGTCGCACGCTCATTCAGTGGCGCATACCCCACGAATGGGCGAATCCGGATCGGACTGGAAACGTCGAGTTTAAAGGTAAAGTTAGAATCGTTGCCAGGCCGCAGTTTTTCGGTGATTATACTAACGAAGCCTATGTCACTGATGCCACGGAGCCGGAGTGGCGTTGCTTGGATCGTTCGGTTGATGATTCATTCGACATAGACAATGATCCAAAAACTAAAAAGGCGTGCTACTCGACTAGTACGGCCGAGGTAAAACCGCCAGCGAACTACCTTGCTCTCACCCTTACCAAGGCGGTGAAGGGGCCGAAGGAGGATTCGTTTGCGTATTCGCCGAAGAAGGCTGTTGTGGCTGGTGGCGATGATGATGGTGATGTGACGTATCGGGTTGAGGCTGTGAACTCGTCGGGTGAGCCTATGAAAAGGGTCGTTTTTTATGACGTGCTTCCGCATGCGGGGGATACGGGCGTGAGTTCGGATCTTTCGGATCAGAGCCGTGGTTCGACGAAGTCCGCGTCGTTCACTAAGATGACGAAAGTTCCTGATGGCGTGAAGGTTTTCTATTCGACGTCGACGAATCCGTGCCGTCCGGAGGTTTTTCCGGATGATGAGAATAAGGGCTGCGATAACAAGTGGTCGGAGACTGCTCCGGATGATTTGAGTACGGTGCAGGCTCTCAAGTTTGTGTATGAGGGCGAGCTGGCGCCAGGTAAGTCATTGACTGCGGATTACACCATGTCTGTTCCTGTGATGGGGCCGAAGGATGTGTTGTGGAATTCGGTGGCGGCGAAGGCGAGCTTCGGTTCGGGTAAGTCGTTGCCTGCTGTTGAGGCGCCGAAGGTTGGTGCTGCTCGTGTGGCGGAGCCGACGTTTGCGGTGAAGAAGGACCCTGGTGAGGCGTCTGCTGAGAATGGTAAGTGGTCGTCGTCCTATACGGTGACGGTGACGAATACCAGCCCGTTTGAGGGAGAGATTCCGGATATCACTGATACGCCTTCGCTTCCGAAGGGGTTCACACTTACGGGGATCAAGGTTGATGGGACGACGATTGTTGCTAAGCCTGGTTCGTTCCCTGTGACTGATGGTGAGAAGCTTGCGGCTGGAAAATCGAAGACCTTCACGGTTGAGATTTCCGGTGACTATAAAGCGGCTGACGTTGATTGGGCGTCGGTGGCGAAGTGTGAGGCTACTGGCGGCGCTGCGGATACGGGGGGTCTCGTCAATAAAGTCACGATGGATGGTGACACTGACGGCGCTGAGAACAACACTGCGTGTAATCCGGTGAAGAAGGATCCGAAGTTCGCTGTGAAGAAAGAAGCCTCGGGCAAGGCGTCTGCTGTGAACGGTGAGTGGTCTTCGACCTACAAGGTGACGGTGACGAACACTGGTGAGGTAAAAGGCACGTCGAAGACCGTGGCGGATAAACCGTCGGTCCCTGCTGGTTTCGCTCTTTCGGGAGCGAAGGTTGATGGTAAGGACGCTGAGCTGACGGACGGCTCGTTCACGGTCACG
>NZ_JALXOZ010000022.1 GCF_025147465.1 Dermabacter sp. p3-SID358
CGGTGAGCGCCGTGCCAAAGACGGAAACCACGCGCGGCGAGCAAGCGTCGGACCCCTACCGACGGCACCCGCCGACGCTCCTTATCCCTACCCCTTAACCGAACCTTCCGTGAGGCCGCCGCGCCAGAAGCGCTGCAGCACGAGAATGAGGATCGCGAGCGGGATCACCGAGAGAAGCGCGCCACCGGTTGTGAGTTGGAAGAACTCCGGAAGGCGATCGGTCTGCGCGCGCCAGTTATCGAGGCCGAGCGTGATCGGATAGAGCTTTTCGTCGGCAAGCATCACGAGAGGCAAGAAGTAGTTGTTCCAAATCGCCACGAATTGGAACAGCAGGATCGTCACGACCGCGGGCGTCAGCTGCGGAAGCGCGAGGCGGTGGAAGAGGCCGATCTCGCTCACGCCGTCGATTCGCCCCGCCTCAAGCATCGAGTCGGGAACGGCCGCGTTCGCGTAGATTGACGCGAGGAACAGGCCGAACGGGCTCACGAGCGAGGGGATGAGCACCGACCAATAGGTGTTCGTGAGGCCCACGCTCGAGAAGAGGAAGAACAGCGGGAGTGCGGTGGCGGTACCGGGAACGAGCACGCCGCCGAGCACAAACGCGTACACGGCCCTGCGGCCCGGGAACCGGTACTTCGCGAGCGCATACCCCGCGGCCACCGCAAAGTAGGTCGCGAGAATTGAACCGATACCGGAGTACAAGAGCGAGTTGAGCGCCCAGCGCGTGAAGATTCCGCCGTTCGCCGTGAACACGGCCTTGATGTTGTCAAAGAGCAGGAACTCTTTGCCGAACCAGAACCCGCTCGTGCCGAACAGGTCATCGGTCGATTTCGTGGCGTTCACGATGACCCAATAGACCGGAACGAGGAAGTAGATCGCAACAATCGCGAGAAGCGCCGTCACGATGATCGTGGTCGCCGGGCTGCGGCCAGCCGAACGCGCACCCGAGCGCTGATCCCGCTCGAGGCGTTCGGCACGCTTCTTCCTCTCGCGTGCGCTCATCTCCGTTGATTTCGTGGCGCTCATCGCTTCCTCTCCGCCCACGAGGAGACCCCGAGGGCAATGGCCGAAAGAACAAAGGCCGAGACCGCGATGATCACGGCTTGCGCTGCCGCCATCCCCACCTCGTTGTACTGGAAGGCGTACGCGTACGCGCTCATATTGGGCGTGTACTCGTTCGTAATGCCCGAGCTCATGGTCATGAGGAGGCGCGGCTCCGCAAAGAGCTGGAGCGTACCGATGATCGAGAAGATGATCGTGAGCATGAGCGCTGGCCTAATGAGCGGCAGCTGGATTGAGGTCACGATCTTGAGTGGCCCCGCGCCATCGATGCGCGCCGCCTCGTACAGCTCACCGGGGATCGCCTTGAGCTGGGCGATGATGATGAGCATGTTGTAGCCCGTGTATGTCCAGGTCACGATATTCGCGATCGACCACAGAACCATATCGGGGCTTAGGAAATCCGCCTGGATGCCCACGAGCTGGAGCACGTCCACAATCGGGCTGAGACCCGGGATGTAAAGGAACGACCACAGGATCGTCGCGATCACGCCCGGGATGCCGTAGGGCAAAAAGAAGGCGCTCCTAAAGAACGCCGGCCACTTCGCCGCGGCACTCTCGAGGAGGAGCGCGAGGACCGTGGCCGCGACAATCATGACCGTCACCTGCACCACGCCGAAGAGAATCATGCGACCGATCGAGGCCACGAAGTTTTGGTTCGCGAGGGCGGCAATGTAGTTATCGAAGCCCGCGAACGAGCTTTCGATTCCGCCTTCGCCGAGGAGGCCGTGGCGTTCAACCTTCGTGAAGCTATAGCCCACGGCCATGATGATCGGCACGACCATCGTGCCAATGAACAGCACCAGGAACGGCGCCATGAGTGCCCAGGGTGCCCATTTTGCCTTCATCGCGCCTCCTCCGCATTGAGGCCCATGCCTTGCATGATCGTCGTAATGTCCTTTTGCGTGACCTCGAGAAGATCCACGAGCGGCTGCCCGCCGTTGATCGCCTTGGTCATGCCGGTTCCCACAACATCCATGAAACGCTGCATGAGCGGCCCCCACGTCCATTCGATGTTTTGCCCCTTGGCCATGGGGGTGATGACGTCCTGGTTGTAGTTTTGGCCGGAAAAGAACTCGGAGGGCTGCGTGCGAGCCTTTCCTATGTAATCTGCCGACGGCGACCAGCCGATACCGCAGTGCTCAATCATCGCGTCGATTCCCTCGGGACTCGTGCACATCCACGTGCAGAATTCGAGGGCTTCGGCCGGATGCTTGCTCGTGGAAAGAATCGCCGCGGAGGAGCCGCCGTGTGCGCTCGAAGCGAAGCCGTCGTCCCAGGTGGGCATGGGCGCCACGGCCCATTTACCCTTAGCGTTCGGGACTGCTTCGATGAGGGCATCGCTCCAGGACCCGGAAATGGTGCTGAGAACCTTGCCCTCGCCCGTTGCCGCCATCCACGGGGTGGAGAAGGCACCGTAGCCGGTGCCCACGAGCTTGTCGGCGAGGATGCCATCCCAAAACTCGGCGACCTTGAGCGATTTCTCGTCGGTCATGTTGACGATCCAGCCGTCGCCTTCGGGCTTAAACCACGTGGCACCGGTCTGCATCGCCCACATGACGAGGAAGGAACCGTCGCTCGGATCGAGCGTAAAAATGGTCTTCCCCGCATCTTTGACCGCACCGGCAACCTCGCGAAAATCGTTCCACGTGGCAGGTGGGGTGAGGCCCAGCTCCCCCTCGAGCACTTCGCGGTTGTAGAAGTTAGCGACGGGGCCCGTATCTTGCGGGACACCCCACACCGAATCGCCCACTTGGGCCTGGGCGAAGGCACCCGGATCGAACTTGTCCTTCTCGATTCCGTAGCGCGAAAGGTCCACGAGGGCACCCGCGAGCGCAAACTCGGGCACGGAGCGAAGCTCGACCTGCGCGATATCGGGGCCGCCGCCCGCGGCAACCGCGGAGAGGATCTTGGCGTAGCCGCCGCTTCCGCCGCCGGGGATCCACGAGGCCTCCACGTGGATTCGGTCTTGGCTCTTGTTGAACACGTCGGCGACCTTCTGGAGGTCTTTGACCCACGCCCAGTAGGTGAGCTTCACACGGTCTTTCGAGGGTGGGATCGTGGCTTCGGCATTGACTGTTCCTGGATTCGGTGGGGCGCAGCTCGCGAGAGCACCCGCGAGGGCGGCGCCACCTCCCGCGAGCGCCGTGCGCCGGGTGATGGGTTTCATGTGACCTCCTCGTCAACCCGCAGCGGTGCGGCGCTTTTTCGCGGCCGGCAACATCGCTGCGGTCTACATCACAGAGATCTCATCATACGTCCGCCATCCACGAATCGCGGTGACCGACTCAGCATCCAACTGGCAGAGATACGGGAAAACACCTGGCTATCACCTTCTACGGGACCTCCGGCACCGTTACCTTGACCCTGGATGGAGGGGCCGATAGGCGGCTGAAACAATGGAGCCATGGCTGAACTGGTGGACATCGCACCCGGAATCCTTGTGCACACCTCGCGAAGGGAAGCACTCAATAGCGTTGTGCTTGCCTCAATAAGCGAGGCGATGCTCGTGGATCCCGGATGGGAGGCGGATGAGCTCGACGACATCGCATCCCAGCTCTCTGAACGCGGCCTCGCGGTCATTTCGGGCTTTGCCACCCACGCCCACCACAATCACGTGCTGTGGCACCCCGCTTTCGGCTCCGCACCGCGCCTCGCCTCGGAAGCGACGGTGCGGCTCGCAGCAGCCGAACGCGACGAGCTCCTCATGCTCGCCACCGCCGACGACTCCTCGCTTGCGTCGAGGCCCGACCTGCGTGATCTTTTCGGCCACCTCTCCCCCACCCCACAGGCGCCAGCCGACTCCCACCACACGTGGCTTCCAAAGGACGCGGCCCCGGACGGCTTCGATCCGCAGCTGTTGACCCACGACGCCCACATCCCGGGCCACACCGCCCTGTGGATTCCCGAACAGCGCATCCTCATCGCGGGCGACATGCTTTCGAGCACCGAGCTCCCCCTGCCCGATCTCGATCACGTCGAGCGCCGCGCGCGCACACTCCAGACGCGAAAAATCGATCCGTTCACCGCCTATCTCGAGGCCCTGACCCTCCTCGAGCCGTATGCGCGTGAGGCGCGTCTCGTGATTCCGGGCCACGGCCCGCTCGGCGCCGATGCTCTCGAGAGGCTTGAGCGGGATCGGGCGTACCTCATGAGCATTCTTGAGGGAGGCGACCCCCTCGACGAGCGGCGCGCGACGCCAGAGATGGAGGCGTGGCACGCGCGGCTCTTGGAGGGGGCTTCGGGGCGCAAGTAATCGTCGGACCCGCACCAACTCCAGGTTGGTGAAAGCCGAATAAGTCCCCGAAATTGGAATTTCCTTCTGATCCCGCTTTACCCCGTGAGGGTTGCGCATAGGGAAGCCCCCGGCTCGTCGAGAGCGACGAAACCGGGGGCCAATCCCTTTACCCTTATCCCTAGGTCGCGAGGCCCCATCCCCACGGGGCCGTGCGCGATGCCTTAAGCGAACTACGTGTTCCTTGGAAAACCCGGGGCGTGCGCTCACGATTGACTGCATTTCCTGCATTTTCCCTCAAACCACGAGAAAAAGACCTGGTCATAGACTTCACTAACACAACAAACGCCATCCAGGTCACATGAGATTTTTTCCGAATGCTCGCGGCACGGCACATGGGGCCAAGAAACACGCCGGCTGCGGCTGGTAACGGGGCGGCGAGTTCCGACGCCCGCCACCCCTGAAGCTACTAACTTCATCAATATGTGCAACGGCTCACGCGAATAACGTGACCTCGGAAACCTCAAGCTGCAATGGACCAAAGTCCCGCATACGATTAAAGGGTCACAGACTCAACGCTGGCTGTTCCGGCGTTTTCGCCGTCAGCCAATTGACCATCCGCGAAAGGGATGAAATTCCATGGCGAAAAAGTCACTCGCCCAGCACATCGTCAATCAACTCGTCGCCATGGGTGTCGAGCGCGTTTACGGCGTTGTTGGCGACTCTCTCAACCCCATCGTGGATGCCGTGCGCACAACCAAGGGCATCGAATGGATCCATGTGCGTAATGAAGAGGCCGCAGCCTTCGCGGCTGGCGCTGAGGCTCGCGTGACCGGCAAGCTCGGCGTGTGCGCCGGCTCGTGCGGCCCGGGCAACACCCACCTCGTGCAGGGCCTCTACGATGCCCACCGCGATGCGGTTCCGGTTCTTGCGATCGCCTCGCACATCCCGAGCGAAAAGATCGGTACGGGCTTCTTCCAGGAGACCCACCCCGAGCTCCTTTTTAACGAGTGCTCGGCTTTCTGCGAAATGGTCAATTCGGGCAATCACGGCGCGCAGATGCTACACAATGCCGCGCAGACCGCCCTCGCGAGAAAGGATGTTTCGGTTCTCGTGATCCCGGGCGATATTGCCGAACAGGAGGTCACGATCGAGGCGACTCGCACGCTCACCACGACATTCGGGGCCATCCAGCCGCAGGCTCCGGTCGTCGAAGAGCTCGCGAAGCTCGCGAACTCGGCTAAAAAAGTCACGCTCTTTGCCGGTGCCGGCATCGAAGGTGCACGCGCGGAGGTTCTCGAACTTGCCGACACCCTCAAGTCCCCGATCGGCCACGCCTTTGGCGGCAAGGAGTTCATCCAGTACAACAACCCGTTCGACGTGGGCATGAGCGGCCTGCTCGGCTACGGCGCCGCCTACGAGGCCACTCACGAGTGTGACCTGCTGATCCTGCTCGGCACGGACTTCCCGTACTCGGAGTTTCTCCCGCGCGAGGGTAAGCCGAAGGTCGTGCAGATCGATGCGGACGGCTCGCGTCTCGGCCGCCGCGTGCCCCTCGATCTGGGCGTGCACGGCGATGTCGCCCTCACGATTCGCGCGCTCCTTCCGCAGCTCAAGCAGAAGAAGAACCGTTCGTTCCTCAACTCGATGCTGCGCAAGCAGGAGAAGGAACTCACGCACGTCGTGAACTCGTACACAAAGCGGGCTTCGCGTCTCAAGCCGATTCACCCCGAGTACGTCGCGAGCCTCCTCGATGAGTTCGCGGACGACGACGCGGTGTTCACCGTCGATACCGGTATGTGCAACGTGTGGGCTGCCCGTTACATCGAGCCGAATGGCAAGCGCCGCATCTTCGGCTCGTTCCGCCACGGCACGATGGCGAACGCCCTCCCCCAGGCCATTGGCGCGTCTGCGGCGCAGCCGAAACGCCAGGTTATTTCGATGAGCGGCGATGGTGGCCTCGGCATGCTCATGGGTGAACTGCTCACGGTGCGCCTCCACTCGCTCAACACGAAGATCGTCGTGTTCAACAACTCGAGCCTCGGCATGGTGAAGCTCGAGATGCTCGTGGCGGGCCTTCCCGACTTCGAAACCGACCACGACTCGGTGAACTTCGCGAAGATTGCCGAAGGTGCGGGGATTCCCTCGATCCGCATCGAGAACCCGAAGAGCTTGCGCAAGGACCTCAAGAAGGCGCTCGCTGCCCCCGGGCCGATGCTCATTGACATCGTGACCGACCCGGATGCCCTCGCAATGCCGCCGAAGATCACGCTCGAGCAGATGACCGGCTTCGCAACGGCCGGCGGCAAGATCGTGCTTGAGGGTGGCGTTGGCAAGATGGTGGATCTTGCGAAGTCGAATGTGCGCAACATTCCGCGACCGGGGGCGTTCTTCTAGGAGCACCCGCGGGCCTGCCCGCTTAGGGCACACCCTTCACACGCAAAAGGCGGTCTCCTTTAGGAGATCGCCTTTTGCAATTGGTCTGCCGCGATGCGCACGGATTCGAGCATCTCGAGGTCGCGCAAGGAGTCGCTCCCCTGCCACGTGACGGCAACAGCGGCGACGGGCCACTTGGCACCGTCGAAAACGGGCAGCGCAACGGAACGGTGGCCGTCGAGAACTTCGCCATCTTCCACGGCGTATCCGCGAGCGCGCGTATCGCGAGCATCGGCGAGCGCACGGGCAACGGGGAAAGCGGGGCCAACGTCGGCGCCGAGGTGCGGCTCGAGCACCGTTTCGCCCGTGAACACGGCCGCGAGCTGCTTGCCGGGAAGGGCACTCAAAATGGCGCGGCCTGAGGCGGTGAGGTGCGCGGGCACGCGCACGCCCACATCGGTGGGGTACGAGGCGGGCTTGTTGAGGCGCGCTTCAACGACGTAGAGAACGTGGCGGCCCTGGAGCACCGCGACGTGGGAGATTTCGCCAACGCGGTCGGTGAGGCGTTCGGTGACGCGCTTGCCGAGCCGCGCGAGCGGAGCCTGGCGTGTATAGCCGAAGCTCAGCTCGTAGGCGGAGGGGCCGAGGCCGTAGGCGTGGAGGTCGGGATAATGCAGCACGAAGCCCTGGTCGAGGAGTTCGGCGAGGATGTCGTAGGTGCTCGAGCGGGGAATGTCGAGTTCGCTCGCGATGCGCGAGGCGGCGATGGGCCTCGAGCGCTGCGCGAGGTAGGTGAGGATCCTCAACGTTGAGGCGGCTGCGGGTACTTTCGACGGCATGGGAAACACCCTAACCGCTACGACTGAGGCGCGCCTACACGAGCGCAGCCTGCCCCTCCCATAATGGTGACCATGAGTACGCACAATGACACGAATCCGTGGCACGGCCGAGTTGACGGAGAGGGCGCCGCGCACGCGCGCTGGCATCAGCGCGTTTCGCTCGTGAGTGAGGAACATCCTCCCGAGGGCCCGCACGTGGCTCTCGCGGGCTTCGCTTCGCACGAGGGAGTGCGCCGCAACCACGGACGCGTGGGCGCTGCAGAGGCGCCCGAGGCGCTCCGGCAGGCTCTTGCGGGCATGGCGCTTCACGGCCCGCTCGGCACGGGCGAGGTGGCCCTCGCGGATTGGGGCGATGTGACGACCGTTGGCGAGGCGCTCGAGGGAGCGCAAGCGGACATGGGGCATCTGACGGCCCGCGCGCTCGGCACCGAGGGCAATCGCCTCACGCTCGTGCTCGGCGGCGGTCACGAAACCGCGTGGGCGAGTTACCTGGGGCTTCGCGAGCACCTGGGGGCGCGCGGGAGCGCGGGAGCCGGCTCGGTTGGCACCACGGGCACCGCGGGCGAGGGGTCCGACGCTTGCGAGCCTCCCTCGTGGGGCGTTCTCAACCTTGACGCCCACTTCGATCTTCGCAGTGCGCCCACGCCCACGAGCGGAACGCCGTTCTTGCAAATGGCGGAGGCGGAAAAGGCCGAGGGGCGCGACCTGAACTACGCGGTGCTCGGGATCGCGGAGCCGGGCAACACGCGCACGCTTTTCGACACGGCCGATGCGCTCGGCGTTCAGTACCGCACGGATCTCGAGTGCCTCGAGATGGGAGCCGCGGGCGTCGCGCGCTTTGTGGAGACCTTCGCCTCGAGCGTAGATGTTCTTTACCTGACGATCGATCTCGATGTTCTCCCCGCCCACACGGCGCCGGGGGTCTCGGCGCCGGCGGCGCTCGGCGTGGATCTGCCGATCATCGTGGCGGCGGTGCGGGCCGCGGCGGCGTCGGAAAAGCTTGCCCTCATGGATGTGGTCGAGCTGAACCCGCGTTTCGACATTGATGGCCGCACAGCAAAGTCCGCGGCGCGCCTCGTGGACGAGGCTGCGCATATGCTCGCTCGCTGACTAGGATATTTTTCATCCCTATCCTCTCGCGAATGGAGCCTTCCATGAGCACCCAGTCCACCCCCGAAAACGCCGCTTCGAGCCCAGGCCTCATCGAGCACCAGGGCATCGAGATCGTTACCGAAAGCGAACGCACGGCGAAGCCAAGCGACCTGTTCTGGCCGTGGTTCGCCGCGAATATCTCGGTGTTCGGCATGAGCTACGGCAGCTACATCCTCGATTTCGGCGTGAGCTTCTGGCAGGCAACCCTCGTCACGCTCATCGGCATCCCGATCTCGTTCCTCTTGTGCGGCCTTATCGCGATCGCCGGTAAACGCGGAAGCGCCCCCACGATGGTGCTCTCGCGCGCGGCCTTCGGCGTGCACGGGCAAAAGGTTCCCGGCATCGTCTCGTGGCTCACCTCGATCGGGTGGGAAACGTTCCTTTCGATCATGGCTGTTCTCGCGACGGCCACGGTCTTCGCGCGCCTTGGTCTCCCGAGCGGAACACCGGTGCTCATCGCCGCAACGATCGCGGTCGCGGCCCTCATTGTCGTCGCGAGCGTGCTCGGCTACCACACAATCATGAAGCTACAGTCGGTTCTCACGTGGATTACTGGCGCCATCACGATCCTGTACGTGATCCTCACGTTCTCCCACATTGATTTCAACGCGGTTCTCGCCGTTCCGAACGGTACGCCTCAGCAAGTGATCGGTGCGCTCGTCATGGTCATGACGGGCTTCGGTCTCGGCTGGATCAACATCGCTGCGGACTGGTCGCGCTACCAAAAGCGCGAAACCTCTGACGGCGCAATTATCTGGTGGAACACGTTCGGCGGGGCTATAGCCCCGGTGCTCCTCGTATTCTTCGGCGTGCTCCTCGTGGCCTCGGATCCGGCGCTGAGCGACGACATCGCGAACGATCCGATCGGCACGCTCGCCTCGATCCTCCCGATCTGGGTGCTCATCCCGTTCTGGCTCACCGCTGTCCTCGCGCTCGTGTCGGGGGCCGTGCTCGGCATCTACTCCTCGGGCCTCACGCTGCTCAGCCTGGGCATTGATATCCCGCGCCCCGCCGCGGCAGCGATCGACGGCCTCATCCTCACGGCGGGCACCATTTACGTCGTGTTCTTCGCGCACGACTTCCTCGGCCCGTTCCAAAGCTTCCTCATCACGCTCGGTGTTCCGCTCGCGGCATGGGCGGGCATTCTTATCGCCGATATCCTCACGCGCCGCGTGGATTACGACGAGCAGGCATTGTTCGATGCACACGGCCGCTACGGCTCGGTCGATTGGATCTCGATCCTCACACTCATCGTGTGCGCCGTGCTCGGCTGGGGGCTCGTGGTCAACAGCTTCGCGGAAGCGGCGGCATGGAACAACTGGCAGGGCTACCTCCTTGGCCCGCTCGGTGGGCGCAATGGCGACTGGGCGGACGCGAACCTCGGGGTGTTGCTCGCGCTCGTGCTCGGCTTCCTCGTGACGCTCGTGTTGCGCCGCGGCACGATCCGCCGGCAGGAGTTAGGCCAGTGAGCACTCTTCCGACGCCCGATGGGCCCACCTCGTCCGCGCCTTTTCGCGAAAGCGCGAGCGAGGACCCTTCGAAGGCGTGGCTCCTCGTGATCGATCCGCAGGTGATTTTTGCCGAGCAGCCGTCGGAATGGGCCTCCCCCATGTGGGAGGCGGCGTGGGCGAATATCGCGCGGCTTGCGGAGGCGTTCGAGGGGCGCGTGATCCTCACGCGCTGGATTCCGACGGCTGATCGCGCAACGTCGTGGGGGGAGTATTTCGAGGCGTGGCCCTTCGCGGACGTGCCCGCGAGCGATCCTCTCTATGAGCTCACCCCTGGGGCGGCGGCTCTCGAGGCCGCCCACGTCATTGACGAGCCGACGTTCGGCAAGTGGGGCGCGCAGCTTAGGGCCATCACGGACGAGAGCCCACGCCTCGTGGTCACGGGGGTCTCGACCGATTGCTGCGTAATCTCGACCGTGCTTCCCGCGGCGGATTCGGGCGCGTGGGTCACGCTCGTGAGCGATGCGTGCGCGGGCTCTGACCAGGGCAATCATGAGCGCGCGCTCGCAATCATGGAGCTTTTTACGCCTCAGGTTCGCCTCGCGACAACAAGCGAGGTCCTTTCCCTGGGTTGACGGAACCGAACACCCTGTGTTGTTAATGATAGCGACTCTCATTAACAACAGTTGCCTGCGGTGTGCCGCCGGGTGACATAGAAAGGTGTTCCCTTGGTCCAGACAACCACGGCACCGGCGCGCCCACGCGCTGCGCTGCGCGCGCTCCTCGCGGCGCTCGCGTCCCTCGCCGTCATCCTCATTCCTCTAGGCTCGGCGCACGCCGCCGAGCGCCTCGTGATCGATCAGGGTCACGTCGACGCCTTCAACGTTGAAGCCAACGGCGATGCCCTCACGCTCAACCTCAAGGAAGACGTCACCGGTTCCCATGTGAGCCACAAGCCCGAAGAGGTCGAGCTTCACGTGAAGTCGGCGGCGCTCAAGGACATTCCCAAGGGCTTTCCCGGCGCACCCAAGGCGTATGTTCTGCCTATGACTCAGGACTCGAAGCTCCTCTGGCCGGGCTGGGACACGCAGGGGGCAAAGGGTGCCGACTTTGATCCGTCGATCAAGCTCAAGTTCGACAAGGTCGAGGGCCCCGGCAAGATCCACCTCTTTGGCCAGGACCTCGGCGGGATCGAGCCCCTTCTCGAGAACGGCAGCATGGACCTCACGTCAGGTTCCGTACTCGACCAAGCTGACTTCTCCCACGTCCATGCCAACTGGGTCTTCACGAAGCCCGGCGTGTACACGATAACCCTCCACGCCGAGGGCGCGAAGGGCGGCAAGACCGTCTCCTCGGACAAGGCGACCTACACCTTCACCGTGGGCGATGAGTTCCGCGGTAAGGCCGACGCCAAAGCTGAAAAGCCTGCACCGGCTCCTGCCCCGGCACCGGCTCCTGCCCCCAAACCGGAGGACTCGACGACACCGGAGAAGCCGTCGGACACCGAACCCACCGCGGCAGCGCCTGCACCGAAGGACTCCACCGAGCCTGCCGCGCCCGCAAATCCCGTACCCGCGGATAAGCCGAAGCCTGACACTTCCGCACCGAAGGCCAAGGCGCCGGAAAAGCCCGCCGCACCCGCGCCGAAGGCGAAGCCTAAGGCTAAGGCGAAGGCTGCGGCACCGGCTACAGAGGCCAAGACCAAGCCCGCTGCTCCCGCGGCACCGGCCGAGCCCGCCAAGGAAGAACCGAAGGCTCCCGTGTGCACCGCGACCGAGGTCGTGCGCGACGCAACGCCAGACGAGATTAAAGCCGCAACCACCGAGTCGAAGGGCAAGGTCGGCGGTTCCTACACGATTCCCGCGAACACGCACGTGCACCCCAACTGGGTGTTCTCGAAGCCCGGCACCTACAAGCTGACGATCCGCCAGAGCGCGAAGGGCAAGGACGGCAAGACCTATTCCGACACCGCGACGCTCACGTTCAACGTGGGTAGCAGCTCGGGCGCCACGAGCGGCCACTTCGACTTCGGCTCACGTTTCGAGAACGGCAAGCTCATCTCGTCGATCAAGGACGACCGGAAGTCACCTGCGCAGTGGGTCGATCCTTCCTCGATCTCCTTCGGCCTCGGCAACGCTGCGAAGCACAAGGTCCCGGGCGGGCTCGAGTTCATTGCCCCTGCCGGTTCCAACGTGTGGATGATCGGCTCCACTCAGGACCCGGGCGTTCCGTGGGTCGGTGCGAACTCGATGCACCCCTCGATCATCGAAAATACGACCGGCGAGATCACGCAGACCCTCGTCTCGGCGAGCGGCCCCGGCAACGTCGGCGTGTTCACGTCGGGCAACTTCGGCCAGCTCGTAGGCCAGAAGTGGTACTCGGCGACCGCCGGCTCGGGCTCGAACGTCAAGGCTGCCAAGGACCGTAAGAGCGCGAAGATCGGCCAGATCTTCAAGGATGGCAAGGGCTACAAGGTCGTCGACCTCAAGGGTAAGACCGAAGACGGCGCCGACTGTGCCCTCACCGCCGACCAGATCGTCGCCGCGGGCGGCTCGCCCGAATACGCCGAATCGGCCACGGGCGCGGCTCCCACGGGCGGTTCCGCCTCCGGCCTCCCCCGCACGGGTGCCGAGGTGACGGGCCTTATTGGCACTGCTCTCGCACTCCTCGTGGCAGGCGCTGGCACCGCGCTCGCAAGGCGCCGCTTCCAGTGACCTCCACCCCTGAACTGCGGCGGCGCTCTGTGCTCCTGGGCGCCGCCGCCTGCTCTCTCGGCGCGATCATTCTGCCTGGTCGCACCGCGCGCTCGAGCGAGGATCCGCGCCCGCGCGTTGTCGCCACCACGGGGATCCTCGCGGATCTCGCACGGAACGTCGCGGGGCCCGATGCGCTTGTCACCTCCCTCATCCCCGAGGGCGGTGATCCGCACTCGTTCGAGCCGCTCCCCCGCAACGTCCGCGACATCGCCTACGCCGACCTCGCTCTCTCGAACTACCTCATGCTCGAGGAGCAGGCACTCATTCGCACGATCGACGCGAACCTCCCCGCTGGCTCGACGCACCTCGCACTCGCCGAAGAGGCCTCGACGCGCGGAGCGACGATCATCCCGCTCGTAGAGAACCGCTCGCTCGACACGGTGTGGCTCGGGCTTCGCGTCGCGGGCCGTGAGCGCGGCTCTGGCCGCCTCACGCAAGTGCGCCTCGCACTCGTCTCGTGCGAAGGTCCGGGTGACCTGCACGGTTACGTGACCGGAACGTTCGGGGAGCCCCAGCGCGTCTTTGATTCGTCCGACGGCGCCTCCGCTCGCACCGATGCCATCGACCTCCCGATGGATGCCCACACACACATGAGCTGGGCCTTCACTAAGGCGGGCGTGTATCGCGCGCGGTTCAGGGCAACGTGGAGCGGCGGCTCCCTCGGCGCCGAGTCCTCGGCAGAGGGTGACATGTGGATCTGCGTGGGCGTCTCCCCCGAGGAAGCTGCGAAGAAGGGTGCGGAAGCGTCTCTCGCGAAGCGCCAGGTGATTTCCGCGGGTCACGCCGATATCACGGTCAACGTACCTTCGGCTTCGCTCGCAATGCGCATCGACGACCCCGAAGCCGAGGGCGGAACTCGCGATATCGCGCTTTCGGACATGGTCATTCATGTGCCCCCAAAAGCGCTCCTTCCCGTGCCCGCCGATCCCGCGTTCCGCTTCATCGCACGCGGCGGCACTGACGTGTACCAGCTTCCGCAAGCAGTTCTCGGCAAGCACGTGCACGGAGAAATCGACCCGCACCTGTGGCAAGACGTCACGAACGCCCAGGCCTACGTCGAGGTCATTCGCGATCACCTGTGCGGGCTCGACCCGAATCACGCGGGCGACTACCGCGCGCGAGCCGCGGCCTACGTGCGCGAGCTCGACGACGTCGATTCCTACGTGCAGCGCTCCGTCGATTCGATCCCCGAGGCGGGCCGAGAGCTCGTCACGACCCACGACGCCTACGGATACCTCGCGAACCGCTACGGGCTTCGCATTGCCGCGGTCGTCTCGCCGTCGCCGGGCCAAGAGCCCTCGATCGCGGACCGTCGCCGCCTGGCGGCGACCCTGCGCGACCTCGCGCCGAAGGCCGTGTTCCTTGAAGCGACGGCGGGGCCGGTCTCGACGAGCCTCGTCGACGCAGCACGCATGGAACGCATTCGCGTCCAGCCGATCTGGGGCGACTCCTTCACGCGCGAGGTTAACACCTACGCCGCGATGATGAGAGCCAACGCCGATTCCCTCGCACGCGGGCTCGGCGGAAAACCCCTGGGCAATGGCGACCGGCAAGCGTCGGAATAGAAAACCCACCCAGAGACGAAAGATGAACTCATGACTTCCCACTTTTCCTCCCCCCTTTCGCGACGCAGCTTTGCCGCGATCGGTGCCGGTGCCCTCGGCGCCTTCGTGTGCGCCCCTGCCCTCGCCGCGCCCGCGCGCGCCATTCCTCTCGAGCCGACCGACGGTGCGACCGACGGCTCGGATGACCCGGCGCTCAAGCAGAAGGTGAGCGAGAGCGAACAGATTGTGAAGGATGAGAAGGTCGTGATCGATGCTCACCACGTCGATCTCGGCCCGCGCCTCATCGACGGTGAGTGGATCTTCGCCGCGCGCGACGACACGGGCGAAAGCCCTAAGTGGCGCATGGTTGAGGACGTGGTTTTCCAGGTTCATGACCAGGGCATTCTCCCCGTTCCCGACGACGAGGCGTACTCGTTCATCAAGGCCGATCCGGGCTCCGAGGTGTACGTCGTTCCGCAGACCGAGGTCTCGGACGTCGTGTGGCTCGGCTGGAACACGCAGGACCCCGCGGTCGTGAAGGCGTGCCCGCGCGGCGTCACGCTGCGCTTTACCAACGTCTCCGGCCCGGGGCATTTCAGCCTGTTCCTTCAGCCGGGCAACTTCGCGCCGCCGCAGCAGCTCGCCGATGGCGACACGCTCGAACAGACACCGGCGGACGTGTTCGTTGACATCAACACCCACACGCACGCGAACTGGGTGTTTACGAAGCCGGGCGTGTACCTCGTCGCGGTCGAGGCCATCGCGGAGGGCGAGGACGGTACGACGTATTCGGCGGGCGGCACGCTGCGCTTCGCCGTGGGTGACGCGACCGCCCCCGATGAAGCTCTCACGGCTTCGGTCCCGTGGGATGAGGGAAAGGGCTCAGCATCTGAGGGCGCGAGCGATGGCGGCGGGTCCGACGCTTCCTCGGCCCCGAGCGACGCTCCCAAGGACGGCAAGTCCGAGCCGTCGAAGGGCGCCGATGATGCGAGGGCGAGCGAGAAGACGAGCTCGAATTCGCTCCCGTGGATCGTGGGCGGCGGCGCCGTCGTTGCCGCGGCAGCCGGCGGTGGCGCGTACGCTCTGAGTAAGAAGAAGAGCGACCGCGCCCAGGCTGAGGCCGAGGCTGAAACGGCGAGTGCGGGCTCTACCCGCGCAGATGAGGGTGGCGCCAAGTGACCGCGGCGCTTACTGCACACACCTCGACCCCCGCGAAAGGGAAGCGGGCAAAGCGCGGGACCGATTCGCCTCTTGTGTGCCGCAACCTCCGCGTGAATCTCGGTGGGCGCACGGTTCTCGACGACATCTCGCTCGATATTGAGGCGGGGAGCATCACGGTGCTTCTCGGCCCGAACGGCGCGGGGAAAACAACCCTCGTGAAAAGCCTGCTCGGGCTGCTTCCGCTCGCTTCAGGACGGATTGAGGCGCGAGGCGAACGCGCGTATGTTCCGCAGCGCAGCGAGATGGAATGGGACTTCCCGGCAACCGCACACGACGTGGTCATGCTCGGTCTGATCCGCAAGCTCAGCAGGTGGCGCTCGCCGAGTAAGGAACACTACAAGGCCGTCGCCCGCGCCCTTTCAAAGGTGCGGATGGATGCGATGAAGGATCGGCCGATCGGCGAAATGTCGGGTGGACAGCGCCAGCGCGTCATGATCGCGCGTGCGCTCGTGCTCGAGCCTTCCGTTCTTGTGCTCGATGAGCCTTTCACGGGCCTCGACATGCCCTCGCAGGAACTGCTGAGCGACCTCTTCGTGTCGCTCGCGCGCGAGGGCTGCGCCGTGGTGATGTCGACCCACGACCTCACCCATGCGCTGCATGTCGCCGATCGCGTGGTGCTGCTCAATCGCCGCGTCATCGCCGACGCTCCGCCCAGCGAGCTCCGCGATCCCGAGCCGTGGCGCGAAACGTTCCGCGTTTCGGAGCATTCGCCGCTTCTCACCCACGTTGCCTCCGCCGTTGAGGCCGAATCGAAAGACCACTGATGCTCACTCCCCTCGACTTCTTCGCCGATCTCACGAATCCGCAGCTCACGTTCTTGCCGAAGGCCCTCGTCGTGTCGATGCTCGCGGCGCTCGTGTGCGCCGTCGTTGGCACGCACGTGGTTCTTCGCGGCATGACCTTTATCGGCGACGCTGTTGCGCACGCGGTATTCCCCGGAATTGCGGTCGCCTTCGTGCTGCAGGGCTCGTTCCTCGTGGGCGGGATCGTCGCGGGTGTCATCACGGCGATCCTTATCGCCGTGTTCGGGAACCACCATCGGCTTCGCAGCGATGCCGTGATCGGCGTGTTCTTCGTGGCGGCGTTTGCGCTCGGGATTGTCGTGATGAGCCGCGCGCCCGGCTACGGCGGCTCCCTTTCGAGCTTCCTTTTCGGTGCGATTACGGGCATCGAGGACTCGGCGCTCGTGACCTCGGCGGTGTTTACCGCGATCGTGCTCGCCCTCCTCGTGATCCTGCACCGCGACCTCGTCGTGGTCGGGATGGATCGCGGCTACGCGGCGGCGCTTGGCCTTCCCGTGATGCTCCTCGATATCGCCCTCTCGGTTCTCGTGACCCTCGCGGTCGTCATGAGCATCCACACGATCGGCAACGTCCTTGTGCTCGCCCTTCTCGTGACGCCCGCGGCTTCGGCGCGCATGCTCACCGATCGGATCGTCCCCATGATGGCGTGCGCGGCGGGAATCGGCATGGGCAGCGCCCTGCTCGGCGTGTACTTCTCGTGGTCGCTCGATCTCCCAACGGGCGGCACGATCGTGCTCGTCGCGACGGCGATCTTCGTGCTGTCGTGGGCGCTGAGCCCCCGCCACGGCGTACTGCGCAACAAACGTCGAGGCCAGCTCGACGACGGCGCGGAGGGCACGGAGCTCGAGGCCGTGGGCGCCTAGAGCGGCTGCTTCATCCCGTCCGGCTACGGCTCCACCCCTCCCACTGCGACTCCACCCCGTCCGGCTGGGGCTCCACCCCGTCCGGCTGGGGCTCCACCCCGTCCGGCTGGGGCTCCACCCCGTCCCACTGCAACCCCGCCTGCCCTCCTCGAGCCTCCCCCCCTCCTCGGGACCCCTCCTCCCGGCCTAGAGATCTATCCCCAGCGTTTGCGGCGCTATCCTCTCGTTTTCCGCCGCAAATGTTGGGTTTAGTTTTTGCGATCGGCGCTGCCTGCCCCGTCGGAGGCAGTGCACCCTGGAGGCCATCGGCTGGTTTCCTCAGTGCGGCCACGGCAGCACGGCCAGCTCCCTCTCGTAGACATACGAATGTGGCGGGGGTTCGGGATTTGTCCCGCTCCCCCGCCACACGTGTGCGAGTCAGCGATGAAGCTTCAGGGCTTCACCGGCTCGGATCTTACTTCTGCGAGTTCGACCTCCGGCGCCATGCCAGTGCGCCTACGCCACCGAGCACGAACAGTGCGGCGAGGCCGGCAGTTGCGGCGATCTCGGCACCAGTTCGCGGCAGAGGCATACCCGGCTTCGACGGCTTGCTCGGGCTGCCGGTCGAACCGCCCTCGTCGCCAGGGGTGCCCCCAGGGTTACTCGGGTTGGACGGAGCCTCAGGCTTGCCCGGATCGGTCGGGTCCTCCGGGTTAGCCGGGTCCTCAGGGTTACCCGGATCCGTCGGATCTTCGGGGTTAGACGGATCCTCAGGCTTGCCGGGGTCCGTCGGATCGACCGGATCGGTCGGGTCCTCAGGCTGACCAGGCTCCTCCGGATCCGAGGGGTCCTCAGGCTTACCTGGATCTGCCGGATCCTCCGGCTTACCCGGATCGCCAGGATCAGTCGGATTCTCAGGATCAGTCGGGTCGTCAGGATCAGTTGTTGGGTCCGTCGGGTCCTCCGGCGTACCCGGATCAGTCGGATCCTCAGGCTGACCAGGCTCCTCCGGATCCGAGGGGTCCTCAGGCTTACCTGGATCTGCCGGATCCTCCGGCTTACCCGGATCGCCAGGATCAGTCGGGTCCTCCGGATCAGTCGGATTCTCCGGGGTTGGCTTGTCACAGTTGCACTTGGTGCCGACGCGGATCTTGCGTGGTTGCGGATCCTTAAGAACCTTCTCGGACACTTCTGGATCGCCTACTGGCTCGCCGTTCTTGAGCTTCCAGGTCTTGGTGATTTCCTTTTCACCGTAGACACCGGCCTGGTCCTCAACGACCTTTCCGACCTCGAGGTTCGGGTCGTATTCGATGATCGTGTCGTACGCAGTGTTCTCTGTGTGCTTGTCCGTCAGCTCAGTCTGGTGCTCCGTGGCAGGACCAACCTCGATGATCTGCTTGACGGGTTCGCGCACGGTCTCCTTGGTTGGTTCACCCTTGGTGACGTTGCCCTTGTCGTCAACTTCCACACCAACCGTGTGCTTCACCTCACCGGGCTTGCCCTCTTGGACAACCTTGGTCTCGCCAGGCTTCAAGCTAGGGTTGACGCGCACCTCGACCTCAAACGGCGTGTTCTCGGTCCACTCAATCTTCGTGGATGCAGGCTTGCCCTTAGTACCGACCTTGACGATCTTCTTGACCGGATCGGTCACACGCTCGGTCTCGGTCTTCGTGTCCGTGACCTCCGAGTTCACGATGGTCTGAGTCGTGGTCACCTTGTCCTTACCCAGCTTGCCTTCCTGGACAGTTTCCTGCTTTCCGGCTTCCAGGTTCTCGTCGAAGATGATCTCAGTCTCGAACGGCACGTCCTTCTCGTACGAGGTGGTGTGAGTGCCTTCAGTCTTGGTGCCGACGCGGATGATCTGCTTGGTCGGTTCCTTGGTGCGCTCAGTCTTCACTTCCGGGTCACCCGAAGGCTTACCATCCACGATCTTCTGAGTCGAGGTCACAACCTCGGTACCAGTCTGACCCTGCTGATCAACCTTCTGTTCGCCTTCCTTGAGGGTGTTGTCGAAGATGATCTCGGTTTCGAACGGAACCGGCTTCTCCACCTTCGTCACCACAGTGGTGTCCTCAGCTGCCGGGCCGTACTCGATGATCTCCTTTACCGGATCCTTCGTCTGCTTCTCCTCAGGGGTGACCGTTGCCTGGTCACCCTTGGCGGTGAAGTCAGCGGTATAGGTCTTCTCGCCAGGCACGCCCTTCTGGACGACCTTGATCTCACCCGGCTTCAACTCCGGATTCGGGCGGGTCTCAACCTCGAACGGAACCTGGGCAGTCCACGTGACCTTCTCGGAGGCCTCCGACGGTTTCGTGCCGACCTTGATGACCTGATCAACAGGTTGCTCGGTGATCTTCTCCTCAATAGTGGGTTCGCCATCCGGCTGGGAGTTCGTCACCTTCTGAGTCACGGTCACCGTCTTCTTACCCGGCTTGCCCTCGGTTACGACCTCGGAGGTGCCAGCTGGCAGGTTCGGGTCAAACTCGACCTTCACACCAAACGGAACCTCAGCCTCGACCGAGTTCTTGACCTCACCGGTGGTCTTAGTTCCCACGCGGATCTTGGCGTTCTTCGGGGCCTTCGTCTGCTCAGTAGTCACCGTAGGCTCGCCGTCCGGCTTGCCGTCCTTGATCTTCTGAGTCGAGGTCACAACCTCGGTGCCAAGCTCGCCCTGCTGATCGACGACCTGCTCACCCTCGGCGAGGGAGTCGTCGAAGACGATCTCGGTCTCGAACGGAACAGGCTTCTCAACCTTGGTCACTACAGAGGTGTCCTCAGCTGCAGGGCCGTACTCGATGATCTCGTTGACTGGATCCTTGGTCTGCTTCTCCTCCGGGGTCACCGTGGCTTCAGTGCCCTTTGCCGCAAAGTCAGCGGTGTAGGTCTTCTCGCCAGGCACGCCATTCTGGACGACCTTAATCTCACCCGGCTTCAACTCCGGGTTCGGGCGGGTAATGACCTCGAACGGAACCTGAGCAGTCCAGGTCACCTTCTCGGACGCCTCGGACGGCTTGGTACCAACGGTGATGACCTCGTCGACAGGCTGCTTGGTGATCTCCTCGGTGATCTGCGGGTCGCCCGGCTTGGAGTTAACGATGTCGCGCTTGATCGTCACCGTCTTCTCACCCGGCACACCCGGCGTGGTCACCTTCGACTCACCAGCAGGCATGTTCGGGTCGTACTTCACGACAACCTTGAACGGTGCCTCAGCCTTGTAGGTTTCGGTGTTCTCACCGGTGGTCTTAGTACCCACACGGATCTTCTCCGTTGTCGGTTCCTTGGTGCGCTCAGTGGTCACGGTCGGGTCGCCAGAGGGTTTACCGTCGACGAGCTTCTGGGTCGAGGTCACCACCTCGGTTCCGAGCTCACCCTTCTGGTCGACGACCTTTTCGCCGGCCGGCAGGTTGGGATCAAACTCGACCTCAGTCTCGAACGGAACCGGCTTCTCTGTCTTGGTCACCAGCTCGCTCGGAGCAAGGCCCGGACCGTACTCAATGATGCGCTTGACCGGCTCCTTGGTGGTCTCTTCCTCGACTACCTCAGCCTTGTCGCCCTTTGCGGTGAACTTGGCGGTGAAGGTCTTCTCACCGTTCTCGCCTTCCTGAACAACCCTGGTTTCACCAGGCTTCAGGTCCGGGTTCTCGCGAACCTCGGTCGGGAACGGGATCGGGACCGTCCACGTCACGTCCTTCGCGCTCTCGGCAGGCTTGGTGCCGACGAGTACGACCTCGTTGACCGGAGCCTTGGTCTGCTTCCAGGAGCCGTCCTTGTTCTGCTGTTCCTCACCAGGCTTACCTTCGGTCTCAACCTTGTACTCGCCGGCAGGAATGGTGTCGTCGTACTTGTACTCGACCTTGAACGGAACTTCGCGCTTCGGTACGTCGACGACGTTCACCACGGCGTAAGCGGTATCCGTAGAGCCGTCCTCGTAGGTAACCGTGACGGGAATTTTAACCTGGGAGCCCGGTTCCGCATCCGCGGGTGCGGTTGCGGTGACCTGGCCATTGTCGTCAACGCTGACAGTCCAGCCGACAGGAACATCGCCCAGCTTGTAGGGGTTTTCCTTCGCAACCTTGACGTTGTCCGGCTTGTCCAGGGTCACGGGCAATGTTGCGGTGTCACCCGGGTAGACCGTTTGTACCGGGTAGGTCGGATCCGCCTCCCAGTTGTTGGAAAGCTTCACCACGGTGGTGACGGGGACCAGCGGGGTAGCACCGTCCGGGGTTGCCACAGTGACGTTGATGGTCTTCTTGTCACCGGGCTTCGCGTCTGCCGGCGGGGTGGAAGATACAACACCGGTGTTCGGGTCGACCGTGTACTTCCAGCCGTCGGTCTCCTGCTCGGTGATCGGCGAGCCATCCTCGTTCTTACCGAAGGAGAACGTCGAACCGTTCGGCGCATCCTGCACCTGGTGGTTCACGGCCTGGTTCGGGCCAGTGGACTCCACTGAGTAGGTTGGAGCCCCATCGCCCTTGAGGACGACGACAGTGCCCTTGACCTCTTGCGGCTTGTCCGCATTGTCGTAATACGCGAGGACCGGGACGTTGAGAATGTAGCCCTCAGGCGCGGTCTTCGGGATGGTCGTGGTGATCTCACCGGTGCTCTCGTCGATCTTGACGTTCCACGTACCACTGTCATCGGTGACCGTCATCTCGGTCTTGCCGTCTTCGAAGGTGTAGCGCTTAGGGGCTTCGTCGGTTGTGTTACCGCTCAGACCGCGCTCGGGGAGCGTGGGCTTCAGGCTCACGCGCGCGTTGGGCTTGTTGGTCACCGTGTCGTAGTCGGGGATCTTGATGTCCACGATGGCCTGGAACTGGACCTCGATCTCATCGGTCGTCTGGTCCGGGTAGGTGGCCTTGACCTTCGGGGTGATGATGGTGCCCGGCGCAACAGTGTCGTCCGCCTTCGCGGTGACCTTGCCGGTCTCATCGACAGTGACGGTCCAGCCAGCGGGAACGGTGGACAGGTCAACCTCGAATTTTGCCGGGTGAACCGGTTTATGCCCCTTCATGATGGACTTGGTGCCGACCTGTGCGGTGAGGTCGTCGCCAATCTTGCCCTTGGTCAGACCCGGGCGAACAAGGTCGGTGACCTGGGTATTGTTCGGGTCGACAACCACGAGGAGTTCCAGCGTGTCCGTAGAGCCGTTGGAGTACTCCACGGTGACGACAGGGCGCGCGAAGGTGCCCGGGCGTGGGTTCTCCGGCGCCGTGACGGTGACGTTGTAGTCATCGTCCATTTCTACAGTCCAGCCCTCGTAGACGTACTTCTCGTCAAGTTCGACCTTGGCCTCGACACCGCCCTTGCCCTTCTTCTTGGCAAGTTCCTTGATCAGGTCCGGGGTCTGAGTGAAGACAACCTTTTGCGGCTCGGTCGCAAGCGGGCCGGCAGCACTATCGACACCCGAAATAATCGAAGCGTCTGTCTTGTCGTACTGCGGGTCGTGGTACTCGGTGTCGTCCAGGGAGAACGCCTTCGAGTCGATGACGTTCGCCGTGTTGTAGCGCGTCAGCGAGTCGGAGCTGTCGAAGGTCTTGCCTACTCCGTCGGTATTGTGGTCCGCGGCACTCTGGAGCTGGTCATCGGTACGCGGCTTCGCCAGAACGGAAAAGTTCACGTTCTTGTCGGTCGCCAGGTCGGTACCGCGGTACTCAGGCCAGGTGAAGTAGATGTCGCCGGTCGCTTCGTCGACTCGCAGGAGCTGCTCACCGCCGGAGACGGACGGGTCGGTGGTGCCGATGAACGTCCCGTTGCCGTCGTAGGCTTCCACGACCATGCGGGACATCGAGTCGTCCGTACCGTCGTTCTGCACGGCAGGAACGTTGATCGTTCCGACCTTGGTTTCCTCACCAGAAACGATCACATGCTTCTCAGATATTTCGGCAGTCTCCCACGAGACCGTGATCGGGTTACATTCGATGGTCTCGCTCGGCCACGGGTTCACAGTAGCGGTGAAAATCGCATTGGATCCCTGGGTCGCGTTCGGACCATAAGGATTGTCCTGCTTGTAGTTGCCCTGCCAGGCGTAACGTACAGGGCTATCGGCAGAGGCCGAAGTGAACTGCTCCCCATTAGTTGGACTGAGAAATCAGTTACCGACTAGTGGGGA
>NZ_JALXOZ010000023.1 GCF_025147465.1 Dermabacter sp. p3-SID358
GGGTTGAGCCCCGGCCATGAATGGCCGGGGCTCCCCGCATTTAAAGCAACAATCATGCGAGCGCCCTCACACGTGGCGCTTTACCGGTGTGAACTTGACCGGAAATCAGGGCTTAGAGGAGCTCACGTGCCCGCGTGTCCACTAGCGTAGAGCTACGTTGTGTACCGCGCTGCGCTGCGGAACCGCCAACGACGAGAGATACCCGTGTGCTCCACCCTTTTGCTGTAGCACGCCCCCTGTGAGGAGTTGCGGATTGCCCGACAACGAAAGCTTTGAATCACACTCGCGACCCGCTCGCGATGGCCGCCCCCGGGCTAGGGGCGGATACGGCTCGCGTCGACCGCGCAGTGAGGCGCGTGACGGCGAAGAGCAGAAGGATTTCCGTGGTGGCGGCGAGAACGGGCGCGGTGGCAAGCGTCGCTCCTACGGGTCCGACCGTCATTGGCGGAAACAGAGCGCTGAGCGCCACGAAGGCGAAGGGAAGAAGCGCCAAGGCAATCGCAGTGACCGCGGCGGTGGGCGCAAGTGGAACGGTGAGGATAAGCCTCGGCGTGACGGTGAGCGCCGCTGGAATCGCGACGACAATCCTCGCCGTGACGGTGAGCGCAGGTGGAACCGCGATGGCAAGCCGCGTCGTGAAGGGGACCGGCATCGTGGAGAATTGAAGGGCCGTGGTCGGCGTCCCGGAAAGGGAGATCGCGGTTTCCGGGATGCGCGGGACAAAAGGCGCTTTGACCAACGCGAGCGTATGTCGAGTGCGGAAGGTTTCGAGGCGGATCGCCAGGAACGCCTCCGCGAGGGCCGCGAACCTTTTGTTCCCGCAGACATCACCGGCAGCGAGCTCGCGCCCGAGCTGCGCAGCACGCTTAAAGCGCTCACGAAGGAACAAATGGAGCGCGTGTCCCGTCACCTCGTTGCCTGCGCAATGCTCACCGAAACCGAACCCGAACGTGCCCTCGAGCACGCCAAGTGGGCCGCTCGTTTCGGTGCGCGCGTTCCTTCCGTGCGCGAGCTGTACGGCGCGCTGCTCTACGAGGCAGGCGATTACCGAGGTGCGATCCGGGAAATGCGCGCGGCGATGCGCATGAGCGGCAACGTCGATCTCTTGCCGATTGTTGCTGACTGCGAGCGAGGTCTTGGCAGGCCCGAAAAGGCTTTCGACATCGCGCAATCTGCAGAAGCCGCAAAGCTTACGAACGCTGAAACGATCGAGCTCATGATGGTCGTTGCGGGGGCTTATGCGGATCTCGGAGATCTCGATACGGCGATTGCCACCCTCGAAATCCCGGCTCTGCGCTCCAAGGTCGATGGGAAGTGGCAGTTTCGGCTATGGCTTGCCTACGCTGACCTCCTTGAGGCCGCGGGCAGGCCGGAAGAGGCAAAGAAGTGGGTCACCCTCGCGGCTGATGCCGACGTCAATGAAGAGACAGATGCCTATGCACGTCTCGGCCGCGCGCCGCGCCCACGTGAAGCCGCGATCGAGCGCACCGAGGAAGAAATCGGTGTGTTTGACGTTGAGGCTGATTTTGAACAGGCAGAGCGCGAGGCCGCAAAACTCGCGGCCATGAATGGCGAGCAGGCGTCGGACCCGGGCGGCGCGAATGACGATGGGGAAACGGCCACGGAACCCGACGCCATCGCCGACTCTTCCGACTCTTCAGCCTATGCTGATGAAGGTGCGAGCGAGCCGGCTGGGTACCCGGCCTCCGGCGAAACTCCCGAGCCCTCCGATTCCGAAGCTGCCTCAAAGGAGGACTGACGTGAAGCGTCCCGACCCGACGTTCTTCGATCTCTTTGATTCACTCCTGTTCGACATGGACGGGACGCTCATGAACGGCGCCATCGTGATTGAGCATGGCATCGAGGCGATAGCCGCCGCCCGCGCAAAAGGCCTTGCCATCGCGTTCGCGACGAACAATGCCTCGCGCACTCCCGACATGGTCGTCGAGCATCTGACGTCTCTTGGCTACGAGGCGCACGCAAACGAGGTCGTGAACTCTCCGATGGTGGCGATGAGTCTCGTGAAGGAGCATGTTGAGCCGGGCAGCACAATCCTCGTTGTGGGCGGGCGCGGCCTCGTGGAGGAGGTCGAGCGCCATGGCTACGTCGTGACCCGTGAGGATCGCGCTGATGTCAAGGCAGTGATCCAGGGGTTCGCGCCGACCGTGGGGTGGGCGAATCTCGCGGAAGCGGCGTACGCGATTCGCCGCGGGGCATTTTTCGTCGCGACGAATATCGATTCGACTCTCCCCACCGAAAAGGGCCTCGCACCTGGAAACGGCTCGCTCGTGCACGCGCTCGAATTTTCGACGGGCGTCAAGGCTGTCGCGGCCGGAAAGCCTGAACCGGCAATGTTTACGGTCGCGGCTGACAACGCAGGCTCGACGCGTCCGCTTGCGATCGGGGACCGCCTCGATACCGATCTTGAGGGCGGCAATCGCGCGAATATCCCGACTTTTCACACGCTTACGGGAGTCTCGAGCTGGATCGACGCGGCACATGCGCCCGCGATTCAACGTCCCGTGTTCGTGCGCCCCAACCTTTCGTTCCTCGCAAAGAGCGCTGCACATCCCGTGGTCGACGGCGAGCGCGCACATCTCGGTGGGACTTCGGCGCGTCTCGATTCCGGAGACATCGTGGTGACGGGTGACGCCTCGAGCTGGCGCGCGGCGCAGGTCGTGATGTCGCTTGTGAACGCATGTTTCCCCGAAGGCGCCTTCGAAGGCGAGATCCGCGCCGAGTCGGGTGAGCTTTTCGCGCCGTTCGGCGAGTAACCCCCGTGGTCACCCGTCTCGATGCCGCACTCTTCGCTCGCGGTCTCGCCTCTTCTCGCACGCATGCACGCCGCATCGTGGAAGAGGAACGTGCGTTCGTGAACGGCAAGGCCGCGCGCAAAGCATCGATGAGCGTCGCGAACACCGATACTCTCGAGGTGCGCGGTGTGCCCGAAGGCGGCGAGTACGCCTCACGTGCCGCCCTCAAACTGGAGGGAACCCTTGAACGGCTCGGTGAGCGCGCCCCGCGGATTGACGGTGCGCGAGTACTCGATTTGGGCGCGTCAACCGGGGGATTTTCCGACGTTTGCCTTCGCCGCGGTGCACGCCACGTGTGGGCGGTTGATGTTGGCCACGGGCAACTGCTCGCACGCCTCGATGGCGAGCCACGGATAGCGAATCTGGAGGGCACCGATGCGCGTTCCCTCACGAGGGAGATGCTTGCCGCTGCAGAGCCGAGCGGCGTGGCTGTCCCCGATCTCGTCGTCACCGACCTATCCTTTATCTCCCTCACGCACATTCTCGAGGTGGTCGCGGGGCTTGTGGAGGAGGGCGCACAGTTCCTTTTCATGCTCAAACCACAGTTTGAGGTAGGGCGCGCACGGCTACCGAAGTCGGGGGTTGTGACCGAGCCGGAGGCTTGGCGCTACGGGCTCGAAAAGGTTGTGGAGTGCGCGAGAGGCGTCGGACTCTGCCTTCTTGCACTCCACCCGAGCCCGCTTCCGGGGCAAGACGGGAACATTGAGTTTTTTCTTCTATGCGAAAAACTGCCCCGCGGTGCACGCGCCGCTACGGATGAATGTGGAATGATCGAGGAGGCCCTCCTGGAAGCCGAGGGCCGTCGTCGCGAGACGCCCGAAGGCTCGTGAAATCCGCGAGAGCCGATCGTCTGGGAGGAGGAGCGCTCTGAGACGCTTTTTACTGTACGTCCACTCGGGCCGCGTTGTTGCTCTCAAGGCGGCGCGCAGGGTTGCAGAAGACCTGCACGCCGCTGGCGTGAAGCCGACGATCACACGGGCACAGGCCGAGGAGATTTCGGCGCGCGCGAACGATCCCGCTGCCCGCGCGCTCGTTGAAACAATCCACGCAGGCCATCTCGACGTTCTCGACCACGAGAACCTTCCCGCGGAAATCGAACTGTGCATCGTGCTTGGAGGCGACGGCACAATCCTTCGCGCGCTCGAGTTGATTCGTCCCCTCAACATCCCCGTGCACGGCGTGAACCTCGGGCACGTGGGCTTTCTCGCCGAGAGCGAAGTCGCGGAGCTCGGCGCGACAGTGCGCAGGCTTCTCGCGCGAGAGTACGTTCTCGAGGCGCGCAGCGTGATCCGCACGAAGGCCTTCGCTTCCGACGGTAGCCTGCTCCACGCCGACTGGGCACTCAATGAAGCGAGTCTCGAAAAGAGCGACCGCGAGCGCATGATTTACGTCGTTGTGGGTATTGACGGGCGCCCAGTCTCTGAGTTTGGGTGCGACGGCGTGCTCCTCTCGAGTCCCACGGGATCGACCGCGTACGCGTTTTCCGCTGGCGGCCCTGTGATGTGGCCCGAAGTCGATGCGATGCTGCTCGTTCCCCTTGCGGCGCACGCGCTCTTTGCTCGCCCGCTTGTGATGGGGCGTTCATCGATCGTTGAAATTGAGCTTTCTCCCGAATCGCCCTCACCCGCACTTTTGACGCTCGATGGCCGCCGCCAGGTTGAGCTCCCTCCCGGGTCGAGGCTCGAAACGCACCTGTCAAAGAGCAGCGTCCATTTCGCGCGCTTCGCGGAGACCCCTTTTGCGGATCGTCTCGTGGAGAAGTTCAAGCTCCCCGTGGAGGGGTGGCGCGGAGGCAACCCCGATACGCGCTACGACGCGGGCGCGGGGGCGAGCTGAATGCTGCGATCGCTCTCGATTCGCCGCATCGGAGTTATCGACGATGCCTCGATAGAGTTTGGACCCGGTTTCACCGCGCTCACGGGCGAGACAGGCGCGGGCAAAACGATGGTGATTACGGGGCTTGGCCTGCTCATGGGGCGCCGCCTCGATTCGCGCCGCGCCGGGGTATCGAGCACCGTCTCGGGGCGCGTCGGGCTCGAACCCGGGACTCCGGTTCTGAATCGGCTTGATGAACTCGGAGCCGAAGTTGAAGACGACGAAGTTCTCGTTGTGCGCCGCGTGACGAAAGAGGGCCGCTCGCGCGCGCACGTTGGCGGCGTCCCGGTTCCGGTGGGCACACTTGGCGAGGTCGTGGGTGGCGAGATCACGATCCACGGGCAGAGCGATCAGCTTCGTTTACGCGATTCCGCCGCGCAGCTTGAGGCACTTGACTCGGTGCTTGGGAAGGAGGGCCGACGCTTGCTCGCCAGGCATCGCTCTCTTTACGGCGAGTTCATGTCGCTTGAACGCGAGGCAAGGGAACTTTCGGCTGCTCTGAGCGACCGCGAGCGTCGTGAGAAGGAATTGAACGACATTCTTCAGGCGATCGAGGAGGCAAACACCTTCGAAGGTGAAGACGATGCGCTGCGCGAGGAGATTGAGCGTTTGAGTGACGCGGCCGATTCCCTCGCGGCGCTCGAGGGAGCGCTCATGCACCTCGCGGGCGATGAGACCTCGAGCGTGCTCACTCACGCTGACGCCGCAGTCGCGTCGCTTGGCTCCGCTCCCGCAAACTCGAAGGTCCTGGATCGCCTCGCCTCGTTGCGTGACGACGCAAGTGACATTGCTCGTGAGATCTCGCTCGTGCGAGACGGCTTGGATGCGTCTCCGGGAAGATTAGAGAAAGCTCAAGAGCGACTGCACGAGCTCACAGCTCTCGTGCGTGACTTGGGCCCTCGCCTGGGCGGCGCGGAGAGTGTGGGGGCGCTTTTGCAGCACTCGCGCGACGCTCTTGACGCGCTTCACGAGCTCGAGGACGGCGCGAAGCGACTCGAGGAGTGCGAGGAAAGCAAAGCGGAACTCGAGTGCGCGCTCGTCCGGGTGGCGGAATCGCTGAGCGAGGAAAGGCGCTCGGCCGCAGATCGGCTCGCTTCAGAGATTGAGGGCGAGCTCGCGGGGCTTGAAATGCCAGGTGCGGCGCTTCGCATCGAAGTTGAATCGGCCCCGCGTACCGCGAGCGGCACCGACCAGGTGACATTGACGATGCAGCCGCATCCGGGCGCGGATTTTATGCCGGTTGCGACGGGTGCCTCGGGTGGTGAGCTTTCGCGTGTGATGCTCGCGCTCGAGGTCGCGATCGCATCGCTCGCAGAGGCTTCGCTCGGCGGCGCCCCTCCCGTGTTTGTGTTTGACGAAATCGATGCAGGCATCGGTGGGCGGGCAGCCCGCGCAGTGGGGGAGCGGCTCGCGAGACTCGCCGAAACTGCGCAGGTCATTGTCGTGACACACCTTCCGCAAGTGGCGTCGTGGGCGAGCTGTCACGTGCGAATCGTGAAAGAAACGCACACCGAGGGCGGCGAGGAACGCACGATTTCGAGGATTGAACCGCTCGAGGGCGCTGCGCGCGTACGCGAGCTTGCTCGCATGCTCGCTGGTGATGCTGATAGCGACGCCGCCCTCGAGCATGCGGCAGAGTTGCTCGCGAGCTCAACGGGGGCCCACGACGCGTGAATAGTGAATTGACGTTCCCGATCGCCGGCCGCGCGAAGGTTGGCAAACGCACGAAGGATCTCACGAAGCGAGTCGAGCCGGGCGATATCGTCGTGATTGATCACGAAGACATCGATCGCGTTGCTGCCGAAGCGCTCGTTGACCGTCAGCCTGGCGCCGTTGTGAATGCCTCGGCATCGATCTCGGGCCGCTACCCCAATGCGGGCCCGCAAATCCTTGTTGAAGCGGGCATTCCGGTTCTCGACGTGCTGGACCAAGACTTGTTCGGCGTGGTGCACGAGGGATGTTTCGTTGAGATTGACGAGAGCGGAATTTCGCTGAGCACTGGCGAGCGGCTCGAAGCTGAACTGTACTCGCCCGAAGTCCTTGCGGAGAAGCTTGAAAGAGCCCGCGAGGGCCTCAGCGAACAGTTGGAAGCGTTTGCCTCCAACACGATGGAGTACATGCTCCGCGAGCGCGAGCTCCTCATCAACGGCGTTGGCACGCCCGAAGTTCGCACCAAGTTCCAGGGACGTCCCGTGCTCATCGTTGTGCGCGGGTACCACTATCGCGAGGATCTCGCGACGCTCATGCCCTTTATTCGGGAAAACAGACCGGTCATCATTGGTGTGGATGGCGGAGCTGACGCCGTTCTCGACGCCGGGTACGGGCTCGACATGATCATCGGCGATATGGACTCGGTGTCGGATCGTGCTTTGAAGAGCGGCGCGGAGATCGTGGTGCACGCCTACAGGGATGGGCGCGCACCGGGAATGGAACGCATACGCGAGCTTGGCCTCGCAGACGACGCCGTGACGTTTCCTGCCTCAGGCACGAGCGAGGACATCGCGATGCTTCTTGCCGACGATCGCGGGGCCGACGTCATCGTCGCCGTCGGAACCCACGGAACACTCGAGGAATTCCTCGATAAAGGGCGCGCGGGTATGAGCTCGACCTTTCTCACACGTCTTCGCGTGGGCTCGAAGCTCGTAGACGCGAAGGGCGTTTCGCGTTTGTACCGTCATCGTATTTCGACGTTCCAACTCGTCTTTCTCGTCGTCGCGGGTCTCTTAGCGCTCGCCGTCGCTCTTTCGGTGACCGATGGTGGCCAAGCCCTTATCCAGATCCTTGGCGCAAGGCTTGATGACACCTTGCGTTTCTTCACCGCGCTGTTTACCCAGGGAGGACCGATCTCATGATCGATTTTCGCTATCACCTCGTCTCGCTCGTGGCGGTATTCCTCGCACTTGCCATCGGTATCGTGCTCGGTGCAGGCCCCCTCCGCGATGGCGTTGGACAAACTCTGACCGCACAGGTCGAACAGCTCAGAGTCGAGCGTGACGAGATGCGCGGCTCAAATGACGCGCTGAGCGCTGAGAACGCGAACCTCGAAGGGTTCGTCGAGTCCTCCGGTGCGGGGCTCGTCACCGATACGATGCGTGGCGAGAAGGTTGCGACGATCACCGATCACTCCTCGCTCGGCAAAGAGGTGGAAGCCACTCGCGCGCTCATAGATTCGGGCGGAGGTGAGAGCGGCCCCCAGATTGAGCTGGGGCAAGCGCTTTGGGACCCCGCAGCGGAGGGAGATCGGCGCTCTGCCCTGACGACGATTACCAAAGCATGGCCCGGCATTGAGCCGAGCGGTGCGTCCACGTCTGAAAAGCTCGCCTCCGTGATTGCAAGGATCCTTGCACCGGGTGAGGACCTCGATGACGATGCGCGATATGAGATCGCCAAGATCTTGAGTTCGAACGGTGTTCTTACTCTCCAAGGCGACATTTCCGCTGTCGACTCCGTCCTCGTACTTTCGGGCGAAGCGTCGCTTTTTGCCGTCACGAGCGACTCGCCCGAATCAGCCTCGACTCGGGCCGAAAATCTCCAGGGGGCCCGCCTGTCGCTCGTGGAGACACTCGATCGACGCGGTGTCACGATGGCCGTGGGCGGCTCCTCGACTGCTCGTGGAGGCTCGGAAGGCATTGTTTCGGCTGTGCGTTCGGGGGAGCTTCGCGAACGCGTGTCGAGCATCGACACCCTCACCTATGCTTCGGGACCCGCGACACTCACGCTCGCGCTCGCGGGCGCCCAGGTCGGTATGCCCGGAGCGTTCGGTTCGGCCACCGACGCTCAAACTCTCGCGCCGGATGCGGCGGCGATTCGAGAGGCGGCCTCTTCGCGCACTGATCAAGCCAGCGAGGACAACTCGGGCGACAACGACAACGCCGCAAGCGATGGCGGTGGCCGATGAGTGGATCAATTCGTTCTGTTGGGGGTGGTGCCGGGGCTGCGGCCTTCGCCTCACGGGCGTGTTCGCGAGCGCTCGACAAGGTTCCTCGCGCGCTACGGGAGCATCTTGAACGCACGAACTTTCGCGGTGAACGCGTCACGCTCGCGGAGGGACTCGAGGTCGCGAGCGCGCTTACGGCGGGTGCCCTCGCAGGGCTCGGCGCTGCCTCGGCTGCGGCGATGGCGATCGTGAGCGTCGTTGGTTTCGGTGATGATGTTCTTGAACCTCTTCTTATGCGCGAGGGTGAAAAGACGCCGCCAAAGGGGCTAAAAGGGCACCTCGGAGCGCTTGCGCACGGCCAGTTCACGACTGGCAATGTCAAAATCCTCGGTATCGCCGCGGCAGCGGGAGTGCTTGCATGCGAATGCGCGCACATGCGGGAGCGAGAGGGATCCGACGCTTCCCACGCCCCCAGGGCCATGGCTCTCGTGGATCGAAGCCTCGATACCGTTCTCATTGCGGCGAGTGCGAACCTCGCGAACCTTTTCGATCTGCGTCCATCTCGCGCGCTCAAGGCAACGACGTTCGGTGCTCTTCTTTCTTGTGCCGGTCCCGCTAGCTCGCGGTCAGCGCGCTCACGCGCAGCTCTTGCGTCCGCACACGCCGCAGCCGCACTGTTCGCCGCACCGCGCGACTTCCGTGCCCGGGGAATGCTCGGCGACGCAGGAGCAAACGTGCTCGGCGCGAACGTGGGATCGATGGCCGCGCTTTCCACTTCTCGCGCTTTCCGCGTGGCGCTGACGGCGGCGGCCGTCGCCCTTACTCTCGTGAGTGAACGCGTGAGTTTTACACGCGTCATCGCCTCGAGCGAGGTGCTGACCGCGATCGACGATTGGGGAAGGGCGTGACCATTTCTTCTCGTACCTCGTCGCTCGTGCGCGCAACTGGTCTCATTGCTGGCGTGACCGTCCTCGCACGTCTTGCCGGTTTCGTTCGCTACCTCGTGTTTGGTGCGAGCGTCGGCGCGGGCGACATCGGAACTGCGTATGCGAGTGCGAACCTCGTGCCGAGCGTATTATTCGAGGTCGCCGCGGGCGGCGCTCTCGCGAGCATGGTTATCCCGCTCATCGCAGGGCTTCTCGAGGAGCCGTCTCGCGATCGTCGCGGGGGAAGTCGAGTTGCATTTCGCGAGAGCGCGTCGGGGATCGTGTCGGCGCTGCTCACGTGGAGCGTGCTGCTTACGCTCGTTCTCGCCGCACTTTTGTGGTTCCTCGCGCCTGCTCTCGCCCAGGTGATCCTCGGCAGCGGTGCGCTTGCCGCCGATGTCGTCGCGATTGCTCTTGGCACCCGCCTCATGCGGGTATTCGCCTTTCAATTGCCGTTTTACGCGGTGACGATCGTGCTCGGCGCGTATCTCCAGGCCCGCCGCAAATTCCTGTGGCCCGCACTTGCACCGCTTGTCTCGAGCGCGGTTGTCATGGGGTCCTATGTTCTCTATGCCCTGACCATTCCCGTGGGCGTCACACCCGCTACGCTTTCGAAACTTTCTGAGGCCGCGCTCGGCTGGGGCACGACTCTTGGGGTTGTCGCGATGGCGCTGTGCGTGCTGATCCCGGCGGTACGGTCGGGCTTCATCTTTACGCCGCATCTTGCCCTTTCACGGGGCGTGCGAACGCGTGCGCTGGGCCTTGCAGGCTCGGGCCTTGCCACCGTCGGCGCTCAGCAAATGACGACCGCGCTGATCCTCGCCCTCGCGGTTCGCGCTGGTGGCACGGGAACCCTCCCTCTCTTCCAATACGGCCAGGCCGTGTATCTCCTGCCCTATGCCGTTCTTCTCGTTCCCGTGATGACGAGTGTGTTCCCCGAGCTCTCGGAACTTCGAGCGCGCGGTGACCGCATGGAGTTCTCGGCTCTTACGCTCCGGTCGGTCCAGACTGTCGTCGCCTTTGCCGCGGTGGGCGGCGCTGCGATCTGGGGCGCGGGCATCTCGATCGACCGGTTCTTCGTTGCGGTTGACCGTTCCGGTATCAGGGGCGTGGGTGCGGTCACAGCAGCTCTTGCCTTGGGCCTCATAGCGTACGGGATCGTCATGCTCACGACCAAGGTGCTGTATGCCGCGATGAGGCCAGCCGAGGCTCTGGCGATCGGCGCGACGGGGTGGGGGATCGCGGGGGTCCTCATTCTCGTGACGGTGCTGACCTCGCCGCCGCGAATCACGGCGACAGCCGGAGTGCTCTTTGGGCTATGCATTTCGGCCGGCATGTGGATCGCAGCGATAGGTGCACTCAATCTCATCCGTGAACGAGTGATGGTTCGCGAGCACGTGCGACCGCTCGTCACGACGGTACTCGCCTCAGTCGTCGCCTCGGCGCTTGGATCGATCGCCGGGCTCGGCCTCGCGCAGCTCGCGGGTGAAGTGCTCCGCGGTGCCTGGGGAGCGCTCGTGCTTGGCATTTGCACCGGTGTGGCGGGAGCCGCGGTGTGTCTCTGCGTGCTCATGATCGCCGATCGCTCCCTCGCTGCGCCGATCCTCGGGCTTTTTACGCGCCTCGTAAAGTCTCCGAGAAAGGCTTAGCAACATGCGGCGTGTGATTCTCGTGCGCCCCCGTGCGGAAGGCGGACTGCTCGCGCACGTGCGCGAAGAAGCGCGCGTTCTTGCACTTTCGGGAGTGCACGTCGTGGATGCGGGAGAGAACTCTCGCGGGGCCGACGCCTCCCCGCACACAGATGAACTGGGCGTCCAGTACCGACACCTCGCAATTGCTTCGGGTGCGTCTCCGCTCGCGGCGTTGCGCGCGCGGCGCGCACTGCGCGCGATTGTTCGCGAGGAGTCGCGGCGTGCACACGGGGAATCGCTCACGATTCATGCCCACGGTGCTCGGGCGGGAGCGATCGCCGCTCTCGCCCTCACCCCCGGGTATCGCTCTCGCGTGCGCCTCGTGACAACACTGCACAACCGAATGCCGCAAGCGGGGGTCGGTGCGCTCATCGGGCGGCTCTTGTTCTCCCTCGCGTCGCGACGAAGTGAGCTGGTGCTTGCGGTCTCTCCCGACCTCGCCGAGGCGGCGAAAAGAAGCGGTGCGCGCACGGTTGAGAGGGCGATTATTCCCGCCCCTCGCGCAGTAGTGGAATCGGCGCAAAAGCCACAACAGCACGAGACTCTCGAGATTGTGTGCATCGCACGGCTCGCCCCTCAAAAAGACCTTGCGTGTCTCTGCGAGGCCGTGCGCATTGTTGAGGAACGGCATCCCGGTGCGCTCCACGTGAGGATTGCGGGCGAAGGGCCTGAGCGCAGCAGTCTCGTTTCCAGGATCGCTCGCGAGAGGCTTCCCATCGAACTTCTGGGCCGCGTAGAGGATGTTCGATCTCTCATGAGCGAGAGCGATCTGGTGGTGCAAACGAGTGCGTGGGAGGGGCAGCCCGTTGCTCTCCAGGAAGCGATTCGTGAGGGCGCAGCCGTGATCGCCACGGATGCCGGCGGGACCAGATGGGTCACTGGGGAGAAAATCCCGCTTGTTGCTCCAGGTGATGCCCGGGCACTCGCCGAGAGGCTTATTGAACTTCTTCCCTCCTCGCCTGGAGCGCGCGAGCGCCTTGAGCACATGCGCGAGGCCTCGCGAGTAAGAGCAGCGGAACTCCCCACCGAGAGAGACTTACGAGCGCAGCTCGAGAGCGCGCTTTTCACAGATGCACGTGAGGAGAAGAAATAAGCCATGACCGGATACGAGAGCATACTGGCTGATGAATTCGGCAGACGGCCCGTGGCCGAAAGCCACACCGTTTACGAGGGCCTCGTGTGGAACGTTGCGCGCGACAGCGTCGACTTCGCCCCGGGCGTGAATTTCTCACGCGACTACGTTGCCCACACGGGCGCCGTCGCCATCCTTGCCTTGACTCACGAGGGTGAGGCCATCGTGATTCGGCAATACCGGCACCCCGCCGGTGCCCACATGTGGGAGCTCCCCGCTGGGCTACTCGATAAGGAGGGAGAAGACCCAGCCGCAGCGGCGCTGCGAGAACTCGAGGAAGAAACGGGGTACACAGCGAGCGAGGCGCACCACCTTCTCGACTACTACCCGAGCGCTGGCGTTTCAAACGAGAAGATCAGCGTGTACGTGGCGCACGAGTGCGTGAAGGCACCAAGCGTGGATTTTACGCGGGTTGACGAGGAAGCAGAGATCCTCACGCGCACCGTTGCCCTCGACGATCTCGAAAGCGCGGCGCTCTCAGGCAGGCTCCACAACAGCGCGCTCCTGATCGCGACCCTCGCCTACACCGCTCGCGCTCGACGGAGCGGGTCGCCAATCGCCTAGCTGCTCACCGGGGTATAGCCGCGCAGCGACTCGATAATCGCGGGCGTTGCTTGGGCGGCTTGCCACGGCCTGGCACCGACTGCTTCGAGCTCACGCACGATCTGTTCGGGGCTCGCGTGAGGAATGCGGTGCTCTGCTTCGGAGTTGAAGTGATTCCACACCCAGTGGCGCACATGACCGGGAGAAATGAGGTTTTCGACCGGCATATGCAGCTCATCGGCACGCGTCAGAAGTCCCTCGCGAACCTTCTTGTAGGCATCGAGAACTTCGGGAAATCGTTTCGGCCACGAACGGTGATTTGGGTAGGGCCCTCTGGCGCGCACCGACGGTAAGTGCACTCGAGAAAGCTCACGTGCTTCGCGCACGCAGCGCCACCACTGTTCACGGTGCTTGAGACTCTTCGGCGCAGCCTTGTCGAAGGCCTCGCGGCCCTTACTCGACGCTTTCGCCATGGCGACGAGAGGCTTGTCTCGAAGCACCATGAACGGCGCGATGTCGGCGTTACGCGCGATCGTATCGCGGCGCTCCCACATTGAACGCGCGACCGCAAGTTGGAGCGGGCTCTTGAGGTTACCGAGTCCGTGCAGAGCGCGCCATGGCTCTTCGGGCACTTCGGGGTGGGAAAAAGTTGCTTCGAACGCGAACTCTTCGTGAGCCCACGAAGTTTTTCCAGCCTCGTCAAGCATGTGCACAAGAGTGTCCTTGAGCTCGGCAAGGTACTCGACATCGAGCGCAGCGTAATCGAGCCACGATTCGGGGAGCGGCCGTTTCGACCAGTTCGCGCTCGAATGTTCTTTTGCGAGCCGCACGCCGAGAAGTTCCTCGGTGAGAGCACCGAGGTTCACCTTGGGAAGCCCAAGCAGACGTGCAGCGACCTCGGTGTCAAAAAGAGCGGGCGGTTCGAGCCCGAGCATCGAGAGCGAGGGGAGATCCTGGCGCGAAGCGTGAAGGATCCACGGAAGCGAGTTCATGATGTCCGTGAATGTCCCCGGAAGCTGGCACGCGAGCGGGTCGAGAAGTAAAATCCCCGCAGACTGTGTTTTGATCTGCACGAGGTAGGCCTTCGCTGAATACCGATAGCTCGAGGCACGTTCGACATCGATTGCAAGGTCCTCATGGCTTTCGACACGCGCGCACCAATCGAGGATTCCCTGAATATTCGTCACGAGGTCGGGGGTTCCTCCCGCGGGCTTCTCAATGAGGGGTGCGGGTTCGGCTTCCGGCACGTGAGCGTCAGTCATGAATCCTCTAGCGGTCCTTTGAAGTTGAAAGATGAGGAGCCCTCGCGTGGTGCGAGGGATGAATCGGGCTCACGGACAGGGGCTGCGGTGGGAGGCCACCCGCGGCGCACAAAATGGCCGACCAAGCACCGAAGTGCGGCCCGAGATTGAGCGAGTCGGGGGTCCACGAGGCCCGCATTTCGACGTCGACGGTCGTGGGGCGTGCGGCGAGTGCGCCGTAGCTTTGCGAAACGACGCGCGTGACGGTGCATCCGAGTTCGTGCGCCTCGGCATCAGCGAGCTCGAGCGACTCGGTGACCCAGCTCCACGCGACATCGCCGAGCATAGATTCGAGCGCGAACTCGTGCTCGAGCTGAGCCTGCATGAGGGTCACGACTCGCGCGCGGCCTTTCCAGTCGTCCCTGCCATTCGGGTCATACAGAACAATGAACTTTCCGCTTGCAAGCTCCGCATCGTGCATCACAGCGTCTGCCTCAGCAGCCCAAGCGAAAGGGGCGAGGCGCGAGGGAGCGGGGATCTCTTTCCAATGGACCTCGTGGCGCAGGGGCGCTGTGGTGAGCGCGTCTATCGCGCTGACAAATTCTTCGCGCTCCTGGGGAAAATGATGAATGGCCACGGCTGCCAACCTATCGCCCTGCTTCTGCTTGGCGGGGGAGGCGCGCCGCACCCCGATTACTTGGCTGGGCCGACCTCGTCGTCGCTATGGACGAGGCAAATGGAGTTGATGCAGTAGCGTTCGTCGGTTGGCGTCGAGAAGCCTTCGCCGGTGAAAACGTGCCCGAGGTGCGATCCGCACGAGGCACACCGTACTTCGGTGCGAACCATGCCGAGACTGCGATCTTCGATTAGTTCCACGCGGTCGCTTTCTGAAGGCGCCCAGAACGCGGGCCATCCGCAGTGGGCGTTGAATTGTTCGCTCGCGCGGAAAAGCTCGGTGCCGCATGCCCGGCAGGCATAGGTACCCGCGGAGCGCACCTCTTCGTATTCGCCGGTGAATGGTCGCTCTGTTCCGGCTTCGCGCAGCACGTGGTATTCGTCCGGGCTTAGGCGTTTGCGCCACTCGTCCTGGGAGAGTGCAAAGGGGTACTGGCCTTCATCGAGGGGTGTGTTCATTGGTGCTCCTTGGGCTTTGGGTGCGTGTAGCGTTCGATGTGGGCTCCGGGGCTGTGAAACAGGTCCGTGAGGTGCCACGTGAGGTGGTGCGGCTTTCCGACGCTTGCTCGGGGCGCATCGCCTCCCACGGTGATCGCAGAGCGTGTCCACACGAGCTCGTCAAACGCCTCATCGTCAAAGAACATTCCATTGACTCGAGGGCCGCCCTCAACCTGGATGGCGCGAAAGCCTCGCTCAGTGAGGGCCTCAATGAGCGCCTTGGCTCCGTCTGCCTCGATGATCGAGTCGCGCGCAAATCCACTTTCGCGCGCAACCCGGGGGCCGGTGCCGCGCGGGCACACGAGAAACGTCGGCCAGGCTTCGTCGATATCCGGGGGGATCTTTCCGCTCGTGGTGAGGATCGCGAGGGCGGGAAATTCGTTGCCGCTCGGGCGAAGCCGTTCACCGCGGAGGTTGGCCCTGCCGGACGGAGGCCGGTAATCCTCGCTTCGCACCGTGGTCGCACCACACACGATGATGTCGGGGAGCGCACGTAGAACTGTGAGCATGAAGAAATCCCACGGGTTCGAAAGTGATGCGGAGGAACCATCCTCGCCCGCGATGGCGCCGTCGAGGCTCTGGTTCATCATCGAACGCACGTGTACACGATCCGCAGGGAATGCGAGGAGCATGCCGAGTGCATGCGCTCCGTCATCGTCGAGAGGGATGGCCTCGGGGGTGATTGGTGCACCTTTGCCAATGAGTCTCTTCAGCGGTGCACTATTGTCGTGAGAGTTGGGTGGCCTCAACCGTCGGACCTTTCGCATACGATCGCCCCCGCGCCAGTGAGCGAGAGCGTGCTTTCCTTGAGTGTGCCCGCGCCAAACGATGCGCGAAGCCACAGGGGTGAACTTGCCTCCCACGTGACGGGCGCATCCCCGCGTGAGGCGAGAATACTGAGGCGGCCGCGGTGCATGAGGATGCCTCCCTCCGTGAGTACCTCGACCTTGATTGAGTCGAAGTCGCCTCGATGGATTTCGCCTCGCTGGCGCCGGATCAAAAGAAGCGAACGGTAGAAATCGAGCAGAGCCGCATGCGTGCTGCTCTTGGCCTCGTCCCAATCGAGGAAGGAGCTCTCGAACGTCGCGCGAGCCTGGGGGTCGGGAACGGCGTCGCCCCAGCCCATGCGCGCAAATTCTGCCTTTCTGCCCGCGCTTACACGCGGCCCAATTTGTTCGCCGTGGTCGCTAAAGAACGCGAAGGGCGTGCTCGCCCCCCACTCCTCGCCCATGAAGAGCATTGGTGTGGTGGCGCCAAGGAGATAGAGAGAAGCAATGGCGGCGTGCGTGCCGAAGCCGATGGTCTCGGTGAGGCGGTCTCCCGCAGCGCGGTTGCCTACCTGGTCGTGATTCTGGATGAAGGCGACGAAGGAATGGGCGTTGTAATGCGCGCTCGCTGGATCGATTTTCGCGCCCCAAGCTTTTTCCCTGAAGGTCGAGTAGGAGCCGTCGTGCTCGAAGATCCGCTCGAGGGTTTTCTTCACGCCGCTCGCGCCGCCGAAGTCCACGTAATAGCCGTCGCGTTCTCCGCTCGCCCACGAGTGCAGGTGATGGTGGATGTCGTCGGCCCACTGTGCGTGCATACCGAGCCCGCCTTCGGTCACCGGCGTCACCATCGCGGGATCGTTGAGGTCGGATTCCGCGATGAGCGTGAGGGGGCGCCCCGCTTCCTCACTCATGCTCTCCACTGCGGTGGAGAGCTCGGCGAGGATGTGGGTGGGGGAGTCGTCGCGTAGGGCGTGAACGGCATCGAGGCGGAGCGCATCGACGCGGAAGTCGAGGAGCCATTGGCGGGCATTGTCGATAATGAAGGCGCGTACCTCTTTCGATCCTTCACAGTCGAGGTTGATCGCCGGGCCCCATGGCGTGGCATGGGTGTCCGTGAAATATGGCCCGAACTGCCCGAGGTAGTTGCCGTCAGGGCCGAGATGGTTGTAAACGACGTCGAGGATGACGGCGAGACCGCGCTTGTGCGCCGCGTCCACGAAACGTGCGAATGCTTCGGGGCCTCCGTAGGCCACGTGAGTGGCATACAGGCCGACGCCGTCGTAGCCCCAGCCGCGCTCGCCCGGGAACGCCGCGACCGGCATGACCTCAACGGCATCGATGCCGAGCTCTGCGAGGTGGTCAAGGCGTGTGATCGCGGAGTCAAACGTTCCCGTGGCGCCGGTGTCGCGGTTCGGCGCGAACGTACCCACGTGGAGCTCGTAGATGGCCTTACCGCGAACATCCATGCCGCGCCACTGCGCCTCGAAGGCGAAGGCTCGGGGGTCGACAACCTCGCTCAGGCCATGCACTCCCTCCGGCTGCGAAAGCGAGCGTGGGTCGGGGATGGGCGACGCCGAGCCGTCGAGAAGAAAGCCGTAGCGGTCCCCGGGCTCCGCCGCGATAGCGGGGGTGTGCCACCAGCCGTTCTCGCGGGGCTCCATGGGGATGTGACGGCGCTCCCCGGTAGTCCGTTGCTCGAGAGCGAGCGAGACCTTGCGAGAGTTCGGTGCCCATACCTCGAAGCACGAATAATCCCGCACGGCTCACCCCTCCTTGTCTTGAGCGTGAGAGCGAACGAGGAGTGCGACGGGCCAGTCGGCGAGAAGGTCGCCGATCTCGAGTGTTCCGCCTTTGATCCTCTCACCCGTGAGAACGTTCGTGTACTGCCCTTCGTCGATCACGATTCGCGCGCCATGCCAACCTTGACCGCGCGAGGCAAGCAGACCCGGAAGCCGGGTCGCGACGGTCACGACGTCGGCGGGGCCGCCCGCGTGCGCGCGTGCAAAAGCAACTACGTGGGAAGAGCTCGTGGGCAGGGGAGTGTAGGTGGTGTCGGGGCCGACGAAGGCTTCCCAATAGCGGCGCCGGGTTTCGAGAGCCCGATGAACGAGCAAAAGCTTCTCATCGGCGATGCCCTCCGGCGTCTCGCCGGCGAGAAGTGCCTCGAGCCTCTTCGCATGAGCCTCGTGGTCAACCGGGCGTCGGTTATCGGGGTCCACAAGACTCAAATCGAGGGTTTCGTTTCCCTGGTACACGTCGGGCACACCAGGCATCGTGAGCTGGATGAGCTTTTGGCCGAGGATCGCCGCGCGCTGAGAGTCGAACGTGAGCGACGTCCATTCGTCGAGGATTTCGCGCACTTTCGAACTTTCGAGAGCCCACAACGCAAAATCGAGAACCTCGCGCTCGTACTTCTCGTTGCCATCGACCCACGCCGTGTGCACCTTCGCTTCGCGCATGGCCTTCTGGAGATAACCCGTGAGGCGCTCCTTCGTGAGTGGTGCGAGCCGCGAAGTGGGAAGCTCCCACATGGCCGCGAGAGTCTGCCACACGAAAAGCTCGACCTCGGGGTCGACGAGCGGGCCTCGGTGAGCCGCGCTCGCGGTGTGGAGGCGAGCGACGTGCGTGGCCCATTCCGACCGATACTCGGTGAGCGCTGCAAGCCTCGCTCGCACATCCTCGCTGCGCTTCGTGTCATGAGTCGAAAGGGTCGTCATCGAGGTGGGAAAAGTTTTGAGCATGCGCGTGCAGAAGTCGTGGAGCGCCTCGGGGTCCACGCCAATGCGGTTGGGGTCGGCTCCCACCTCGTTGACCGCAAGGAAGCGATGGTAGCGGTAGAACGCGGTGTCCTCGAGAGACTTCGCGTGCACGGGCCCGCAAGTTTGCGCGAAACGAGTGATGAACTCTGCGCGCAACGGATCGAGGGTGCCGTCGGAACTGAACTGCCCCTGCCCACCCGCGAGAGCGGTCACGAGCTCGAGCGCCGCGAGGTTGCCCTCATCGTCACCGATCTCGAGGGCTGCGCGTTCGGCGGCGTCCGCGAGCACCTCGCGCTCACGGGCGGGTGCCTTTTCGCCGGGCACGATGTAAGCACGGTAGCGATCCATCGCCATGAGCAGCTCGACAATGGCACGCTCGAGCTGGCGCTCCGTTGTGTCACGCAGCGTGATGTCGGCCTCGCACACCCGCTTGGCCAGACGAACAAGGCGAGTGATTTCAGCCCAAAGCGAACCGCTGATGACCTCCTTGGCACTTTCGCGCGTAATGCTCTCGAACGAGCGCGTGTCGGCGGTGAAGGCGTGCCACAGACGCGTGAGTTCCGTGGCCCCAACGGGATCGTGGAAGATCCCCTGAACGCGCCAGAGGGCGTCGTAGCCCGTCGTGCCGGCGACAGGGAAATCCTCGGGAAGGGACTCCTCGCCCTCGAGAATCTTCTCGATCACGGTCCAGGCACCGCCAGTTGCGCCTTCGAGGCGCCGCAGGTATTCACGCGGGTCCGCGAGCCCATCGGGGTGGTCGATCCGATAGCCGTCGATGACCCCCTCGTGCTGGAGGCGCATGAGCGTTGCGTGGGTCTGTTCGAAAACCGGAAGTTCCTCGATGCGTACAGCAGCGAGAGTCTCGACGTCGAAGAAACGCCGGTAGTTGAGTTCGTCGTTTGCGACGCGCCACGAGGCGAGGCGATAGTGCTGGGCCTCGAGCAACTCCACGAGCGGCAGCTCTTCTGTGCCTTTCGCGAGCGGGAACACATGATCGAAGTAGCGAAGAACATTCTCAGTGCGCACTGAGCCATCGGGCTGCGGTACTGCTGCTTCGGCTATGTCGAACTCTTCGTCGAGGATCACCTTCCCGATGGGGCGCCCGAGTACCGGTAGGAGGAATCCGCCCGCGGCACCCGGATGAATATCGAACCATGCGGCGTAGGGACTATCGTTGCCGTCGCGCAAGAAAGACCAGAGCGCGTGGTTGTGCCAGATGGGGGTGGGGATTGTCATGTGGTTCGGCACCACGTCGACGATGAGCCCCATGCCGCGCTCGTGAAGAGAATTCGCGAGCCCGCGCAGCCCGTCCTCCCCGCCGTTATCAGCATTGATGCGTGAATGATCCACGACGTCGTATCCGTGGAGAGATCCCGGTGCAGCCTGAAGAACGGGCGAAATAAAAGCGTGGGTCACGCCGAGACGATCCAAATAGGGCACGAGCTTTTCCGCATCCTGGAACGTGAACTCGGGTGTGATCTGCAGTCGGTAAGTGCTGATCGGCGCGGCCGTCATGATCGTTCTTCTCCTTCGAAAGCGGCTGGTTCAGCTGCTTTGCTGATCGTTCCCGCCCTCGACTTCACGCGATGCTTCCGGGGTGAGGACGGAGGTGTGAGGCGCGAGAGGGGTAGAGAGAGACGTTGCATCTCCTTCTTCGCCCGGGGGAGTCATGGGGCCGCGGCCAAGCACGAGCGTGGTGAATGCAGGGCGCACGAGCACTTCGCCTGCCTTGACGATGTCACCGGTGCTAAGAGCGTTCGAGGTTGAGGCCGTCACGAGCCATTCCAGGCCGTAGTCCTCTCCCGGGACGGTGAACTCCACATCCGTTTCCGAGGCGTTAAACATGAGGAGAGCCGAGTCGTCAACAATGTGCTCCCCGCGTTTATTGGGCTCGGGAATCGCACTCCCGTTGAAGAAGACTGTAAGGCACTTTGCGACGGGGTCATTCCACTCTTCATCGGTCATGGGAGTGCCGGAAACGCCGAGCCAGGCGACGTCGGGAAGATTCGAATCAGCGCCGTCGCGTACCTCACCGAGTAAGAATCGACGGCGGCGGAAGATCGGGTGGGACCGTCGCAGATCGATCAGCATGCGCGTGAAGCTCAGCATGTCTTGCTGGCGAGGCCCAATTTCCCAGTCCATCCACGCGGTCTCGTTGTCCTGGCAGTAGACGTTGTTGTTGCCGTGCTGGGTGCGGCCGAGTTCGTCGCCGTGAAGAATCATGGGGACGCCCTGGCTCAGCAGCAGTGTTGCCATCATGTTCTTTGCGCGCTGAAGTCGAAGATCGAGGATTGCTTCGTCGTCCGTCGGTCCCTCCGCCCCGGAGTTCCACGAACGGTTATGCTCCTCGCCATCGTTACCGCCTTCGCCGTTATCGTCGTTGTGGCGCTCGTTGTAGCTGACGAGATCGCGCAAGGTGAAGCCATCGTGCGCAGTGAGGAAATTGACCGACGCGATCGGTGTGCGGCCGGTGTGTTGATACAAATCGCTCGAGCCCGCGAATCGATTGGCGAACTTCGCGAGCATTCCCGACTCTCCGCGGTGGAAGTCTCGCATGGCATCGCGGTACTTGCCGTTCCATTCGGACCACAGCGGAGGGAATCCTCCCACTTGGTAGCCGCCCTCACCAAGATCCCACGGCTCCGCGATGAGCTTGACTTGGGAGATGATCGGGTCTTGTTGGATGATGTCGAAAAAGCTCGAGAGACGATCCACTTCGTGGAGCTCGCGAGCGAGGGTCGAGGCGAGGTCGAAGCGGAAGCCATCGACGTGCATCTCGGTAATCCAGTACCTCAGCGAATCCATAATGAGCTGAAGTACGTGCGGGGTGCGCATTCGGAGGCTGTTGCCAGTTCCCGTCGTGTCGTAATAGTGGGCGAGATCCTCGTCCACGAGTCGGTAATAGTTCGCGTTGTCGATCCCGCGGAAGCACAGCGTGGGCCCAAGATGGTTGCCTTCGGCGGTGTGGTTGTACACCACGTCGAGAATGACCTCGATGCCCGCTGCATGGAGGTTTTTCACCATCTGCTTGAACTCTTGAACCTGCTGGCCGGTATCGCCCGCGTATGCGTACTCGTTGTGCGGAGCGAAGAACCCGATCGTGTTGTAGCCCCAGTAGTTGCGAAGGCCGCGATCCTGGAGGTGGCCATCCTGGACGAACTGATGAAGTGGGAGAAATTCGACCGCGGTCACCCCTAGTGACGTGAGGTAGTCGATCGCGACGGGGTGCCCCATCGCCACGTACGTCCCGCGAATACTCTCGGGGATATCCGGGTGCGTCGCCGTAAACCCCTTGAGGTGTGCTTCATAAATGATCGAATCGTGGTACTCGTGAGCGGGCGGATGATCATTGCCCCAATCGAAATATGGCGAGACCACGACCGAATGCATCGTGTGGTCCTTCGAGTCGAGGCCGCTCAGCTCACTCGGATTGTCGAGGTCGTAGCTCAAGAGGCTCGCATCGGTATCGGGCATGCCCGCAATGGCGCGCGCATAGGGGTCGAGGAGGAGCTTTGAGGGATCGCACCTGTGGCCTGCCGCCGGTTCGTAGGGACCGTGCACGCGAAAACCGTAGCGTTGCCCCGGTTGAACCGCGGGAAGATACACGTGCCAGACAAAGGCATCGACTTCGGCCATCTCGACGCGGCGCTCTGAGAGGTCCTCACCTATGAGACACAACTCGACCTTTTCGGCCACTTCCGAATAGAGAGCAAAGTTCGTGCCGCTGCCGTCGAAGGTTGCGCCGAGCGGGTAGGGGGATCCTGGCCAAATCTGCACTGTCGAAAGAATCCTTGCGCTGAGGCAGCGGGTTGCTGCGCGTGAACAGTTTTGCTCACCATTGTGACCCGCTGGCCTGGCAGAAAACCGAAGTGTTGTCGTGTGAGAGAAGGCCCCGTGCACGTGCACGGGGCCTTCTTATC
>NZ_JALXOZ010000024.1 GCF_025147465.1 Dermabacter sp. p3-SID358
TGACCCACCACTTCACCCCAAATGAACAAAACCGGCACCCCAGAATAAAAACAACTGGGATGCCGGTCCGTCCAGCATGTCGCGACTCATGCGTCAAGCATGACGCGACTCATGACATGCGCGCCCGCGACAGGATTCGAACCTACGACCTTCTGCTCCGGAGGCAGACGCTCTATCCACTGAGCTACGCGGGCAACCGTGCCAGTTTAGCAAGATCGGGCACGCGGGCGCGCTCTTGGGGCGCTTAACGTGATGCGCTAGGCGGGAACGGGAAGCTGGGCACCGTGCAACACTGCCGACGGATCCGCCGCAATACCGAGCGTATTCGGCATAGCGCCGCTACGCACGAGAAGATCACCCACGGCGGCGATCATCGCGCCGTTGTCCGTACACAGGCTCGGCGGTGGCACGCGAAGCTCGATGCCGAGCTTGTCGCACTGCTCCTGAGCCTTCGCCCTCAGGTGACGGTTCGCGGCGACGCCGCCCACAATCACGAGGGTGTCGAGCTTCTTTTCCTGGCAGGCCATGAGCGCTTTCGTCACGAGAACGTCGACAACTGCGTCCTCAAAGGACGCGGCGATGTCGGCAACGGGAACGGCGGCACCCGTGCGCTCGATCTGCTCCACGGTGCGGGCTACGGCGGTCTTCACACCCGAGAACGAGAACGTGTACGGGTGATCACCCGCGCGGAGCATCGCGCGCGGGAACCGGAACGCCTCGCGGTCCCCCTCGAGGGCAGCCTTCGAAATCGCGGGACCGCCCGGGTAACCGAGGCCGAGAAGCCGCGAAACTTTGTCAAAAGCCTCGCCAGCGGCATCGTCGAGGGTGTCGCCGAGGTGGTGGATCGGGTCGCGCACGAGATCGCGAACCTCAAGGATCGAGGTGTGACCGCCCGAGACAATCAGGATGATGCTGTGTTCGGGAAGCGGGCCGTGCTCGAGCGTGTCGGCAGCGGCGTGACCGGCGAGGTGGTGAACGCCGTACAGAGGCTTATCGAGAGCCCACGCGATCGACTTCGCCGCCGCGAGGCCTACGTGCACGGCCGTGGCAAGGCCCGGGCCGGAGGTTGCGGCGACATGCGTGATGTCTTGGGGTTCAACGCCGGCGTCCTTGAGGGCGATCTGGAGAGTCGGCACGACCGCATCGAGGTGAGCCCGCGCGGCGATCTCGGGAACCACTCCCCCAAATTCCGCGTGTTTCGATGCGGAGGAGGCGAGGCCCTGACCTAAGAGTTTTCCTTCGCTGACAATGCCGAAGCCGGTCTCGTCACACGAGGACTCGACTCCGAGAACAACGGGGCTCAACGCCACAGCGACATCGGATTGACGTGACCTTCGCCCTTCTTGAGGCCGAAGTGAAGGTGGCAGCCGGTCGAGCGGCCGGTCGAGCCGACGTTGCCGACCTGCTGCCCCTTGGTCACGGTATCGCCTACGTTCACGGATTCAGCCGAGAGGTGGAAGTATTCGGTCTCCACACCGTTGCCGTGGTCAAGCACAACGGCGTTGCCGCTCGAGGAACTCTTGTAGCCCGAAAGCTTGACGGTTCCCGACTCCGCGGCATACACGGGCGTTCCGCAATTCGCACCGAAATCGGTACCTTCGTGCAGCTTGCGATACCCGAGTGTCGGGTGGATGCGGTAGCCAAACGGTGAGGTCACAGGAGCGCCGGGCGTGGGCTTTTGCCACTGGCCGTCGCCAGCGACCTCGCCCAGGTTCGCGGCCTCAGCCTCGGGCGTCGGCGCCTCCGCTTCGAGGTTCCCTTCAATGGAGGCGTCGGCGTAGCTGACCTGGTCACCCTGGGCAGCCGCAGGAATCGCGGCGTGGTGAACAGCGGCTTCCTGCGCGACGGGCTCTTGCTTTTGCGGGGCGAGGGCTTCAGACGTGGCTTCGATGCTCGAAGGAAGCGCAGCGCCCTGATCTGCGGCAGCTGCAGCAAGAGGAACGGCGATCGTTGCCGTGGCGAGGGCGCCCACAACTCCAACCTTGACGGCCGAGCTCGCGGCTTCCGAGTTGCGCCTGGTCCCCTGTGCTGGCTGGAGGGGCCTCATTTGTGCCCTTCCGGCTGCGCGATGCTTCGCCACGTCGTGTTCCCTTCTGCCATGTCGAATGTTCGATGATTGCGCGAATGAATCGCGCCGGTTCTCACGAATGGGGAAGCTCCGCTTTTTGAACCATTACTAACCTAGGCCCGCAAAAGCCCCCAATCGTCCCACCTAAACGAGTGATTACCGAATCTTTGCCGTTGGCGTCTCACGCATCACGGTTCAGGCGTGCGCTCGGCCCACACGAGGGCGCGCCCCACACAATTGAGTATGTGGGGCGTCACATCTCTTTACTGTTTTACCTACGATCGGGGTGGCACGGGGCGTGAGCCAACGAGACGCTGGCGCTGCATGACGTCGTTGACTTCGCCCACGAGTTCCTCGAGAACATCTTCGAGGAATACCGCACCCACGCTCCTGTGTCCCGCCGAATCGACGCGAGCCATATGCGCGCCGTTGTATTGCATCGCACGCAGCACCTCTTCCACGTCATCGTCGTCGGCAACCGACACGACCGCACGCACCTTGCCCGGACTCACGGGGGTCGTATACACAGCGGGATTCTCGCCATCGAGCACGATCATGTCCTTGAGGTGAAGGTAGCCCACGAGGTCACCCGCATCGTTCTTCACACCGAGGCGGCTAAAGCCCGTGCGTGCAACGATCTCCTCAAATCTCTGCGGGGTCACGTCATAGTCAACCGTCACGACCTCACTCATGGGCACCATGACATCGCCAGCAACACGATCGGAAAACTGGATAGCGCCCTTGAGCAAACCCTGCTCGTCGTCGAGAAGCCCCTCGCGCTCGGATTCATCCACAATCGCGGCGATATCTTCCGCCGTGAATTGCGCTGAGACCTCGTTCTGCGGCTCGACCCCGAGAAGACGCAAAGCGGCGTTCGCCGTCGCGTTCAAAAGCCAAATGATCGGTCGTAGAATCTTCGTAAGCCACACGAGAGGTGGCGCGAGAATCCGCGCCGACCCCACGGGCAGAGCGATCGAGAGGTTTTTGGGTACCATCTCGCCCAGCACCACGTGCAGGTAGCTCGCGATCAAAAGCGCAATCGTAAACGCAATCGGGTGCACGAGCGCATCTGGAACACCAAAGCTCTCGAAGATCGGTTCGATGAGGTGCGCAATCGCGGGCTCGGCAACCGCGCCAAGCGTCACCGAACACACGGTCACACCGAATTGCGCGGTCGCAAGCATGAGCGATACGTGCTGAATCGCCCACAAGGCGGTCTTCGCCCCGGGCTTCCCCTCTGCAGCGAGCGGTTCGAGCTGGCTGCGGCGCACACTCATCACGGCAAACTCGGCCCCCACGAAGAACGCGTTTCCCGCAAGCATTGCGAGGCCGATGAGAAGAGCGGTGACATCACTCATCGCGATCCCCTTCCTCGTCATCGATGCGCGCCCGCGCCTCGTCGGAAAGCAGCTTCATGTCGACCGTGTCGACTCGGCGGCCGTCGAGCCCCGTGACCTCGAAGCGCACGCCGGGGATCTCGAGCACGTCACCCACTTCAGGCAGCCGTTCGAGTCGATCCATGATGAGGCCGCCGAGTGTTTCATAGTCGGGTGACTCGGGAATGATGACACCCATGTCGCGGCGAATTTCGTCGGGACGCATGAGACCCGAGACGGTCCACTCGTCGATCCCGCCCTGCGCGAAGCGTTCCGGTTCGTCCGTATCGTGTTCGTCAGATACCTCGCCCACGATCTCCTCGATCACATCCTCGAGCGTGACGATTCCTGCCGTGCCCCCATACTCGTCGATCACCACGGCGAGTTGTGCTCCTTGGGCTCGCAGATCCTCGAGAAGCGAATCGAGCCCCACGGTTTCGGGGACACGCACGACCTCGCTCATGATGTCTTTCACCAGCGTGCGCGAGCGCTCGGAGCGGGGAAGCGTGATCGCCTGGCGTGCCTGCACGATCCCCACAACATCGTCTTCGCTCTCGTCGGTCACGGGAAAGCGGGATTTGCCGGAATCAGCGGTAAGAGCAAGGACTTCCGACGCTGGCTCACTCATATCGATGCTGATCATTGCACCGCGGTGCGTCATCACGTCGGTAGCCGTGCGATCTGCAAGCTGGAGCGTGCGTGAAAGAAGCATCGCTGTGCCCTCGTCGAGCGTGCCTGCCTGTGCCGAGTGGCGCACGAGCGAGTCGAGCTCGGCTGGTGAGCGCGCCGCGGAGAGCTCCTCTTGCGGCTCGACCCCGAGGAGGCGGAGGAAGAAGTTCGCGGTTGCGTTGAACATCATGATGAGCGGCTTGAGCGCGATCGTGAAGCCGTGCTGCATGGGCGCCACGATTTTCGCCGTTTCAAATGGCGCTGCAATCGCGAGATTCTTCGGGATGAGCTCACCAAACACGACCGAGAAGCCATAGGAGAGGACCATCGCGAGCGCGAGCGCTGTTGTCGACACCACCGTCGCTTCAAGACCCGTGAACGACAAAAGCCCCGAAAGAACTTCGGTGAGCGGTTCCTTCACCGCAAAGCCGAAGATCAGGGTCGTGATCGTGATGCCCACTTGCGCACCGGAAAGGTTCGTCGAGAGATGGGTGAGGGCACTCATGACGCCCTTCGCGCCCTTATCGCCGCGCTCCACGGCCTTTTCAACCGTGTGTTTATCGAGCGCCACGAGGGAAAATTCTGACGCCACGAAGATGGCGGTTCCGGCTGTGAGAACGAGCCCCACGCCGAGAAGGATCCAGGTCATCATGCCCACTCACCAGCCACGTGCTTTGAAGCCTGCATGCCGCGCGAACGGCTGAGGTGAGGGGGCATGGAACTTCGAGGTGGTGAATCGCTATCGTTCATCGTAGGCGCCACTATAGTGCACTTTTCCTTCACAGTGACGTGAGGATTCGCGCAATAAACTTGAGAACATGACGAGCAGCTCAACCACCCCCGCGAGACCCGCGGAGCCCCACGCGAGGATCGTCGTTGTCGAGGACGAGCGCACAATCGCCCGCACCATCAGCGATCGCCTGAGCGCCGAGGGCTGGGCGGTCGCGATCGCGCACGACGGCCCTTCAGGGGTCACCACGATCGAAAACTTCAAACCCGATGCGGTTGTTCTCGACGTCATGCTCCCCGGTTTTGATGGGCTCGAGGTATGCCGCCGCGTCCGGGGGCTCGGTGAGTTCGGCGTGCTCATGCTGACCGCTCGCGATGAAGAATCCGACATGCTCGTTGGCCTCGGCGTTGGCGCCGATGACTACATGACCAAACCCTTTTCTATGCGCGAGCTCGTTGCGCGTCTCAAAGCCCTCGTTCGTCGCGTGCGCCGAAGCTCATCTGTGCCCGCAACAGAAGGCGCGCCGTCGAAGATCGAGCTCGGGAACCTCGTGATCGACCGAGACTCGAGGCGAGTAATGCGAGAGGGAACCGAAGCACATCTCACGCCCACCGAATACGACCTCCTCGTGTGCCTCGCACTCGCACCCGGTACCGTTCTCACACGCGAACAGCTCCTTGAGGACGTGTGGGACTGGGTCGACGCAACGGGAACGCGAACCGTGGACTCCCATGTCAAAGCGCTACGCCGCAAGCTCGGGAGTGATCTGGTGAGGACAGTCCACGGGGTCGGGTATGCGCTCGAAGTTCCGGAAGGTTCGATCGCGTGAGGGTTCCGACGCAGGCCCTCGACCTATCGCCGCTCGAGCGCTTTGGCTCGTTCAAGATCAAACTCGGCGTCATCGTCGCCGTGTCCGTTCTCGTCGCCGCTCTTCTCGGCTGGGCGGGTTCCGCCGCGGGATTAAGCCCACTGCTGTTCATCCCGCTCACCGTCCTCGCGGCTCTCGTCGTCACCCAAATCCTCGCGCGCGGCATGACACGGCCTCTCAGAGAAATGACTGTCGCGGCCACGGCAATGGCGATGGGAGATTACGGCAGGCGTGTCACCACAAAATCCCGCGACGAAGTGGGCCAGCTAGCGTCGGCCTTTAACACCATGTCCGCCGAACTCGCTCGCACGGACGAGCTTAGGCGGGACCTCGTCGCGAACGTCTCCCACGAGCTTCGCACCCCCGTTGCTGCACTGCGCGGCCAACTCGAAAACATGGTCGACGGAGTAACCCCCGCGACAACGGAAAGCCTCGAGATTGCCCTCGGCGAGGCCGAACGGCTCACGAGGCTCGTCACCCACCTTCTCGACCTCTCGCGACTCGAAGCCGGAGTCATCGACATCGAACGCGAACAGATCGCCCTCACGCCGTTCCTCCACGAAGCCGTTGATACCGCCCAGCTCGCCGCCCGCGCCCAGGAGCGCGACGTGCGCTTCGTGATCGACGTGCAGCCGCAAGAGTTAAGCGTGAGTGCCGACCCAGCGCGTATTCACCAGGTCATTGCCAATCTCCTCGACAACGCCTCGCGACACTCGCCAAGCGGGGGAACGATATATGTGCGCGCGTGGACGCTCGCGGGCGGTGATGAGATCGCGATCGAGGTGCGCGACCAGGGCCCCGGCATCGCCGAAGCCGATCGCGAAGCCGTGTTCGAACGCTTCGAACGCGGCGGAAGCCCAGACTCCAGCGGCGGCACAGGTCTCGGCCTCGCAATCGCACGCTGGGCGGTCGAACTGCACGGCGGAACAATCGAAGTAATCGACCACCCGGGGCGCGGCGCCGCTGATCCGAGTTCCACGATTCGAGTCGTGTTGCCGAACGCTAGCAGCGTTTAGAGCATCCCTCCGTTAGGGTTGAGCGTTAGAAGTTTTCTCCAGTCGAAAGAGGCGATGGTCCGTGCACGAGACCGAAGAGCAAACGCCCGGCGATTCCTTCGGGCCAAATCAGTGGCTCGTAGACGAACTGCGCGCGCAGTTCGAGCAGGATCCCCGAAGCGTCGATCCTTCGTGGGCCGCCTACTTCACCTCTCACCCTCGCGCTGGTGCCGATCAGGAGCCTGCCCTTGCCCGCGAGGCAACGCCCGCTCGAGAAACGCAAGCGAAGCCCGAGGATTCCGAAGGTACTACCGAGGATGCGGCAGAGCGCTGCACCCGAGAGAAGCTCACGACCGTCACCCACAGCCACAGCGGAATCTCGTCGGCGTCGGACCGCCCCCGCACCCCCACCACCGAAATTCCCGCTCTCACGGCGTTCGAACCAACTGAACCTGAACCAAGCCGCATGCGCGGTCCCGCCGCCGCGATCGTCAAGAACATGGACGAATCGCTCACGATCCCCACTGCGACGAGCGTGCGCGATGTCCCGGTCAAGCTCATGTTCGACAATCGTGAGGTTATCAACGGGCACCTGCGCCGAATGCGCGATGGCAAGGTCAGCTTCACCCACCTCATCGGTTACGCGATGGTCGAAGCGATCAGCGAAGTCACCGATATGAACAACGGCTTCGAGATGAGGGATGGCAAACCCACGCTCCTCACGCGCGAAGACATCAACTTTGGCCTCGCGATCGATATTCGAAGGGCCGACGGTCGCCGAGGCCTGGTCGTGCCAAATATCAAAGGCGCTCAGCGCCTGAGCTTCCGCCAGTTCCGCCGTGAATACGACAGGATCGTGGAACGCGCCCGAAGCGGAAAGCTCACGATCGCTGATTTCGAGGACACGACCGTGTCGCTCACAAACCCCGGCGGTATTGGCACCGTGCACTCGGTTCCACGCCTCATGAAGGGGCAGGGCGTAATCGTTGGTGTCGGCGCTATGAACTACCCAGCGGCATTTCAAGGCGCGAGCCCCGAGACTCTCGCGCAACTTGCTGTCTCCAAGGTCATGACGCTCACCTCGACCTACGACCATCGCGTCATTCAGGGGGCAACCTCGGGCGAGTTCCTTCGCGTGATGGCACACAAGCTCATGGGGCTCGACGGTTTCTACGAGCGGATCTTCACTTCGATGCGCGTGCCCTACGAGCCGATCCAATGGGTGCCGGACAACCCGCTGAGAGATTCCGATCAGGAAAAGTTTGCGCACGTCATGGATCTCATCCACGCGTACCGCACGCGCGGGCACCTCGTCGCGGACATCGATCCACTCCAGTACCGGCAGCGCAAGCACCCCGACCTGGACGTATCAACCTACGGTCTTACCCTCTGGGATCTCGACCGCACGTTCCCCACCCGCGGTTTCGGTGGGACTGAACGCGCAACCCTGCGAGACATCATCGAGAAGCTTCGTGACGCCTATTCGCGCACCACGGGCGTCGAGTACATGCACCTCACCGACCCCGAGGAGCGCCTATGGTTCCAGGCGCAAATCGAACGCCCGCGCGATCCCTTCACTAAGCAAGAACTCACTCACATCATGGACCGCCTCAATGCCGCCGAGGCTTTCGAGCAGTTCCTGCAAACGAAGTACGTGGGCCAGCGCCGATTCTCCCTCGAGGGTGGCGAAGCCATGATTCCGCTTCTCGACACGGTCATGTCGAGTGCCGCTCGGGCCGGCATGGACGAGGTGTGCATTGGCATGTCGCACCGCGGCCGACTCAACGTGCTCGCGAACCTCGCGGGCAAGAGCCACGCCCAAATTTTCCAGGAATTCGAAGGCACCGAAGATGTGGACCAGCTGGGCTCCGGCGACGTCAAGTACCACCTCGGTACCGAAGGGTCGTTTACGTCGTGGGACGGTCACAGTACGAAGGTGTATCTCGCGGCCAACCCGAGCCACCTCGAGGCCGTAAACCCTGTGCTCGAAGGCATTGTGCGCGCGAAACAAGACCGCTCCACGAACCGCACACTTGACTTCCCAATTTTGCCCATCCTCGTGCACGGAGATGCTGCATTCTCGGGTCAGGGTGTCGTGACCGAAACGCTCAATCTTTCAGAACTTCGCGGGTACCGCACTGGCGGAACGATCCACGTGGTGATCAACAACCAAATCGGGTTCACGACCTCACCCGACTCCTCGCGCAGCTCCTTCTATTCAACGGATATCGCCAAAGGCACGCAGCTGCCCATCTTCCACGTCAACGGCGATGACCCGGAGGCCGTTGTTCGCGCCGCCGAGATCGCCTTCGCCTACCGCCAACGCTTCCACCGCGACATCGTGATCGACATGGTCTGCTACCGCCGTCGCGGCCACAACGAAGGCGATGACCCCTCGATGACCCAGCCGCTCATGTACCGGATCATCGAAAATAAACCGAGCGTGCGCAAACTCTTTACGCAAACACTCCTCGACCGCGGCGACCTCTCCGACGACGAGCTCCAGGGCGTCGTCGAGAACTTCCACACCCACCTCGAGAACGCCTTCGCGGGATCACGAGCGGGCGCCGACGTTCACGGAGCAAGCGTGCGGGGCCTCGAGCTTCCCGATTCGCAGCAAAAGATCGAACCACCGCATGAGGCGCCCTCCTTCGACACGGGCGTGGATCGCGGGATCATCGAGCGTATCGCCGATGCGCACGCCGACTATCCGGATGATTTCACGCCGCACCCCAAGATCGCGCAGCTCGCCGAGCGACGTATCTCCATGAGCCGCAACGGCGGAATCGACTGGGGATTCGGCGAAATTCTTGCGTTCGGCTCGCTCCTGGTTGAGGGGTGCCCCGTGCGGCTCGCGGGCCAGGATTCGAGACGCGGAACGTTCACGCAGCGCCACGCCGTGTTCATTGACGGCAAAACCCAGGACACGTGGACCCCTCTGCAGCACATCGACCGCAGCCAAGCGACCTTCAGCGTTTTCGACTCCTCCCTCAGCGAGTTCGCTGCCCTCGGCTTCGAGTACGGCTACTCGGTCGAAGCACTCGACTCGCTTGTGCTGTGGGAAGCACAGTTTGGGGACTTCGCCAACGGCGCACAGACCATCATCGACGAGTTCATCGCGAGCAGCGAGCAAAAGTGGGGCCAGCGCTCCGGCGTGACACTGCTTCTCCCCCACGGCTATGAAGGGCAGGGGCCGGACCACAGCTCCGCGCGCCCCGAGCGCCTCTTGCAGCTATGCGCGGAGAGCAACATGCGAATCGCCGCCCCCTCGACTCCGGCGAACTATTTCCACCTCCTGCGCCGACAGGCGAAGCGTCCCCGCAAGCGCCCGCTCATCGTGCTCACGCCCAAATCGATGCTCCGAAAGAAAGCTGCAGCGAGCAATGTCGAAGAGTTCCTCTCGGGAACGTTCATGCCGGTCGTTCCTGATCAGAGCCGAGAGGCCGCGCACGCCAGGCGCGTACTCCTGTGCTCCGGAAAAATCTACTGGGATCTCGAAAAAGAGCGACAGCAGCGCGGGGACGACGAAACCGCGATCGTGCGGATCGAGCAACTCGCGCCTCTCCCGAGCGACGCCCTGCGCGAGGCGCTCACGCCGTTCGGCGATGCACCCCTCACGTGGATCCAAGAAGAGCCTCTCAACCAAGGCGCTTGGGGGCACCTTGCCATGAATCTGCCCCGCGACATTGCGGGTCGCCTCCACGTGCTCGCGCGCCCCGCTTCGGCAAGCCCCGCAGCGGGTACCATGAAGAGGCATCTCGTTGAGCAACGCGAGCTTCTCGAGCGTGCTTTTTCCAAGGAAACGCTCGAGAGGTAAGAGGGATACCCCGCTCACCTGGGAGCGTCTACGGGGCGCGGCAAGCGTCGGAATCTCGCCCCGCGAACTCGACCGCCAACACGACCACCGAAAACAACCGAAGGGACCGCCGTGACTTCCTCCCCAGCCCCCTCTAAGCCGCGCGTTCGCGTTATCGCCCTTGGCGATGAGATGCTCGCCGGCGCTGGCGACCAGCGCGCGATGGGCTGGTTTACGCGCGCACTTGCCCAGCACAATGGCGGGGGCGATCTCGTGGACTCATACGTCGCCGCGATCCCCGGTGAAACTACGGCGGCCCTTGCCAAGCGCTGGGAAGGCGATGTCACGCGACTTCTCGATACGCACAACACTGGCGAGACCGACGACACTCAGCACAGGGTTGTGATCGCCCTCGGTCGCGCCGATCTCGACGCTGGCATCAGCATCGCGCGCTCACGCCTCAACCTCGCGACAGTCCTCGACGGCCTCGGGCACCTCAGGATTCCCACATTTGTCGTGGGCCCTGCCCCTTCGAAGAATCGCGCACGTACCGACGCCATTCTCGATCTTTCGCACGCCTTTCTTGACGTGTGCGCGCGTCGCCGGGTGCCCTACGTGGACCCGGCGGCTGCACTCGCGCACCACGACCAGTTCATCGGCGACGTTGCCCGTTCCCCGCGCGATCTTCCTTCACAAACGGGCTACGGGCTTATCACGTGGCTCGTGCTCCACGGCGAGTTCTCGCAATTCCTCGCCGCGCAGTAGCCCTGCGTGCGTGATGTTGGTCCCCTCGTAATAAAGTCCTCTCGGGCACTCGCGCCGAGTGTGAGACAATACCGGGGTTGCTTTCGCACCTCGGTGCGGGCATTGACACGCGAACCGAACGAAAAGGAGAGTGCCATGAGCAAGCGCGGACGCAAGCGCAAGTCGCGTAGGAAGAACAGCGCAAACCACGGAAAGCGCCCCGGCGTCTGAGCAACGCGCTCGGCACGCGAATCCGTAACAAAGCGCCCGGCTGGTTTCTCAGCCGGGCGTTGCTCTATCTCCAAAGCTTTCTCTCGCGAGGTCGCTCCACTCAACCGTGCAGGGGACCTTCGATCGTCCGTGTCATGGAGATCGATTCGCGTCGCACGCTCCCATTGGAGCCGTAGCTCACGCGCACCTCGCGATACGTGAGGGTTCGCGCTGAACCTCGCACGCGCTCTCGCAGCTCTTCCGAGGCGCGCCCTGCGCACGAGGAGCGCAAAAGCTGACGAACGAGACGCGCCTGCTCGATTTCTCGCGCGCATGCGGCACATTCGCCGAGATGATTTTCGAGTTCGACCGCTTCTGAGTCGCTCAGTCGCCCCCTGAGGGCACGATCGACCCGATTCATGAGGCGCTCAAGCGCTGGATCACACACGAGTGGCCCCTTTCTGTGGTCGCGTACCGGCCCTCTCAGTGCCGCCTCTCGCGGCGCTCGCATGAGGTTTGAACGCGCGCCCAGCGCCTTTTATTCCCCTCATGCCGTCGGCTCCTCAGCCCTATCATCACCGGTCTCACGCAGGTATCCGCGCTCGCGTGCGTATTGTTCGAGCGAAGCGCGCAAGAGCCCGCGCCCACGGTGGATACGCGACATCACGGTCCCGATCGGGGTGCCCATGATCTCGGCAATTTCCTTGTAGGAAAAACCTTCGACATCGGCGAGGTAGACCGCCTCGCGGTAGTCGTCGCGAAGGTCGTTCAGAGCGTCTTGGATATCGCCCTCGGGAAGGAGCGCAAGGGCCTCGGTTTCAGCGCTGCGGAGCCCCGTGCTGTCGTGGGAGGCCGCACGGGCAAGCTGCCAGTCTTCGACCTGCTCTCCTCCGGATTCCTTGGGGCGGCGCTGTGCCTTGCGGTAGGAGGAGATGAACGCGTTGTGCATAATGCGAAAAAGCCAGGCACGCATATTTGTGCCAGCCCTGAAGCTCGCCGATGCGCGAAAGGCGCGCACGTAGGTGTCCTGCACGAGATCTTCGGCATCGTGTTGGTGGCGCGTGAGACGAAGCGCGCCCGAGTAAAGCGCATCGATGTGGCTCAAAGCCTCCCGTTCGAACTCCTCGGGGCTAAGTGCCGTGGGCGGCGCGTTCGTCGCGCTCGCTGCGGCACTCGACTCGTCGCTCTCCACAGCTTCCTCCACGGTGTTCCCTCGAGATTGGAACGTTTCTTCTTCAGTCATCGGGTTCGACTCTACGCTGTTCAGGTGGGAGTTTCATGCGGTGCGATAGTCTTTGCGTGTTCCGATTCGCACGGCCTCAAAAAGGAAGCTGAGGAAAGCATGTCCCTCGTTCGCCGCATCGCACGCCCCCTTCTCGCCGCACCGTTCATCTTCGAGGGTGTGCAAACTGCCATCCGCCCCGATCGCGTTCTCGATGCTCTTCCCGTGACGATCGCTGATATCGACGAGCAGGTTTCGAAGAGCCCGCTCCCGACCGACGCGGAAACGATCCTTCGTGCTGCCGGCGGTCTCGCCGCCGTTGCGGGCGCCGCCTTTGCGTTGAACAAGAAGCCGCGCCTTGCCTCGGCAACCCTCTTGCTCACGACCACCGTTGGCCTCGCTGGCCGCAAGCGCGTGTGGGAGCTGAAGGGAACCGAACGCACCGAAGAGTTGCGCGCCATCGCCGGCGACCTGGGCCTCCTCGGTGGCGTTCTCCTCGCGGTTGTTGACACCGACGGCAAACCTTCGCTCGCCTACCGCGTTGATCAGGCCGTGGCTCGCGCACAGAAGGCGGCAGCGGAAAAGCAGCGCGAACTCGAGAAGGCTGCGAAGAAGAGCAAGAAGAAGTCGTCGAAGGGTCTCGACGAGCTCGACCGCACTCTCGCAAAGAAGATCAAGAAGACCGCCTAAGTTTCGAGGTGTTCCGTGCCTGACGTTCAGTGGACGGCGCCCGTTGCACACGGGCTCATTGATGCGCACGTCAGCATTCCCGGTTCCAAGTCCCTCACGAATCGGTGGCTCGTACTCACCTCGCTTGCGAGCACGCCCACCGATATCGTGGGGGCTCTTGCGTCGAGAGACTCCCGCCTCATGATCGAGGCGCTCGGAGCGCTTGGCGGGTCCGCGGCCACCAAGGACGGCGCCCTTGCGATCTCGCCTCTGCCTTTCTCACTCGCGAATCCCGAAAGGGACGATTCACTCGAGCCTCTCGAAATCCACTGCGGCCTCGCCGGAACCGTGATGCGGTTCGTGCCACCGCTTGCGTTACTCACGTCGCGAGCCGTGACTTTCACGGGCGACGGTGGAGCACTCGTGCGCCCCATGGCGGCCCTTATTGATGCGCTTCGCCAGCAGGGAGCCGAGGTGACGTGCCACGGTGAGGAAGGTTTCCTGCCCTTCACAGTGCGCGGCAACGGCCTTCCGGGCGGCGCCGTGTCGATAGATGCGAGCGGTTCGAGCCAGTTCGTCTCGGCCCTCCTCCTCGCCGCTGTCCGGGCACAGTCTCCCCTCACGATCCGCCATACCGGCGCGCACCTCCCTTCGCTCCCCCACATCGAGATGACCCTCGCGCTCCTTCGAGAATGCGGCATTGAAGCACGGCATGACGTCGAAAACGGCTGCCACGAATGGAGCGTCACCCCAGGCGAGCCACGCCTTCCCGACCCGGTCGTGGTCGAGCCCGACCTCTCAAACGCGGGCCCCTTCATCGCCGCGGCCCTCGTCACGGGCGGCACCGTCTCGATCGAAAACTGGCCCGAGCACACCACTCAACCCGGCGACGAATTCCGTCGGATTCTCCCCCTCATGGGCGCGAAGGTTGAGCGCATCGGCCCCGATGTAGAGTTTTCGGGCACCGGTACCCTCCGCGGGATCAATGTGGACCTGGCAGCCGTCGGAGAGCTCACCCCCACAATCGCAGCGCTCGCCGCACTCGCCAATTCCCCGAGCCGTTTGAGTGGAATCGGGCATTTGCGTGGCCACGAAACCGACCGCGTGCACGCGCTTGCCGTAGAGCTCACCAAACTCGGGGCAAGCGTGAGCGAAGGTGAAGACTTCCTCGAGATCACTCCCGGCCCCCTGACCGGCACGGTTTTTGAAACTTACGAGGATCACCGGATGGCCACAGCGGGCGCGATCATCGGCTTGCGCGTTCCCGGCGTGCGAGTGGTCAACGTTCAAACAACGAGCAAAACCCTCCCCGACTTCGTCGGCATGTGGACCTCCATGCTGCACTTGGGAAACCCTGCGGGGAACACGTGGTGAGGCGCGCGGGTAATCTCGCGAATTACGCGGATTTCGACGAATCTTCGGTGCGCACGCGGCCGAACCGCCATGGTTCACGCCCGCGCACGAAAGAGCACCCGAATTACAAAGACGCGATCACCGCGCGCGTCGTCGCCGTCGACCGGGGGCGCTGGCGCACCATCGCGGAGGAAAACAGCGAGAATGAACGCGCCGTGACCGCAATGCGGGCGCGCGCCCTCGGGCGCACACCAATCGTTCCCGGTGATCTCGTGCGCCTCACGGGCGACACCTCGGGGCGAACCGACACGATCGCACGCATCGTCGAAGTCGAGGAACGCACGAGTTTCCTGCGCCGAAGCGCCGACGACGATGACGCGTCCGAACGCCCCCTCGTCGCCAACGCCGATACGCTCGTGATTGTCACCGCCCTCGCCAACCCGGAACCGCGAGGCGGCATGATCGACCGCTGCCTCGTCGCCGCCTACGTCGCGGGTATCACTCCCCTGCTGTGCCTCACGAAAGCCGACCTCGCCGACCCCTCCGATTTTCTCGAGAAATACGCTCCGCTCGGCATCGAACACCTCACAACGTACAGGGGCTCCGACGGCACCATCGCCGGCATCGAGGCTCTTCGCGAGCGCCTTTCCGGGCACTTGAGCGTACTCGTTGGCCACTCGGGCGTGGGCAAGTCGACCCTCATCAACGCTCTCGTGCCGGGTGCTGATCGCGCGACGGGCCATGTCAACGCCGTGACGGGCCGCGGGCGCCACACGTCGAGTTCGGCCCTCGCACTGCGCTTGCCCGAGAGCAACGGCTGGGTCATCGACACGCCCGGTGTGCGCTCCTTCGGTCTCGGCCACGTGAGCCCCGAAGAACTTGAATCGGCGTTCGACGACCTCGCGATCCTTATGGAGAAGTGCCCGCGTGGTTGTACCCACGCTTCGACCGAAGTGAACTGCGCCCTCGATTCGCTCGTCGCCGACGGGCACGCAGGTAGCGCCGGCCCCGCGAGACTCGCAAGCTTTAGGCGCCTCAACGACACGCTTCGCACCAACGACCCGTGGGCCATGTGACGGTCCACCCCAGCTAAGGAGAATCCACGCATGGCCGCGGCACATCAGGATGACATTCGCCTCGCTCACGTTCTCGCCGACTCCGTTGATCAACTCACGATGTCGCGCTTCAAGGCGGAAGACCTCGTGCGTGAACGCAAAGACGACCGTTCAATCGTGACCGACGCCGATCGCGCAGCGGAGGAGCTCATTCGCGCGCAGCTTTCGCGCACCCGAAGCCGCGACCAGGTGATCGGTGAAGAATTTGGCTCACACGGCGAGAGCACTCGCAAGTGGATCATCGACCCGATCGACGGCACCGCGAACTTTGCACGCGGCGTTCCGGTGTGGGCGACACTCATTGCGCTCGAGGACGATGGCGAGGTCGTCGCGGGCGTCGTGTCGGCGCCCGCTCTGAATCGCCGGTGGTGGGCAGCCGTCGGAACCGGGGCGTTCACGGGGCCGCGCCTTTCCGCGGCCCAGCGAATCCACGTATCTGCCACCCGAAACCTCGAGCAGGCAGCGATCTCGTACGGAAGCCTCGAGGGCTGGGCACGCACCGGCCGGCTGCGCGAGTTCGTGAACCTCCTTCAGCGGGTTGAGCGCACACGCGGCTTCGGTGATTTTTGGAGCTACATGCTTCTCGCCGAAGGTGGGATTGATGCCGCGCTTGAGCCATCGCTCAAGCTTCACGACATGGCCGCCCTCGTGCCAATCGTCCGCGAGGCCGGGGGCCGCTTTACCGACCTCGGCGGTGCGGAGGGTCACCGCGGAACAAGCGCGATCGCCACGAATGGCCCGCTCCACGCGGCGATCCTCGAGGCTCTTCACCCTTCTCAGTAGGGGCTCCTCTCGGGCGTTGGGAGGGAGAAAACGGTAGGATGGATGCGCACACGTGCGGCATTGTTTTCGCACACCACACCACCTGGGAAGGACCCTCATGAGCGTCAAGCGCGTTGCTCTCCTGACCGCGGGCGGTTACGCCCCGTGTCTCTCGTCCGCCGTTGGCGGCCTGATCGAGCGCTACAACGAGCTGAACCCCGAGATTGAGATCATCGCCTACAAGCACGGTTACTGGGGCTTGCTCTCCGGCGAGAAGATCGTCATCGACGATGAGGCCCGTGCGAACGTGCACCTCCTGCACAACTACGGCGGCTCGCCGATCGGCAACTCGCGCGTGAAGCTCACGAACACGAAGAACCTCGTCGAGCGCGGTCTCATCAAGGAAGGCGAGAACGCCCTCGAGGTCGCCGCAAACAAGCTCAAGGCTGATGGCGTGGATGTTCTCCACACGATCGGTGGCGACGACACGAACACGACCGCGGCCGATCTCGCGAAGTACCTCGCGGACAACAACTACCCGCTCCAGGTCGTGGGCCTCCCGAAAACGATCGACAACGACATCGTCCCGATCCGCCAATCGCTCGGCGCCCGCACTGCCGCAGAGCAAACCTCGCTCTTCGCGCAGAACGTCATCGCGGAGAACGGCTCGAACCCGCGCATGCTCATCATCCACGAGATCATGGGCCGCGCATGCGGTTACCTGACCGCCGAGGCGGCGCGGTACTACCAGGATTGGCATTCGAAGCAGCAGTGGCTGCCGTCAATCGGCCACGATGAGCGCCGCTGGGACGTCCACGCCGTGTTCCTCCCCGAGCTTCACCTCGACATCGAAGGCGAAGCGGAGCGCCTCAAGAAGGTCATGGACGAGGTCGGCTGCGTCAACATCTTCCTCTCGGAAGGCGCCGGCATTCCCGAAATCATCGCCGAGCTCGAGGCGAAGGGTGAAGAGGTTGAGCGCGACCCGTTCGGCCACGTGAAGCTCGATAAGATCAACCCCGGCCAGTGGTTCGCGAAGCAGTTCGCGGAGCGCCTCGGTGCCGAGAAGGTCATGGTTCAGAAGTCCGGCTACTTCGCCCGCTCGGCAAAGGCGAACGCTGACGACCTGCGCCTCATCAAGTCGATGACCGACCTCGCCGTGCAGGTCGCTCTTGAGGGCGGCACCGGCGTGATCGGCCACGACGAAGAGAAGGGCAACCAGCTCCGCGCCATCGAATTCGAACGCATCGCCGGTCACAAAGCCTTTGACGTGGATCAGGAATGGTTCGCGGGCGTGCTCGAGCGCACGGGCCAGAAGCTCGTGAAGGCTGAGAAGCACTGATGAACGAGCGGGCGGGATAACTCGCCCGAGCGGCCCGGGCATGCGCGCTTCGCGTTTGTGCCCGGGTTTTCTTTTTCGTGGAAGGGGTCCGACGCTTGATTCGCCGCACACTGAGCACACTGTTCCCGCCGCATACTCGCGAAAGCGGGGAGCCGCCGCTTGGACCGCGCGCCGAACGCTATGAGGCGTGGAGTGGCGTGCCAAACTTTTCGCGGAAACCGCGCCAGGGCGCGCTCGGCAATTGCTGGCTCATGGCGCCGATGCTCGCGATTCACTCGGTCGACCCTTCTTTTTTCGAAGGTGCCGTGAGAGTTTCCCCCGGAGCTCCGAAGGCGCTTGCACGAATTTTTTTGGACGGCGCCCCCGCGTGGCGGAGCGTCAACATGCGCTTTCCGGTGAACGAACGCGGTCGTTTTGCGTACGCGACCGAGGAAGGTGGCGGCCCGGGTTGGCCCGGGATCCTCGAGAAGGCGTGCGCGGCGGAGTTCTCCGGTTCTTACGCGTGGATCGCACGGGGCTTCGCGAAGTGGGGCTTTCCTGCCCTCAGCGGTGTGAGCGCGTCGACGAGACTCTCGCTGCCCTCTCCCAAAGAGATCACGAATTTGCTCGCCGAACGGCGGCCGATCGTTGCCTCGACGCACATGCTTTCGGCCGCGCTCTCACGCGGGCGAAAGCCGGGGCCGATCCCCTCGCATCACGTCATGGCGGTTGTGGGCGCAAAGCCCGAAAGCGAGGAGATTGTGTTGCGCAACCCGTGGCGCCCGGGCGCCTGGGTCACGGTCAGCCGGGAGGAGTTTCGCCGCTTCTTCCTCTCCGTCGACGTGCTCGACCAGCCGCTCAGACGCGCCCACGGGCCTGCTTAGCGCATCAGCCTTTGCAGTTGAACCCGCTCTGCTCGATGCCCGTGCCGGTGCAGTAGGCGTGCCCCGCCTCAACGCCGCCCGTATTCAGAGTCAGCTCGCTCACCGTTACGGGGATGTAGCCGCCGTCGGCGAGCTGGCTCAGAATCTGCTCTGCCGCATCGATGGTCGCGTCGTGAATGTCGTGCATGAGGGCGATCGGCTCGGTGTACTTCTCGGCGCCCTCAACTGTCGTCTCGATGGTCTTCGCCGTGTCCTTAGTCTTCCAGTCGAGCGTATCGACGTTCCACTGCACGATCGCCATACCACGTGCCGCGATGATCTCATCTGCCGTTTCGTTGTGGCTGCCGTAGGGCGGGCGGAACAGGAGCGGCTCGAAGCCCGTGGCTTCTGCGAGAAGATCAGAGTTCTTGTTGACTTCTTTCTCCACGCGCTCGCGTGACTTCCGCTTGAGATCGGGGTGGGTCATGCTGTGGTTGCCGATTTCCTGGCCAGCCGCCGCGACCATGAGCGAGGTCTTGCGGTGCTCCTGGACGCTGTTGCCCATCTCGAAGAAGGTCGCCGCAGCCTTCGCGTTCTTGTAGGTTTCGAGAAGCTCGGGCGTGCGTGCGCCAGGGCCGTCGTCATAGGTGAGGGCGATGCAACGCTCAAGAAAGACGTCGTAACCGATCGCGGTGCTCGGGCGCACGGCCCCGCCTTCGGTGGGTTCGGGAACCTGCGTGGGGTCGCCTCCGCCTTGGGAGGCGTCGGAGCCGCCCCCATCCGAGGCAGCTGCACCCGAGCCCTCCGAACCATCCGAAGGGCGGTTCGGGGAGTCCATCGCCTCTGCCGCATGCGAGGCCGGAGTGAAGTGCTCGAGCTCTTCGCTTGGCTCGCCCGTGAATTGGGCGGGGTTCGCGCTAGCGTCCTTGGCAAGTTTGCCAAAATCGGAAAGGAAAGCCTCCGCGTCTACGACGAGGCGCGCGGGCTCGTCGCCAGCCGCACCTGCACGGAACGCGAGCACGAGCTTTCCTTCTGGGCTGAAGGCCATCGCGGGCCCATTGCCGTAGGGGGCGCTTTTCTCGATGAGCGCTTGATCAACGGCGTTCGCGTCGAGCTTCGCTTCACCTGCCGCATCGTGCACGGTTTTCGCGAAGTCACCCCACTTGGCTGCCTCAATGAGGGCAGCCGGTGCAAAAGACTGCTTCTTACGCGCGTCGTACCAGATCGTGCACGGCACGTTCACGTCATCGCTTCCGAGACTGCCGAGGACCGCGACACCGAGAACATCCTGCGCGGCCGCGAGAATCGAGGCCTTGATGTCAACCTTCTCGATATCTTCCCAGTGCGCCTCGCGCAGAAGCCGGTTGCGCACAACTTCGGTGGCCTGGGTGAGGTTGCGTGCCTGAGGGAAGCGCGGGGTCGTGACGGTTTTGCCCTCGGCCTCGGGGTTGAGCGTCGCATCCGTCATCTCGACGAGCGAGGCATCCGCGCTCGTCCACTCGGAAGACTGCTTGGGGTTTTCGCTTGGCGACTTCGCAGCACCGTCTTGATCAGAGGATTGACCGCCGTTCTTGCTCTCGCCCGAATTCGAGCAGGCAGCGAGGCCGGCGACGGCACCGGCCGAAAGCCCCGCAAGTGCGGTGCGGCGGCGAATGGGACGAGTACGAAAAATCGATGACACGATTCTTTCCTTCATTAACGACAGTGGGGTCGCGAGGCCCCGCGACCGAGCGTGGCTTCATACGCGGTCCGCAAGCGTCCTCGCCGCCCACGAGTGTACTCTTCGGCACCTCACGCACCCTTACAGCCGCACGGCCGTTGGCCCGGATTGTTCCCGGAGCTGTTTTCGCGACGCCCATGCACCTCGCGGCGTGTGCCTCATTCTCTGCAGTGAAGGAGAGTCGCTGGCGTACTCATCGGCGTACTTATCAAGGTTGCATGGGCGCAGCAAAAAGCCCTGGCCGGGAAACTTCCCAGGCCAGGGCCTCTTTCTCGTAGCGAGGG
>NZ_JALXOZ010000025.1 GCF_025147465.1 Dermabacter sp. p3-SID358
CTGGGGAGAGCTTTCTAGCTATTGGCGATGACGACGGTCTTGGCGACTTTGTCGTGCCAGCCCTGGCGGCGGCCCGAGCCGTCGAACAGGGGCGAGAGCCAGCACAAGAGCGAGGCGATGCCGCCCACGATGGGAATGATGCCCATGAGGCCGGGGAGCGCGAAGCGGAGAGCTGCGTTGACGAGTCGAGGTGCCTCACCTGTCTCGAGGCTCACTACCTTGATCTTCATGGCCATTTTCCCGAGAGTTGCGCCGAAGCGTGCGAGCATGAGGGTTTCGTAGACGAGACCGGCGATCGCGATGAAGAGAATTCCGACCCCGGTAACGATCATGGCCAGCCCGAATCCGGCATCGGAGCCGTCACTCGCCGACGCGATGGCACCGATGATGCCACCGAGGATGACAGCGGCGATGCCACCAGCGAAGCCGGCAATGAGAGCATCGATGATACGGGCAAGAGCACGCTGACCGATGCTCGCGAGAGTACGAGTACCCTTCCCGGGGATCTCTACGCTTTCAGAGCCCGAACCGGATGACTGCTGGCCGAAGCTTTGCTGACCTTGGTAGCTCTGGTTCATGTGCGGATTCTGCGGCTGAAAATTAGGGGTGGGGTTCGACATTTTTCTCCTCGGGAAAACTGACAACGAAAGTACGGCTGCGAATGACCGCGCCTATAGAGTAATGCACACCACTAGGAGAAGGACCTTTTTCACATGCCAGTTGCTCTCGACCTTACGTCAGGCCTCGATCAGGTCTTGCACGAGCACGAGGGCGCCTTCACGCGCCGCTCAATTCTTCCCGGGGGCGTGCGGCTCCTTACCGAACGTGATCCCGGTGTCCGCTCGGCAAGCGTCGGATTTTGGCTCCCCGTGGGCTCACGCGATGAGCGACCTGAGCACGCCGGCTCGACTCACTTTCTCGAGCACCTGCTGTTTAAAGGCACACCCACGAGAAGCGCCCTCGACATCGCCCGCGCCTTCGATGAAGTGGGAGGCGAGTCGAACGCCGTGACCGCGAAGGAGCACACGTGCTATTACGCTCGCGTACGCTCGGTCGACTTGCCCATGGCCCTTGCGACCCTCGCGGACATGGTCACGAGCGCCTCGATCACGAGCGAAGCATTCACGACCGAACGCGAGGTCATTCTCGAGGAACTCGCGATGGCGGAGGATGACCCGACTGATGTGGGCCACGAGGCTCTCATCGCTTCGGTGCTCGGCGAGGAAACGGCCCTCGGGCGGCCCGTAGGGGGAACGCCCGCGACGATCAACGCCGTCACGGTCGAGGCGGTGCGGGAGCACTACCGCGCCCATTATTTGAGTACCAACCTCGTGGTGACGGCAGTCGGAGACGTCGACCACGACGAGGTGGCGACGATGCTTCTCGACAGTCTTGCGAAAGGCGGGTGGAGCCTCAGTGACGGGCAAGCGCCGCGCCCTCGCCGTGCTCAGCAGGGCTTTGCGTACCCGAGCGGCGAGGATGGCACAGATGGACTCGAGGCGCTGCGGCACGGAGCCGTCACGAAGCGCCTTATGCGCGAGACCGAACAGACCCACCTTTTCCTCGGCGGACCGGCGATCCCCGCGTGGGACGAACGGCGGCATTCTCTGAGTGTCGCGATGGCGATCCTCGGTGGTGGGATGAGTTCGAGGCTCTTCCAGGAGGTGCGTGAGAAGCGCGGCCTTGCCTATTCGGTGTACGGGTTTACAGCGGCGTATCGCGATGCCGGTCTTGCGGGGCTGTACGCCGCGTGCCGTCCCATGAATGCGGAACAGGTTGCGCAGCTTTTGCTCGAGGAGACGCAGAGGCTCGCGACAGACGGGATTGAACGAGAAGAGCTTGCGCGGACGCTCGGGCACATCTCGGGGTCGATGGCGCTCAGCCTCGAGGACACGCAGTCGCGCATGGCGCGGCTCGCAACGGCTGAGCTCATTCTCGGTTCGTATCGAACGGTTGATGAAGCTCTCGAAGCCTTCCACGGTGTGACGCGCGAGAGCGTGCGCGAGATCGCCTCCGAGGTTGCTTCGGCGCTGCGAGTGCGCGTCGACGTCGGCCGTACCGGCACCGCCTGACATACTTGATCGCGAATACACACACGAGGGGATGGTTATGAGCATTCGCGTTGGAGTTATTGGTTCAGCCGGGCGTATGGGAAGCGAGGTTGTCCGCGCTCTCGAGGCGGCCTCCGATCTCGACTTCGTACGGGGAATCACGGCCGAGGACTCCCTCGAGCAGCTTCTCGACGACGATGGCGCGCCGCTTGTGGACGTGGCCGTCGACTTCACCCTTCCGAGCGTGACGAAAGCGAACGTGCTGTGGCTTATCGAGCACGGTATCCACGCGGTCGTGGGGGCGACCGGTTGGGATGATGCGGCGCTCGCCGACGTTCGGGCGGCCCTCAGCGATACCCCTGAGATCGGCGTTCTCATTGCCCCGAACTTCGCGATCGGGGCGGTGCTCGCGATGAGTTTCGCGCGCACCGCCGCACGGTTTTATGAGAGCGCAGAGGTGGTCGAACTTCACCATCCCGACAAACTCGATGCGCCGTCCGGAACCGCGCTGCATACGGCCCGCGCGATCGCTGACGGCCGCGCACAGGCGAGCCTCGGGCCCGTCCCGGATGCGACCGAGCGCGACCCCCACGGCGCGCGAGGAGCCGACATCGACGGCGTTCACGTGCACGCCGTGCGCCTGCGCGGACTCGTGGCGCACGAGGAAATTCTTTTCGGCAACCCGGGAGAACAGCTCACTATCCGTCACGACTCATTCGATCGCGTGAGCTTCATGCCCGGGGTTCTCCACGGCGTGCGCGAGGTGGCCTCTCATCCCGGTCTCACGGTGGGGCTAGAGAACTACCTCTCGCTGTAAGCTAAGTGGCGTCGGAACTGCTCGCCCACCTCTCGCACGCACCCGAGGAGGCTCTGCCACATGTCCGAGAACCCGCCCTCGCACGCCCTCGCGCGTGCCTTTGCGGCACTCGCGCCCGAACGGTCTCTTGCACTGTGGGGTTCGAGTTCGATGGAAGGCGGTCTCGGTGCCGAGCACACGCCTCGACCGGTATACGTCCACGAGGAGGTTGCGAATGCAATGAACCCCGTCCCGGTCACGAATCTCGCGTACGGGGCACAGTTTTCGGGGCACACGACGATTCTTCGTGGACTCGACACGCCCATGGTGCATATCCCCGAGGGGTACACGGGCGGGCGAGTGAATGTGCGCGTGGACACGGATGTTCCCGGCATGTGGTCGTTCACGTGTCACGGGGAGCTGTCGAGCGGGGCGAGCGGCACGCTTACGGGCACGCCGGAAAACCAATGGTTCTTTGAGTCCGACGGCGGCCCTGCGACATCGGGTGTCTTCACATCGTCGTGGAAAGCCACTACCGAGAACTGGCGGCACGTGATCTGGACGGGGAAGAACAACATCGTGCAGCGTGAGCAGGTACTGAGCGACGTCGAGAGGCTCGTCGCATCCGCGCATGATCCGAAGACGGATGCAATCGTTCTCGGTCAGTGGGTCACGAAAAACGATCTCGATGCCCCCGAGAAAATAAGGGCCATTCACGCGGTCAACGCCGCCCAACGCGAGGCTTACGGGCGCCGCTTCGTGGATGTGCAAGCCCTCCTGACGAGCGAGGAGGCGCTGCGCGCCGAACCAATCGCGTCGCTTGATTTGCACTCGCGAGCAGAAACGCGTTCCGAACTCGAGAAGGGGATCGTGCCGACCCCGCTCAGGGGTAGCGACGGTATCCATTTGAGCGGTTGGGGCAATCTCCTCGTCTCGTGGGTTCTCATCGAGAAAATGAAGGAGCTCGCGTGGATGGCATGAGGGCGGTGAATTCGGAAGCGGCAGGCCTCGTGACGACGCGGCGGGCGTTGCTGGCCTCGCTCTTGGGGATTGCCGGCATCGCCGTGGTCAAGCTAAGGCCCGCGACCGCGACGAAGCCGGGCATGCAGGTCGTTGCTGATCCCGCGGAGCGCTACGCCGACGCGATCGAGTGGCTCGTGAAGCACGATCTGTTCGATCCAGCTCGCGAGGGAACGTTCCTCCCGGGCGCCGATGTGACGCGTGAGGACGCCGCGATCATGCTGTACCGTCTCGCTGGCGCTCCTGAGCGTGACGGTCTCGACCTCGAACCGTATCGCGACATTGAGAAGACGGCTCGCAGCTATCGCGAAATCATGTGGATGCGCGGCCAAGCGGTGTTCTTCGGCGAGTACGACGCGACTTTTCAGCCGACCCAGCCCGTGACGCGAGCGGAGGGGTGTTCGTTCCTCGCGCGGCTGCTTCGTGGCGTACTTGCCGCGCACCTCGCGGCGGGAGGCTCCGCTGTTGCGCCCGAGATCGCGAGCTTTCGCGACGTCTCCAAGGGACACCCGCGCTTTGCGGATATCGAGTGGGCTCGTGCAGTGGGACTGCTCGGGCGCGACCTCACGCTCAGTGAAGCCGAGAACTCGGGCGAGCGACAGGCCGACGCTTCCGCCCCTCTCGTCGATGCCGAGCTTCGGCCAGACGCTACTCTCATGAGGGGCGAGTTCGCGCGGTTGCTTCAACGCGCGAACGCCCTATTCGACGACGCCCACTAGACGGGCACCCCAACCTCGACTAAGGAGTGACACGTGGCAGACATGGCGGCGACGCTCGACGGGTGCGCGAAGGGAACATCTCTCGCGCGTGCGAAAGCGATCCTTCTCGATTCCGATGGGACCCTCGTCGACTCAACTCGAAGCGTCGAGGCAAGCTGGGACACCCTCCTCGGTGACGAGGGTGCGGGACGCTTTGAAAAGCACTATCACGGGCAACCGGCCAGGCGAGTATTGCGCCTCGCGATGCCCGACATCAGCGAGGAGAGGCTCGAGGAGCTTTTCACCAAAGTCGAGGGATACGAAATTGCGAGCGCGGGCGATGTCGAGGCATTCGACGGGACCGCGCGTTTCCTCGGCGAACTCGAAGAGGCAAAGGCTGCGCTTTCGCGCGAATGCTGGGCGATAGCGACGAGCTGCACGCTTCCACTCTTCGAGGCGCGCTACCGGCCCCTTGGGCTCCCGTTCCCCACAACCCTCGTGACCGCTGATCAGGTCACGCACGGCAAGCCGGATCCCGAGCCCTACCTCCTCGCGGCTCGGAGACTCGGGGTCGATGCGGCGGAGTGCATCGTCGTCGAAGATGCGCCGGGCGGCCTCGCCTCAGCCCGTGCTGCGGGAGCGTTCGTCGTGAGTGTTCTCAACAGTGCGAGTGCGGAGACCGTCGGCCCCCTTGCCGATCTCGTGATTCCCTCGCTCGCGGATGTCTCGATCGAGGCCTGCGAAGGGGAGCTCGTGCTGCGCGCACGGTGAGCGCCACGCGGCGATTATCGGTTTTTGAACTGCTTGGTCAATTAGGGTGATACATATGAGCGAAATAGTGTTCCGATCCGACGTCACGGTCGACCTTGTGAGGTCGCAGGCTTCCGATTCCGATGTCATCTTTGCCGCGCGGGTCTCGACCCAGGGGGAAAAGTCCAAGAGCGTCGTGGGCACCGATGCTTCCGATCGCGACAAGGGCCTCATCAATTACCTCATGCGTGACCGTCATGGCTCGCCGTTCGAGCACAACAGCTTCACGTTCTACGTCGAAGCGCCGATCTTCGTGTTCCGCGAGTTCATGCGCCACCGGATCGCGTCCTATAACGAAGAATCAGGCCGTTACCGCCAAATGCGCCCGATTTTCTACGTGCCCGGCCCCGAGCGCAAGCTCGTCCAGAAGGGCAAGCCCGGCGCCTATGACTTTTACGAGGGCAGCCCCGAGCAGCACGACATCGTGACGAAGGCGTACAAGGCGCAGTGCGAGAGCGCGTATGCCGCTTATCTCGAGATGCTCGAGGCCGGCGTTGCACGCGAGGTCGCACGCGGCGTTCTGCCCCTCACGCTGTTCAGTTCGATGTACGTGACCGTCAATGCCCGCAGCATGATGAACTTCCTGTCGCTGCGCACCAAGCGTGAAGGCTCGCACTTCCCGTCGTTCCCGCAGCGCGAGATCGAGATGGTCGCCGAAAAGATCGAAGAGTTCTTCGCCGAGGCGATGCCCCTCACCTACGAAGCGTTCAACGCGGGCGGTCGGGTGGCGCCGTGAGTCAAGAAGCACCGGTATTTGGACGTCTCGGCGTCGCTATCGTCACGCCCTTTACCGAGGATCTCGAGAAGGTCGATCACGAGGCTCTCGCCGGCCTCGCACGCCATCTCGTCGACGAAGGCCACGATCTCATCGTCGCGAACGGCACGACGGGCGAATCGCCCACGACGAGCGATGAGGAAAAGCTCGCGATTCTCGCGACCGTGCGCGAGGCAGTTGGCGCGGATGTCACCCTCCTCGCGGGGGCGGGCACGAACGATACGCGTCACTCTGTCGCGCTTGCGCGCGCGATCGAAGAGGGGGGCAATGCTGATGGCCTCCTGCTCGCAACCCCGTACTACTCCAAGCCCACGCAGCGCGGCCTGATCGCGCACACGCTCGAGATCGTCAACGCCGTCGACCTGCCGGCGATGCTCTACGACATTCCCGGTCGCTCAGGCATCCCTATCGAATACGAGAGCGCCGTCGAACTGTCCCAGCACCCGAACATCGTTGCCCTCAAGGAAGCCAAGGGGGACATGCACGAAGCCTCGAAGCTCATCCGTGACACGGGCCTCGATATCTACTCCGGTGAAGACGCTCTCAACCTTCCGTGGCTCGCGATCGGCGCGGTTGGTACGGTTTCGGTCACGAGTCACCTTACGGGGCGGCTCGACCGTCTCATGTTTGACGCCCTCGAACGGTGCGACCTCGCGCTCGCGCAAAGGCTCCACGCGTCGCGCATCGACTTTGTTGACGCGATCATGAACCAGGGCCCAGGAACGATGGCGATCAAAGAAGCCCTTAAACACCTCGGCGTGCTTCCGCACGCTGGCTGCCGCGCCCCGCTCGGAACGGTCGAGCCGGAGGTCGCGGCGCGCATCCACGCCGCCGTAGACGCCTACCAGAGCGTCCTCGCGCAGCACACCAGCTGAAGAATTTAGGACACTGTGACTACACCCTTTTCCACGACACTCGGGACCCCGCCACAACTGAAGAACAAGACACTACGTGTGACCCCGCTCGGCGGTCTCGGCGAGGTTGGCCGAAACATGACCGTATTCGAGTATGAGGGCCGGCTTCTCATCGTCGATTGCGGCGTTCTCTTCCCCGAAGAAGCCCAGCCGGGCGTCGACCTTATCCTCCCGGACTTCCGCTCGATCGAGGATCGCCTTGATGACGTTGCCGCGATCGTGCTCACACACGGCCACGAAGACCACATCGGTGCAGTTCCCTACCTTCTGCGCCTCAAGCCGGACATCCCGCTCGTCGGTAGCCAGCTGACCCTCGCCTTTGTCGAGGCGAAGCTCCGTGAGCATCGGCTCAAGCCGTACACGCTCGCTGTCAAGGAAGGCGACGTCGAGAAATTCGGCGCTTTCGAATGCGAGTTCGTTGCCGTGAACCACTCGATCCCAGACGCGCTCGCGGTCGCGATCCGTACCGAGGCTGGCACGGTTTTGCATACGGGCGACTTCAAGATGGACCAGCTCCCGCTCGATGGTCGCCTGACGGACCTTCGTGCCTTCGCACGCCTCGGTGAAGAGGGCGTGGATCTCTTCCTCGTCGACTCGACAAACGCCGAGGTCCCCGGCTTCACCGTCAAGGAGCGCGAGATCGGTCCCGTGCTCGATAATCTTTTTGCGCGCGCTCAACGCAAGATCGTTGTCGCGAGCTTTTCGAGCCACGTCCACCGCGTTCAGCAGGTGCTCGATTCGGCGCACGCGCACGGCCGCAAGGTGGCGTTCGTGGGGCGCTCGATGGTGCGCAACATGACCATCGCTGCCGATATGGGCTACCTCAATGTTCCCCCGAACACGCTCGTGGACCTCAAGAAGGCCGACGACATTCCGGATCACAAGATCGTGTACATGTGCACGGGCAGCCAGGGCGAGCCGATGGCCGCGCTCGGGCGTATCGCGAACCGCAACCACCGCGTCGAAGTCGGCGAGGGGGACGTCGTGATTCTTGCGTCCTCGCTCATCCCGGGCAATGAGAACGACGTGTTTCGCGTGATGAATGGCCTCATGGAACTCGGGGCCGAGGTCGTGCACCAGGCGAACGCGCGCGTGCACGTCTCGGGGCACGCGAGTGAGGGTGAGTTGCTGTACTGCTACAACATTCTGCGCCCGAAGAACGTGATGCCCGTGCACGGCGAGGTGCGCCACCTCATCGCGAACGGGAAGATCGCGCAGTCCTCAGGTATCCCTCGCGAGAACATCGTGCTCGCGAAGGACGGCACGGTCGTCGACCTCAAAGACGGCGTCGCACGTGTTGTCGGCGAGGTCGAGGTTGGGTACGTGTATGTGGACGGTTCGAGTGTGGGCGAGGTAAGCGAGGCCGATCTTAAGGACCGCCGTATCCTCGCAGAAGAGGGCTTCATTTCCCTGTTCGCCGTGGTCAATAGTGAAACCGGCGAGCTCATTGCGGGGCCAGAGATCCACTCGCGAGGCATCGCCGAGGACGACGAGGTGTTTGAGCGCATCAAGCCCGACGTCATCAAGGCGCTGCACAAGGCGATCGAGGACGAGAAGGGGCACGACACGTATCAGCTTCAGCAAGCGATGCGTCGCGTGATGGGGCGTTTCCTCTCGCAACGCCTTCGCCGCCGCCCGATGATCATCCCGGTTGTCGTCGAGGCTTAGCGACGCGGATTTTTGCAGTTACCACTGCGAAGTCAGCTCCCTGTGTGATTCACACGCCGGGGCTGGCCTCGTGACGTTCGTACCCTTCGGCGGGTAGATTGTGGAGTATGGCGACACGTACGACTTCCCCCGCACGTGCGTCGAAAGGAACCTCCCGAGGCTCGTCCTCGGGCTCGTCGCGCACGAAAGGTGCGCCCACGGATCCCTCGACGCTTCCCCTCCCGGTGCGCGCTTTGCGCGTCGGGTACCTCGGCGTTGCCCGCGCGGTTGGCGGCTTCGTTCGCGGCATCGGCATTCAGCGCTGGGAGGTCGCCTACGAAGAGCGGCGCGATGGCTTCGCTCTTTTCTTGAGCATTCTCGCGCTCATTCTCATCGTTCCCGAATGGTTCCAGGTGCGCGAATGGGGCTTTGGCGCGATTCATACGGTCGCTGCGAGCTCGTTCGGCGTGATCGCCGTGCTGCTTCCCCTCCTTCTAGGGTTGTGGTCGCTTCGGATGTTCCGCAGGCCCGATCTTGTTCACGCGAACGGACGCCTTTTCGCGGGACTACTCATGCTTGTGTGTGCGCTCTGTACAGTCGCATCCGTGAGCGCGCGCATTCCCACGCCGTCCAATGGTGTTGACGCCCTCGCGCGCGGTGGCGGCGTGTGCGGCTATCTCGTCGCGGCGCCCCTCGCGAATGTCCTTCCTGACTGGGTGATCGTCACTCTCGGAGTCGTCCTCGCCCTGTTCTCCGTTCTCGTGCTCACCGCTACGCCGCTCGGCCAAGTGGGCTCGCGTCTCGCGGGGGTCTACGGGGCTCTCGTGGGCAGGGGAGAGCATGAAGAAGCGGAGCGCGAGGCCTTCGGCTTGGACCGACGCCAGCAGGCTCTCCACGCTGCCGAGGGCAACGCCGAGGGCAGCCCAACGAAGACTCGGCGCATGAGCGATCTGTTCCGCCGCAAGAATCGCCGGTCGTCAAGCGACACCGAGAATCTCGAGGCCGGCGTCGATCACGAAGCCTTTGGCTACGAAGGCGATGGCGCGTATCGCCAGAGCGCCGAGAGTGAGCAGGCCGAGACGACGACGCTTCCGCGCCCGCAGAAGAAACCGCTCGCGAAGAAGACAGATGCCGCCAGTGCAAACGCACCCGGCGCGAAAGGCTCTGACCCCTACGATTACCTCGAAGCGGAAAACAGTAGGAAGAAGGAGTTTCCGACGGCTGCCAGGCAAACGTCGGACCTGGAAAACGCCCCCACCGTGCCGGTGCCGAGCGTGAGCGCTGCGGAGCAGACCCGCGAGCTGACCCCGCCCAAGGGCGAAGGTGTCAAGGGACCGCACGTGCAGCCCGAACTTCAGGTTGAGACCGCCTACCCGCTCCCGAGCCCCGACATGCTCGTGGCCGGCCCGCCCGCGAAGGCTCGCTCCGAAGCGAACGATCGCGTTGTCGCGGCACTCGGCGAGGTGTTCGAGCAGTTTGGCGTGAACGCCGAGGTCGTTGGCTTTTCCCGCGGCCCGACCGTGACGCGCTACGAGGTCGAGCTCGGCCCCGGCACGAAGGTCGAGAAGGTCACGGCGCTGTCCAACAACATCGCGTACGCGGTCGCGAGCGCCGATGTGCGCATCATTTCGCCGATCCCCGGCAAGAAGGCGATCGGTATCGAGATTCCGAACGCGGACCGCGAAACCGTTGCGCTCGGGGATGTTCTTCGTAGCGGTGTCGCGACCGCCAACGAACACCCCATGGTGATGGGACTCGGTAAGGATGTCGAAGGCGGATTCGTGATTGCGAATCTCGCGAAGATGCCCCACTTGCTTGTTGCGGGCGCGACCGGTGCCGGTAAGTCAAGCTTTGTGAACTCGATGATCACCTCAATCCTCATGCGTGCAACGCCGGAGGAAGTGCGCATGGTACTCGTTGATCCGAAGCGCGTTGAGCTGACGATCTACGAGGGGATCCCGCATCTCATCACCCCCATCATCACGAACCCCAAGAAGGCTGCGGAGGCGCTCGAGTGGGTTGTGAAGGAGATGGACCACCGCTACGACGATCTCGCCGAGTACGGTTTCAAGCACATCGATGACTTCAATAAGGCCGTGCGCGCGGGCCAAGTGAGCCCCCCGCCGGGAAGTGAGCGAGTGCTCGCGCCCTACCCGTACCTCCTCGTGGTCGTTGACGAGCTTGCCGACCTCATGATGGTCGCCCCGCGAGACGTCGAGGCGTCGATCCAGCGCATCACGCAGCTTGCGCGCGCTGCCGGCATTCACCTTGTGCTCGCAACCCAGCGACCCTCCGTCGACGTCGTCACGGGCATCATCAAAGCGAATGTTCCCTCCCGCCTCGCGTTCGCGACGAGTTCCCTCCAGGATTCGCGCGTCATTCTCGATACTCCCGGCGCGGAGAAGCTCATCGGCCAGGGCGACGCGCTCTTTCACCCCATGGGCAAGGCGAAGGCTATGCGTGTGCAGGGCTCGTGGGTCAACGAGTCCGAGATTCACGCAGTCGTCGACTACGTGAAGGGGCAGGCGAAGCCGCAGTACCGCGAGGACGTGCAGCAGGTCGCCAAGAAGAAGCAGATCGACGATGACATCGGCGGCGATCTTGACGTGCTGCTTCAGGCGGCCGAACTCGTCGTCACCACGCAGTTCGGCTCCACCTCGATGCTTCAGCGCAAGCTCCGAGTGGGCTTCGCGAAGGCGGGGCGCCTCATGGACCTTCTCGAGTCACGCGAGATCGTGGGGCCGAGCGAGGGCTCGAAAGCTCGCGATGTGCTCGTGCGTCCCGAGGATCTCCCGCGCGCGATCGCGCGTATCAAGGGAGAGGACACGGACCTGTATGAGGATGCGCAGGACGCTTCCCACGCGGGTTCCGGTTCCGGGGCGGGGGAGTCCGACGCCTCCTCGGCCCACGATCGCTACTCGGATGATCCGTTGGACCACTCCTCGCGTGAGGTGAGCCCCGAGTATTACGACAACGACGATGCCGACGGCGAAGACGCCTGGCAGCTCACGGGCCGCTAACGCGCGAAAGACGCCGCTAAAGAGAAGGGAAACACCCATGAGCGCTTCCGATACCCCGCGCGTTCCGCTGTGGAATATCGCGAACATCCTCACCGTGACGCGCATGGTCATGGTGCCTATCTTCGTGGTCGTAGCCGCGCTCTACCACGAGGACATCGCCATGAGGTGGGTCATTGCCGGGATCTTCGTGCTCGCAATGGTCACGGACTTCGTCGACGGCTACCTCGCGCGCTCTCGGAGCCTCATTACCGATTTTGGCAAGATTATGGACCCGATTGCCGACAAGGCGATGACGGGCGCCGCGCTCATCATGCTTTCGGTATGGCAGTACGTGCCGTGGTGGATTACAGTGCTCATTCTCGTGCGCGAGATCGGCATTACGGTCATGCGCTTCACGATCTTGAAATACGGAGCCCTTCCCGCGAACTTCAGCGGAAAGGCGAAGACGATGATGCAGTCTATCGGGATCACCTTCTGCCTCATGCCCTTTGAGCTGATGTGGCCTCCCGCGTGGTGGATCGGCATCACGCTCATCGCCATCGCTCTTGTGCTCACGCTCTGGTCGGGACTTCGCAATGTCAACGACGGGCTGCGCCTGCGCCGCGAGGCACTCGCGCAGAAAGCGGCGTAACGAGGATGGACACGCCGCGTGAGGAGCTGGCGTCGGCCCGCGCCCTCCTTGCGATGTGCGAAGAGAGGGGTATGAGCCTCGCGACGGCTGAGTCGCTCACGGGCGGGATGCTCGTCGCGCGCCTCGTGGATGTTCCAGGCGCTAGCAGAGTCGTCCAGGGTGGTGTGTGCACGTACAGTTTCGAAGCGAAGGCGTCTATTTTGGGGCTAGACCTTGCGGACCTGCAGGCAAAGGGAGCCGTGCGCGCCGAGGTCGCGAGCAGCATGGCTCGAGCCGCGCGCCGCGTGTACGAGGCAGATGTTGCCTTTGCGACGACCGGAGTGGCCGGGCCCGGGAATGACGATTACGGCAACCCGGAGGGGCTCGCCTACATCGCCGTGAGTACGCCAAGTCGCGATCTCGTGCGTGAAGTACGCCTCACGGGCTCGCGACCGGCGATCCGTGCGGGTGTTGTGGACGACGCGATCACCCTCGGCATTGAGGCTCTGACCAGCGCAAATGTGTAACTGGCGCGTTGGGCCGGTGTGGGAAACCTGAAAAGCGAGCGTGTGTGAGGCCGTAGGATGGCGGAACAACGAGGAACCCTCGTGCGTTGAACAGACGTGAATACGTACAAGAATGCGGGAGCAGGTGCTCCCGGGCAACGAAAATGGGTGACGGCCACGGGGCCTCGCCCGGCGTCCGTGCTGGGCCGCGAGTCGGCAGTACCGCGGCGCGGAACACTGACAAGGAAGGGAGAATCTCGCATGGTGCTCTTCCGCCAGGAACTCGGCGGCGTTTTGCGTGAGGCACGCCGCCGCCAGGGCAAGACTCTGCGTCAGGTATCGGCCGATGCGCGAGTCTCGCTCGGCTACTTGAGCGAAATCGAGCGCGGCCAAAAGGAAGCCTCGAGTGAACTGCTCGCCTCCGTGACCGAAGCTCTCGGTTACCCCATGTCGGTGATTCTCCGCGAAGTTGCAGATCGCGTGGCACTCGAAGAGGGCATCGTTATTCCCGACATCGTTCCTGCCGAACTCGAGCGGGGCGTCCAGGGCGCCGAATACGCACTGGCGCGGTAGTCCACGTGAGGCGAAGCGAGTTTCGCGAGCTCGCCGCCTATGTCTTTGGTGCCGAACTCGCGCATACGTACTGTCATGAATTCGCGCTTGTGACGTGCGGGAACTTAACCCCGAACGAGGCGATTGAGGCGGGCTACCCCGTTAAAGAAGTGTGGCACGCGCTGTGTGATGACATGGATGTGCCTGTGCACATGCGCTGGGAGGTCCCGCCCGAGGCGCGTCCGCGCGCGTGAGCGTGTGGTGGCGAAAGGCGTGACAAGAATCGAACACGCGTGCGCATAAACGTGTAAATCGAACAGGTGTTCGTTTACGATGGTGTTGTTCGGCCTCCACGGTGCGTGTGCATCCACACCTGTGCCGGGGTCGAGTTTAAATGTCTCACCCCCGTTTACCGTTGGAAGGGTCAAGCGAGAGGCCACCTCGTAGCGGGGTGACAAACGAAAGGAACCGCCATGGCAGCTGCCGCCAAGGATCGCGATAAGTCGCTCGAAAACGCGCTCGCACAGATTGACCGTCAGTTCGGCAAAGGCTCGATTATGCGCCTTGGCGACGACACACGCCCGCCCGTCGAAGTCGTTCCCACGGGGTCGGTCGCACTTGACGTCGCGCTCGGTATCGGTGGTCTTCCCCGCGGTCGTGTCGTCGAGATCTACGGCCCGGAGTCCAGTGGTAAAACCACGGTTGCGCTCCACGCGATTGCAAACGCGCAGCGGGCGGGCGGCATTGCGGCCTTCATCGATGCGGAGCACGCCCTCGATCCGGAGTATGCGAAGAAGCTCGGCGTCGATATCGATGCACTTCTCGTGTCGCAGCCCGACACCGGCGAGCAGGCTCTCGAAATTGCCGACATGCTCGTGCGCTCGGGCGCGATCGACGTCCTCGTCGTCGACTCCGTCGCGGCACTCACGCCAAAGGCCGAAATCGAAGGCGAGATGGGCGACTCCCACGTGGGCCTCCAGGCGCGCCTCATGTCGCAAGCTCTTCGCAAGCTTACCGGTGCGCTCTATTCGAGTGGCACCACCGCTATCTTCATTAACCAGCTTCGCGAGAAGATCGGTGTGTTCTTCGGCAGCCCCGAAACCACCACGGGTGGCAAAGCACTCAAGTTCTATGCTTCGGTGCGCATGGACATTCGTCGAATCGAGACCCTCAAGCAGGGCACCGATGCGGTTGGCAATCGTACTCGCGTCAAGATCGTGAAGAACAAGATGGCTCCGCCCTTCAAGCAGGCCGAGTTCGACATCCTTTATGGCGAGGGTATTTCTCGCGAAGGTGGCCTCATCGATCTCGGCGTTGAAAACGGCATCGTGCGCAAGTCCGGCGCGTGGTTTACCTACGATGGCGATCAGCTCGGCCAGGGTAAGGAAAACGCGCGCCAGTTCCTCAAAGACAACCCGGATCTCGCCGCCGACATCGAACAGAAGATCCTCATGAAACTCGGCATTGGCCAGTACGCGGATGAGACCGCTAAGAAGGCCGCTGCCGAAGCGCCCGTGGGGGATGGCGAATTCGTAGACGATGACGTCCCCGCGCAAATCTGAGCCTCTTGGCCAAGCTCGGGCGGCGCAAGAGGATTGGCGCGCGGGCGTCGTTGAAGAGCTCGCCGAGCACGTTGCCGCCATCGAAGCGGGGGAAGCCGCACCTGGGGAGGGCAGCAACCCGTGTCGAGGTGGAGTATTCCGCGATCACGAAACGGAAAAGGTCGTCGTCAAGGAATGCCGGTATGTGCTCGGCCTGCTCGCCCACCGTCAGCGCAGTGAGGCGGAGATTCGCGCGAGGCTCGCGCAGCGCGTGCATGAAGTTGATGTTCTTGAAGAGGTCATGCGGCGTCTCGATACCGCTGGGCTCATCGATGACGAAGGCTTTGCGCGCGCCTGGGTAGAGCAGCGGCGCGAGAGCAAACTCCTCGGCACAGCTGCTTTGCGTCGAGAACTCGAAAATAAAGGCGTCGGTGCGCCCGATATCGACACCGTTCTCGCGGAGAGCGCTCCGTATGACAGCGAAAAGGAGCGGTGTCAGATTTTCGCGCGCGAACGGCTCGCGAAGGAGCTGCGCAAGAGTGGCGGGGCCGAGAACCTCAATCGTGGGGCGGCGCTAAGGCGCATCGGGGGCGCGCTCGCGCGGCGCGGATACTCCGAGAACCTCACGCTCTTCGTCGTTAATCGCGAGCTCGATGCGGCAGGAGTCACCTGGTTATAGGGCGCGTGGCGGCATCGATGGGTGTCTAGCGGGGCAAGAGCAAGCGTGATGGGAGCGCTCGACCCAACCGCTGGACAATGTGAGCTATGTCGCAAAATAGCGAGCATGCTTGATGTGTCACACCGTTGTCTATGGCGGTACTATGTGGGCGTAGTCAGCGACCCTTCTCCCTAGAAAGTAGTTCCATGAGATCCCCGGACACCCTTCGCCCTGCCTTTGTGCGGGTTTTCTTTGCGTTTCTGCTCTCGTGCATTCTTGTCGTTCAGTCCCTCCTCGGTGGCGGCATGGCGGCTCTCGCAGAGCCTGCAACACCGAAAGTTGAAATTCAGCTCGAGCGCGTCACGGAAGACGAGCGCCCCACCGGATCCCAAAATCTGTATCGCATTACGGTGAAGTGTGCTTACTTGAATAGCCAAGAGACAGAGGATAACTGCCTCGAAGGTGGGCGAGTAGAGATCGGTGGAGTCCCAGAAGGTTAGGGTTTCGAAATTGTAGGTAATGACCATCTCATGGGCAAAAACGATGGTGAACGGACTTTTGGGTTGGACACAATCGGCAAAGAGGCGCGTGTGATCGAGACTTATGTCAAGGTTACGCCGCCGAACTATGTCACGCCGAACAACACCTCGTGGGACTTGAAAGCCACTCTTGAATCGGAGAGCCCTCAAGGGGGACACTGGGAGACCGGGGTTGTGAAGACGACCGCGGTTGCCGCGCAAAAACTTAATGTTAAGAAGAATGCACTACAGGAATCAACCTGGATTGGCGATACGGTCTACTGGGAGATTGCGACCGAGATCGATAATGACAAGTATGGCGACCTGGGCATTTATCGGCCTTCGACAATCACGTATACGGATGTGCTTCCCGTCGGGTTTGACCCCGTTGCCATGCGGTACGAGGGCAAACCGTTCACTGACTACACATTCGACAAAGCTACGCGAAAACTGACGTGGACTCTTGACGGACTCCACGAAGAAGAACGTCGAAGCCACGCCGTCCCCAAGTTCGAAATTCACACAAAAGTTCTGCCCACCGCGTGCGAGGGGGATCCGGCGCCTTGCACGAAAGAGTCCAAGAACACAGTCGAGGCTCTCTCGACATACTCGAACAACGACACTTTAGATTCCAGCGCCCAAGCTACCGTGACGATGGCTGGGCGAAAATCAGGTGAGCTCGGGACAATCAGCAAAACGTCGCAAGGGCTGCACATCAACGGAGGAGACGAAACCCGTAAGGGCATTTTTCGACGAAGCTATAAGCATGCCAAGGACTCCGATTGGGATCGCAGGGAGCTACGACAGTCGACAGAAGAATCCCGTGCAGCGGGTGATCCTCTTTCTGATGAGAAGCGATCGCTCGTCGCGGGCGCCTATACAGTGGATGTTGCTGTCATGCAGGGGGGAAGGCCTGTTAAAGACGGCAGTAATCTTCTCCCCTTGACGCAGAGCTATGAAGATGATGTGCCCTGCATGGATCAGGGATTCGTCGAGGAAGGGTTCCTCTTTAAGTCTCGCACCGACGGAAAGCTGTGTCAGGAGCCGGCTTTTCACGTGACGGCTGTTGAAATTAGTCGTGCCTCAGATGGCAGCCTTGACGTCGGCGACTTCGCGCCTGTCGCGGTGCTTAACGACAAAAGGGAAGTTCGCCTGACGAAGCTCGGGGAGGTCAAGGCTGAAGAAGACGGCAAAGAGGTGACTCAGGCTGTCGTGTACTCGGTTCCCGCGGATGCACGCGGTAAGGTGTCGCGAATTGTGGCAGCTCCCGGTCGTCCGCTTAAAGGGGTGAAGACGTGGAAGATGACGATTGGCGGCTTCGCTGAAGACTCTCTTCCCGGTGACGCGATCCTGCGTAACGAAAACGCGCGGGTCAAGGTTTGGGCTAAAGGTCAAACTGAGCCTTTTGGTGAGGGAACTTCACCGTTAGCAGAACTGCACGTGTTGGGAAGCTTGCACAATGTTCTAAAAAATAACCCAGTCGCGCTCGATATATTGCACCCGGTTGAGGGCCTCGGCGATGAAACGAAGACTGGGGTTCTGTGGAATCTAGAGTTCTCCTATCGCGGTAAGCAGAAGGAATCTGGCTATATTGTTGTGAGCGACCTCCTTCCGCGCGGTATGGAGCTGGTGACCGATCCCGATCAGCGCCTTCGAGACGGTGGAGAGTTTGAAGATGCTGTAGTGAAATACAAGATCGCTCATTTTGACCGGGGGGTTAAAGGAGAAAGAGAGCGCGAGGTCCAGACCACAGTCGTGGAGAATTACCGCGATGGCAGAACTCTCGTTCAATGGAAAATTCCCCATGAATGGGCAGTCGAAGAAGATGGCCAAGTAGATCTTGTTGGTAGATTCAAATTCATTACTCGCCCGCTTTATTTTGGAAACTTTCCCAACGACGCCTATGCGAATGATGCGACGGAGCCGAACCTGCGCTGTGCAGGAGAAAATGTTGAAGATTCATTCGACATCGATCGCGATCGTAGAACGAAGCAGGCATGTCATACCGCCGCTTACTGGTTCAACGTTCCTCCAGAGGATTCTCGCGCGCTAACCTTGGCGAAAGCGGTCAAAGGGCCGAACGATGAATCGTTCGCATATACACCGAAGAAAGCTCTTGTTCCCGCTGAGGGCGGTGACGTCACGTATCGCGTTGAAGCGCTCAACTCTTCGGGTAAGCCGATGACCGAGGTTGTGGCGTATGACGTGCTGCCGTATGAGGGTGATACGGGTGTGAGCTCGGATCTTTCTGGTGAGAACCGTGGATCTACGCAGTCGGCCAAGTTCACTCAGATGACGGAAGTTCCTGAGGGCGTGACGGTCTATTATTCGACCTCGGTGAATCCTTGCCGTCCCGAAGTGTTCGAAGCGCATAAGGGCAATAAGGGCTGCGACAATAATTGGTCGAGCACGGTTCCGAAGGATCCCGGCTCGGTGAAGGCGTTGAAGTTCGTCTATAAGGGTGAGTTGAACCCGAGGGAGACTTTGACCGTCGAGTTCGCTATGTCGGTACCGGCTATGAAAGCGACGACGGATGTCGTGTGGAACTCTGTTGCGGCTAAGGCGAGTTTCGCTGAGGGTGCTCCGTTGCCTGCGATCGAGGCGCCGAAGGTTGGTGCTGCTCGCGTGGTTGAGCCACAGTTTGCGGTGGAGAAGAAGCCTGGTAAGGCGACTGTCGGGGATGGTAAGTGGTCTTCTTCCTACACGGTGACAGTGAAGAACACGAGCCCGTTTGAAGGGACGTCCTCTCGCGTGACGGATACGCCGAAGCTTCCGAAGGGCTTCAAGTTCAATAAGGTCCTGGTTGATGGGGCTGAGGTGAACTTTAAGAATGGTTCGTTCCCTGTAACTGCTGGGGAAAAGCTTGCAGCGGGTAAGTCGAAGTCGTTCAAGGTTGTGGTCTCGGGCACGTACACGGCTTCTGAGGTTGATTGGGCTGCTGCCGCGAAGTGTGAGCCCGGTGATGGTGGTGCTTCGGGTGGTCTCGTGAATACGGTGGCCATGGCTGATGATTCCGATGGCCCCGATAACAACTCTGCTTGTAACCCGGTACCTGCGAAGTTCTCTGTGAAGAAGGAAGCCGTGGGTAAGGCGACTGCCAAGAACGGCACGTGGTCTTCGACCTATAAGGTGACGGTGAAGAATACCGGTGATGTGAAGGGCGTCTCGAAGCCGGTGAAGGATACGCCTTCGGTTCCGGCTGGCTTTACGGTCACGAGCGCAAAGGTTGATAAGGGCGAGCCTGTGGAGCTCACTGATGGTTCGTTCACGGTGACTGAGGGCGTTGAACTTGACCCGGGTAAAGAGAAAGAGTTCACGGTTGTAATCTCGGGGTCGTTTGACCCTGCGAAGGTTGTGGAGTCTGAGGTTTCTGAGTGCGCCAGTGCGGGTGCTGCTGAGGGCGCTCATGGTTTCGTCAACAAGGTCACGATGGGTGGCGACACTGACGGCGCCAAGAACAACACGGCGTGCACCACGGTGGAGGGT
>NZ_JALXOZ010000026.1 GCF_025147465.1 Dermabacter sp. p3-SID358
TAGGGTTTGCGGGGGTTTCAGTCGCGACCGCGCGCCCCAGTCGATTGCCTAGGGTTTGTGGGGGTTTGATGAGGCCTCACGCCCTCAGCGCTGGAAGACCAATACCCCCACAGCCTCTATGCAATCCAAGGGTTACTCGTCGCCCTCCTCGCCCTTATCGTCCTCATCATCCTTCTTGCTCAAGAGCCAAATCGCAACCGCGATGGGCAAAATCGCGGCCACGATGATCGGCAGCCACAGGCCCCAGTTGAAAGATTTCTTCTCTTCGTTCACAACCTTGTCGGGCGTCTCAACCGGGGCTGACGTTGCCTCGGCACTCGAGTTTTTGTTCTTATCGCCCTGGTCTGTGGAATCGCCGCTCTTGCCGGAATCGCCTGCAGCAGGCCCACCGCCAGTCCCGTCCCCAGCGCTTTCCTCCGTGGCCGAACTTGCTGCCTCCTCGGTGGGTTTACTTGGATCCTCGGTGACGGTATAGGAAAGCGCGCCGGAGATCGGGTGACCGTCAGAACTCACAACGCGCCATTCGAGTGTCAGTTCACCGGGAACCGGAAGCTTTTCGAGCTCAACGCGCACCTCGTGCCCGTCGACCTTGGGCTCTCCTTCGAAAAGAACCGTGCCTGCCGAGTCCTTCACTCGCACCTCATTACCGAGCTCCAGCGGCTCCGCGGAAAACTCAAGAGTTATCGTGCGCGCTTCACCCTGGAGGATCTCGGCGCCATCCTCAGGAGATGATCCAACGAGTCGATCGTGCGCGAGCGCAGGCGCCGACATCATGATCATCGCGGCGAGCGCCGCACATACGAAAGTAAGGAAACGGAACGTGCGGTGTGAAAGCGCGCGCATGAAGGTCCTTTCGCCAACACCACCTAGCGGCGCGAACGCGCGTGCTCGAGCTGCTCGGGTGAATCAATATCGCTGAGCGAGCGCGCCACCAGCTCCGGTGCCAGTCCGCTCGCGCCTGCAAGCGTACCAACCTCGAGCCACTCCGCCTGGACAGGCTCGGGCCTCAGCTCCCCGAGGGCACGATAAAGGGACTTGGCACTCGCGCCGGCGAGGGAACCGTCGGAACCACCCAGGTGGGCAAGAGCTCGTGAAAGTGCAGCGTGCGGCCACGCCGCGCACAAGAATTGCCGACGCCCGCTTGCGTCTACCGCTCCCGCCACTTTTCCCGGTGTTCCCACGCTTTCATTCACGAGCGTGCTTAGCACGCGCGGCTCGAGCCACGGCATATCCCCGCCGAGTACGAGCACCACGTCGTAGGCGTTCCCCAAGTGCTCAAGCTCGACCATGCCTCGCGCGAGGCCGGCCACGGGGCCGGAAAAAGGCGGATCCTCCCGCACGCACGCCGCGCCGATCTCCCGCACATCCGGGCCCCTCTCCCCTACGAGCACGAGCGGGGCACCTTCACCGAGCGCCGACCGCGCGGCCCAGAGCGCACTCGCGCGCATCGACCGCTCCCCCACGTCGAGCGCAGGTTTGTCCACTCCGCCCATGCGCGAGCCGCGACCGCCCGCAAGGACAACGGCCGCGCCGTTGATCACCGATGCATTCATGTCACCATCCTCCCACCCGCGCCGCCACACGTGATATCTGCATCCGCGAGCCGCTGAAACTTTGAGGCCGCCGCGATCGCCGCTAGAGTGGAAGGGCTCGAAAGGCGCTTAGCGTTGCTTTTCGATTGCCCTCGTAGCTCAGGGGATAGAGCACTGCTCTCCTAAAGCAGGTGTCGGACGTTCGAATCGTCTCGGGGGCACAACGAAAGCCCAGGTCACAAGGCCTGGGCGTTCGTCGTATTCGGCTATGGGGTACGCGGCGGGTGCGCTACTGCCCTCAATTTGCCCTCACGGCGATTCCTCAGCGCAAGGCTACTGGTGCCCCCTCGCGTGGCACCAGCCCGGCCGTTCACCAGCTCCAGCGTCGCCGTATCTTCGCTCCCGGCGACGTGGGTGTAACGCGATGTGACGGCGAGCGAGGAGCGCCCGACCCAGGTCCGCACGGTCGCGAGCGGGACCCCGGCGCGCACCCATTCGGACACCGCCACGTGGCGCAGATCGTACGGCCGCAGCTCCGGTTCGATCTTCGCCCAGTGCACATCACGGCGCAGGTTCCGGGAGGCGCTCAGACCTCCCCCGGGCGCGGTGAACACCCGGACATGGGGCGGACGGGTCTCGATATGCCGTTCGAGGTCTGCGCGGACGGCACCTGCCACGGGCACGAATCGTGTCTGGTCGTTCTTGACGTCCTTCTCCACGTGCCCCCTCGGGATGGGAGCGCAGCACGCAGCCGACTGGTAAAGCGGGAGGGTCGCCCGACGCACTCACTCACGAGCTACTACCGGGAGAGCGACGTGGCGGGGACTCCGCCGGTCGACCCGACCCCCGGCCCAGCCGGGCGAGGCGGCGGATTCGCGGTGCTCACACTCCAGGGGCTTGAACCACACGAGGTCACGGAGGCATTCAGCTCTCGCATGCCAACGCCTGACGAAATCGCGCTGCTCGAGATCCCTGCCGGAGAGCCCGTGATGGTCATGGAGCGCACCGTCCGCACAGCGACAGGTCACCCCGTTGAGTTCGCCATCGGGGTCCACCGGGCGTCCCTGTTCTCCTGGCAGTACACATTCGAGATGCCAGACTGACGCCATGACCAACGAGCAGATCATGGCTGACGCTCAGACACTGTGGGACTACCACCAGCTCGGCCACGAGCTGCGACCCACCGACATCGTGATCGGTCTCGGCAGTCACGACATCGGCGTCGCAGGGCACACTGCCGACCTCTATCACCAAGGGCTGTTCCCGCCGATCGTCTTCACTGGCGCGAACGCGCCCACGACAATCGATGTCTTCCCACGCGACGAAGCAGTTCATTTCAACGCCCGCGCCATCGAACTCGGCGTACCGCCGGAGGCAATCTTGCAAGAGACCAAGGCGATAAATACGGGCGAGAACTTCACCCTGGTCAAACGCCTCCTCGACGACCAAGGTTTAAATCCGAAGTCCGCTACACTAATAAGCGCCCATACCAGCAGCGCCGCGCATACACAACCGCGAGAAAACTTTGGCCCGAGCCCAGGGTTTCCTGCTCGTCTCGCCCTCAAAGCCTAGAAAGTTACATAGAAAGCATCGGCGCACCATACAAAGTTCTCAACATGCTCGTCGGCGACACCCAACGAATTTGGAAGTATGCGGACGCAGGATTCGCATTAGCGCAACCCATTGATTACGGCACCCTCCAACCATATGAACGCCTTGTCACCCATGGATTCACCAAGAGACTTTTACCGTAAACTCCGCAGCGTAAACGCGAATCCAGGGCGTTCGCGTTGCAAGCACAATTGACAACGACCTCCAGCACTCCCACTGACTAGCCGACAACACCCCGCTCGGCGGCAATCTCCGCGAGCACTTCTTGCAACTCGCGCCGACTGGCTTTAATTAATCCGCGAAAATCGATAAAGAGCGATGGAACCTCTCGACCTTTACTTCAATACGTGGCTCCACGCTCTTGACCCTCACTCGCGACCATCTAGGCCCAAGCTATGAAGAACTTCTGGAGGAACGTCCGGCCAGATTCCATGCAGTTGGCCGAGCGACTCGTGAACATATTTGTCCATATCGAATCTAGGGCGTAAGTCCATATCCATGAGGCGTTTGTTTACGTAGGACAGAAGGAACAGCAGTACCGAGCCGGATGTCGATGTATATGCCATCAACTGCGAGTTTGGCTCTCTCTTCCCAATATTGCCCGTGGCCAAATCCCCCCAAGTAAAAAATCCCTTATCCAATATGCACAGCGAATCTAGTCCAATCGTGTGATCGCCTTCGGATGACAGCCGACTCGCCGCTGCGCCAAGCGTGTCCATAGATGCACTCTCGTACGCGAATAAGTGCACCTGTGGAGGCATCGCATGCGACGTATAAAGGCTTTTGCTTGGAAGATATGCCGTGCGCGGTAGCATCTTCACGCGGGTGGCGGCGGCCCAAGACCTTTCTAGTTCGGCGACAGTCAAATTGGACTTGACCTCAATCACTGCCTCGCAGCACTCGATTGGCACTATTCGATAGCTGTCTTCCTTCCATAAAGGTGGAGTAATCGCATCGATAATCATCACATCGCACTGTCCGGATCGTTGACCAGAACTGGAAATTAGTTCACCACTCCCCGAGACTGCGGCGGACCGAAGCACATAGTCTTCCAAGAAGTTTCTCAGTACGTCCTCACGGACTGTACCTTTGGAGCCTCTATGCTCCACGATTCCGCTACGTCGAAAGTCACTCTCCATCTTGGTAGCGATTTCTTCAAGAATCCGGTGCAAACCGTTGTCAGTGGCCATGAGCCCATCTTGCCATAGCTCTCAGCCTGAGAGCACCGCGCTACGGAGGTTAAGAGCTCCTCACAACCCATACTCGAGCAGAGCGCCTGCGCTGCTTTAGAGTCGTCGATCCGGACGTGAGAACTTTCCTTACTGACTCAAGGCGGCGGTGCTGGGCCACCGCATGGCTGAGGCCGGCCCCCTCCGTAGGAAGGAACCGGCCTCGATGGACCTCGGCTGTCAGACTCCGAACAGGTCCTGAATCAGAGACGCCTCGATGTCCGACGCCGCGACCAAGCGGAGCGGCACCTGAACCTGCTCGACGGCGAGACTCCACTCCCCGGCAGCGAATGCTCCGACCTGCGCGTCCAGCTCTTCGAGGTCAGAGGCCGACAGTGCACCCACAGGTGTCAGCACCACACCGAGGAACTCGTCCTCGCGCTCGTATGCGACAAAGACGGCTTCCCTGACTGCTCGCCCATGGAGCTGCGGTGCGGGTCGATCATCCATGACATGTCTCCAGAGCTCGGTGTGGATCCCGAACGGTTCGCACGGTAGCCGTATCACTGACGTTCCGTCGACTTCGACCTCCCCAGCCTCGAACCGCTCCGCGAACTCCGCTAGCTGTACGGACCGGAGACGTTGATCGATGGGACCGGCATCAGCCGACCATATGCAGGGCGATTGATTCCTTGACCTGTTCGATGAACGCCCGAGACGCGGGGCTCGGATTGAAAGAGCCCCACGCGACGTACTCGGCCCGGCAGGGTCCATCGGCCACGGGAACTGCTCGCAGCGCTGGGTTAGCCGGCACACATTCGACGGGCAGCAGGCAGACGCCCAACCCACGTTCGACGAGGGCGAGCATGAACTCGGTCGACATCGCCTCGAAGCCCACGCGGCGCTGAAGGCCTGCGGCAGCGAATGCCCGATCGCCTTGGAGTCTGCCTGGTGACCCGGCCGGGAAGTCGATGAACGTCTCGTCGACCAAGTCAGCCAGGGCCAGGGTGCCCGTGTGCGCTAGCCGGTGTTGTGACGCCATGACGGCGACGAGACGCCCTCGGGCGATCTCGTGCGCGGTGAGTCCGGACGCTGGGGCGACGTCGGCGTCCATGCCGAGAAAGGCCACGTCGAGTCTCCCGTTGCCGAGGTCGCGCATGAACTCATTGCTTCCCCCGCCCCGCACGGTGAGGTCCACGTGGGGATGGCTGGCGTGGAAGGCCGCGATGATGTCGGGCACGCTGACGGCTGTGACCGTCGGGATGACACCTACCGATAGGCTTCCGCGGACCTGGCCCACGGCCTCGGCAGCGACCGCCACGGCACGGTCGGCGGCTGCGAGGCTGGCGCGTGCTTCCGTGAGGAAGGCTTCGCCGGCGGCGGTCAGCTCCACCCGACGGGATGAGCGCACGAACAGTGCAGTGCCGAGTTCCTGTTCGAGGGCCTTGATCTGGTGGCTCAGTGCTGATTGCACGACGAAGCAGCGTTCTGCTGCTCGCGTGAAGTTGCGCTCCTCGGCGATCGCCACGACGTACCTGAGCTGTTGGAGTTCCACTAAACCATGATTGTAGGTCATTGTTTGGGTGAGAACAATGTGTTGGACTCACCGCTGGTGGGCGACTGACAATGGATCTATGAACACTTCTTCCCATGGGGCCCGCAGTTCGTTGCTGTGGACCTGTCTGACGGCGCTCGCCCCCGCTACGTGGGGGACAACGTACATCGTGACCACCCACCTCCTCCCAGCCGGACACCCCTTGTTCGCCGCGTTCATGAGGACGCTGCCGGCAGGGATCATCGCGGTGGGCCTGTCGAGACAGCTGCCGCGCGGCTCGTGGTGGTGGAAGAGCTTCGTGTTGGGCGGTCTGAACATGGCCGCGTTCTTCCCCCTGCTGTTCTTGTCGGCGCAGCGTCTTCCGGGCGGGGTCGCGGCCACGCTGGGTGCGGTGCAGCCCATCATCGTTGCCCTGCTGGCCGTGGCTGTCCTCCACGAGCAACTCTCCGGCTGGCGCCTGGGATGGGGTGTCGTGGGTGTCGTGGGGGTGGCTCTCGTGGTCCTTGGGCCGAGCGCCGCCCTGGACCCGGTGGGTGTGGCTGCAGGACTCGGTGGCACAGGGGCCATGGCCACGGGCGTGGTCCTGACCAAGAAGTGGAAGCTCCCCCAAGGTGTCTCGCCCATCGCATTGGCCGGTTGGCAGCTGACGGCCGCCGGCCTTCTGCTGGCGATCCCGGCGCTGCTGGTGGAGGGGCCACCGGCAGTGATTTCCGGTCGTGGCTGGCTTGGGTACGCCTGGCTCGGCCTGGTCGGAGCACTGGTCTCTTACAGCCTCTGGTTCACCGGCATCCGACGCCTGCCCGTCACGTCCACAGCCCTCCTGGGACTTCTCTCGCCGTTGGTCGCCGCCCTGCTCGGCGTCCTGATCGCGCACGAACACCTCGGAGCCGAGCAGTACCTCGGCTTCGCGATCGCCCTGACCGCCATGGTCTGTGGCCAGCTCCCCGCACCCACCCATCGTCGAAAGGACAATTCATGAACATCACGGTTCTCGGAGCCACCGGCATGGCCGGCGCAGCGATCGCGCAGGAGGCCACACGCCGCGGCCACCACGTCACTGCCGTATCGCGGAACCCACAGGAGACCAACGACCCGCATACCACCGTCACTCGTCTCGATCTGACAGACCTCGAGGCACCCTTGCAGCCCGTCCTGAACGACGCAGACGCCGTCGTGCTCACCGTGCGCATGGCCCCCGGCGACGAAAGCCGTGTGGCTCCGCTGACCAGCCGTGTCCTCGACCACGCCGCCGTCGCGGGGGTCCGGGTCTTGGTCGTGGGAGGAGCAGCGCCCTTGCGCTCACCTCACGATCGAGAGTTGCTCGTCCTGGACGACCCCGCCTTCGTGCCGACCCAGTGGCGTGACGTCGCGTTGGCCAGCCTCGACCAGTTCAACGCGTGTACCGAACATCCGAACCAGAACTGGATCTATCTGAGTCCGTCGGCAGTCTTCGAGCCCGGACAGGGAACCGGCGCCTATCGCCGTAGCGGTGACACGCTCCTCATCAACCACGATGGCACGTCGCGGATCACCCCTGCGGACCTGGCCCTAGCGGTGCTCGACGAGCTCGAGCAGCCCAGCGCCGTACATCACTTCACCGCCATCGAGCTGGCAAAGGGTCTGGCCTAGGGCCAGCGGTCCACAGAGGAATCCACGCTAACAACCGTGAGGGGGTCGAGCTATCGGCCCCCTCCGTCTATTCCAAGGGGACGCTCTTGCTCCACGCCAACGCAGCACTGACCCCGCGCCACCGCTTGATCGTCGGCCAGTTCGTGGTCGACCAGGGCTGGCCGATCAGCGAGGTCGCCGCCCGGTTCCAGGTTTCCTGGCCCACTGTGAAGCGCTGGGCCGACCGCTATCGCGCCGGCCAGTCGATGCAGGACCGCTCGTCACGGCCGCATCACTCGCCGAACAAGACCAACGCGAAGACGACGAAGCGCTGCATCCAGCTCCGTCTCCGTCTTCGAGAAGGACCCGTGCAGCTCGCATGCCGGCTGGGGATCGCTCCGTCGACGGTTCACCGGATCCTCGTCGACGCGCACCTGAACCGGCTTTCGCATGTCGACCGGGCAACCGGGGAGCCGGTCCGCCGCTACGAGCACGACCACCCCGGGGCGATGCTGCACGTCGACGTGAAGAAGCTCGGCAACATCCCCGACGGCGGCGGCTGGCGCTACGTCGGCCGCCAGCAGGGCGAGAAGAACCGCGCCGCCACCCCGGGCAAGCCCAAGAACAAGTACAGCGACCCGTTGATGGGCAAGGCCTACGTCCACACCGTCATCGACGACCATTCCCGCGTCGCCTACGCCGAGATCCACGACGACGAAACCGCCCTCACCGCCACCGCGGTCCTCGTTCGGGCCGTCGAGTGGTTCAACGCACGCGGGGTGACCGTTGAGCGGGTCCTGTCCGACAACGGCGGCGCGTACCGCTCACACCTGTGGCGAGACACCTGCCACGAGCTCGGCATCCGGCACAGGCGCACCAGGCCCTATCGGCCGCAGACCAACGGGAAGATTGAACGCTTCCACCGCACCCTGGCCGACGGCTGGGCCTACGCCCGCTGCTACACCAGCGAGACCGAACGCCGCGGAGAACTCGACGGCTGGCTGCACTACTACAACCACCACCGGCCCCACACCGCTTGCGGGAACCAGCCGCCCTTCTCACGCTTGACCAACGTACCCGGTCAGTACAGCTAGCCGAGCGTTGTCCTCAGCCTCTGCGTCTCGCTCTGGCTTGCTCATCACAACCTCCTTCGCTCCCACTTCCTTCGGCATCATTCACTCAGCATCGGGTGTACGGGGGCCTCGTTCCCTCTGGTCGACATGCAGCTGCCACGACGGCTCCGCGTTCTTGCCTTCGGGACCATGCTGTGCACGTCGGTACGTGACCTCCTGGTGACCCCCGACGGCGCAATCGGCAGCGGTCAGCTCCCTTCGGACACCCCGAGCACCACCTGCAACGACGCGGGTGACAGCCTGCCCGGGATTCCTAAAGCGGGTGTCGGACGTTCGAATCGTCTCGGGGGCACAACGAAAGCCCAGGTCAGATGGCCTGGGCTTCGTCGTTTCCATAGTTCACTGCCGAAATTGATCTCATTTTGATCTCACGGCTATTCAGCGCAGGGCTACCGGCGCCCCGGTGCGCACCGATTCTTGCGCGGCCTTCACGACGCGCACGGTGCGCGCGCCAACAGCGCCTGACGGTTCCCGCTCTTCGCCACTACGCACGGCTTCGAGAAACGCCTCGAGGAGGAGCGCATCGAGGTTGAGCCCGAACGGATGCCACTGGCCCGGGCCCTCGACGCGCTGCGAGAAAGCGTCAATCGCGAGCTGGCCACCAGTACCGGCAACATGCAGCTTGAGGCCGCCCCACGTGGGAGCTTCGGAGGGCTGCGACCACGAGCAGTCGATCGTCGCGAGCAGACCGTTCGCGTAGCGGAGCGTCACGAGCCCGCCCGTTTCCGCGTCGCCCTCACCGGTGTGATCGTACAGCACGCCATTCGCGACCGCGTGGACGGTCTCGGGTTCCCCAAAGAGAGAATCGAGAATTTCGGCAATGTGCACGACGTGATCGACGAGCGCCCCGCCACCCGCATCTTCGGGATCGGTGAACCAGTCGCGGCCAGCGGGCAGCTTGCCGTTGTTGGCGCCCGCGAGCGCGATGATCTCGCCAAGTGTGTCGTTCTCGACGGTTTTGCGCAGCGCTTCTACCTGCGGAGAAAAGTGCACGGGGAAAGCCGTCATGAGCACAACGCCGGCGTCGGCGCATGCCTTCACCATGGCCTCGGCATCCTCGACAGTCGTCGCGAGCGGCTTTTCGCACAGTACGTGGATTCCTCGGCGCGCCGCCTCAAGTACAAGGTCTTTGTGCCGAGCGTTTTCGCTGCACACGACGACGGCATCGGGTGCGTTACCGCCAAAAGCCGTCCAGGCTTCGTCGATCGACGTGACGATTCGATCGGCCTGAACATCGCCATAGCCGTCGGGATCGGCAAGCACCACGTCAACGTCGGCGCGGGACTCGAGCAGACGCACGTAGGAAGCGGCGTGAACGTGTGCGGCGCTCAGCACTGCCACGCGAAGTGCGCGGCTCTCAAGAGTGGTCTCGGTGGAGGTCACAGCACGATCCTTTCGCCGGTGCGGATGGATTCACGCGCGGCCTCGGCAACGGTGATGGCGCGGGTGGCGTCGGAACCGCTCACGCGCGGGGCGGGCCCGGCCGCCTTAATGCCGGATGTTCCGACGCTTGCCTGCCGCACGCAGTTCCAGAAGTCTTCGATCTCGGCCCCGTACGGGTCGCGCATCCCGGCAACGCTCGGGAGGTAGCTCTTGCTGTCGCTCGACGAGGCCGCCGCGTCGAACTCGATTCCGGTATTCTTCGCCGAGTCATAGGTGAGCTTGCCGGCGCTTCCCGCAACGTCGAACGAGTAGTGGAAAACGGTTCCCTTTGGGCCCCACAGCCCTCGGCAGAACGAGAGGGCGCCACCTTCATGGGTGAGGATCACGTGGGCGGCCCTCACATTCTTATCGCCACTCGAAATGTTTTGGGCAGCGAACACGCTCGTGGCGGGACCCGCGAGCCAAAGCGCCTGGTCAATGTCGTGGATCATTTGATCCATGATGATGCCGCCGCTCACCGCTTCGTCGCCGAACCAGGGCTGCACGGGCATCGAGCCGGAACGCTCGAAGCGGAGGACCGCGAGATCGCCCAATCGGCCCGCATCCACAGCGCGCCGGAGCGCCTCGTACTGCGGGAAAAACCGCACGACGTGCGCGGGGAAGAGAATGCGGTTCGCGTCGTTCGCGTGCTGCACCATGCGCTCCGCCTCGATCGACGTCAGAGCAAGCGGCTTCTCGCACAGCACGTGCGTGCCATGATCGAGGGCGGCATGAACGTATTCAGGGTGCGAAGGAGTCGGCGTGCACACATCGATCACGTCGACGGCCTCGAGGAGGCCTTCGTACGAGTCGTGGATCGTCACGGGAGGAAACTGCGTGGCGAATTCTTCCGCACCTTGGATACTGAAAACGTGGATGTCGGCGCCGAGGGCCCGCCAGCCGCGGGCGTGGGAACGGGAAATACCTCCCGTTCCCACGATTCCCACGCGGGGGGACGGCTCAGAATGGAGAGTCATTCGTTTATTCTTTCAAGGAACACTGAACCTAAGGTTTAGCGGAAGCTCGAGAGCGCGAAACCTTCGATGACCTTCTTTTGCATGATGGCGAACGCGATGAACACGGGTGCCATCGCCATGAGGCTCGCCGCCATAATCATCGGGTAATCCGGACCCACAAGGTGGTCACCCTGGAGCATCGCGAGGCCCACGGCAACCGGGTACTTCTCGGTCGAGTTGATCACGACGAGCGGCCACAGGAGGGCGTTCCAGGCCGAAAGGAGCGTGATCACGCCGAAGGAGAACAGCGCCGGACGCGCCAGTGGAAGCATGATCTTCCAGAACATTTGCCACGGGTTGCAGCCATCAAGCTTCGCGGCGTCCACGAGTTCCTCGGGGATGCGGCGGAAGTACTGCATCATGAAGAACACGCCGAATGCACTCACGAGACCCGGGGCGAGGATCGCGAAGAAGTTATCGAGAAGCCCCGCCGCATCGACCATTTGGTACTGCGGGATGAGGAAGATTTGCCCGGGAACCATGAGCACCGTGAGCAGAAGAAAGAAGATGACCTTGCGACCGCGAAAACGCATGCGCGCAAACGCGTATCCGGCGAGTGAACACGTCACGAGTTCCGCAAGGACCCTCAGGATCGCGTAACTGACGGTGACGGTCATCTGCTCGGTAAACGGCACGAATTCGAACACGCGCACGAAGTTCTCCCACCGGAGTTTCTCGGGCCAGAGATTCATCGGGATTTCGACGACCTCGGCGCGGGTGCTGAGCGCGAGCTTGATCTGCCAAAGGAAAGGAAACAGCATCGTGAGGGCGCCGATCGCGAGGATCAGGTGCGCGTCCCACGTGTGCCCGTGCAGGCCTTTGCTGCGCTTTTGCTTCTTCTTCCTCTTCGCCTTGGCGTCGTCGAAGGGAAGATCGGGAGCGAGGGAATCAGTCATAGTTCACCCACTTCTTTTGGACCCGGAACTGGACGATCGTGAGAATGCCGACGATCACGAGGATCAGCAGTGCAATCGCGGAGGCATACCCCTTGTCGTCGCCCGGGAAAGCTGCGCGGTAGAACAGGTACACGAGCGAGAGCGTCTTCTTCGTGACGGGGTTGGCGTCGCCAAGAACCGCGAAGATGAGATCGAAGAGCTGGAAGCCGCCGATGATGCTCGTAACCGTGAGGAAGAAAATACTCGGCGTCAAAAGGGGGATCGTGATCGAGAAGAACTGACGCCACGTTCCCGCGCCATCGAGCTGCGCGGCCTCATACACTTCGGGCGGAATCGTTTTGAGACCCGCCCCGAGCACGATGATCTTGAAACCGATACTCATCCAGAGCCCCACGATCGCGACGACGATGAGGGCCACCCATTCGGTTGTGATCCACCGTGGCCCTTCGATACCGAAGAGCCGCAAGATGACGTTCACGATGCCGGCTTCGCTGTGGAAAATCATGCGCCACACCATCGAGATGGCCGTGGGCATCGCGATGTACGGCAGGAAGAACAGTGCGCGGTAGATCCCGGCGCCCTTGAGGCCGGGACGCTCGAGAAGCGCGGCAAAGAGCACCGAGATCGGAATCGCGAGCAGAATGATGACCGTGTAGATCACCGTGTTGAGGAACGCACGCGGTAGTTGCGGATCCTCGGCGAGGCGTTTGAAGTTATCGAGCCCTACGAAGTGCGCGGGCTCGAAGGTTGACCACGACGTGAGCGACATGCCGAAGCTCATGATCATCGGCACGAAATACATGAGGCCAATGCCGATCACGGTCGGGGCGATGAAGAGCCACGGCCAGATGCCGTCGCTCATGCTTCCGCGGCGCTTTTTCTTCCGCGGGGGCCGCTGGGCCGCCTCGTGAATCTCCTCAGAGGCGGCGCCAGCGGCAGCGTTCGAAACGTCGAGCGAGCTCACTCGCCCTTCTCCTTCGCGAGCACCTCGTTCATGGCCTTCGCGAGCTCGGTGCAGCCTTCCTCGGCGGTGAGTTCACCGGTGAAGACCTTCGTGAGGTACTCACCCTCAAGCTCCTGCCAGTCGGGGCAGCTCTTCGAGATCGGGAATGCCACGCCGTTCTTCTCGGCCTGGTCGATGAACACCTGGAGGTTGAGCTCCGGGTGAGCGTCGACATAACCATCCTGAGTGCCGTTGAGGGCCGGGTTCGCGGCACCGGAATCGGCGCTGATCTTTGCGGCCTCTTCACCGGCGAGGAAGGCAACGAGAGCCTGCGCCGCCGGCATGTTCTTCGTGAACGCGGAGATGCAGTTGCCGATGCCGTGCACCGCGGTCTTCGGGATATCGCCACCGGGCAGCGTCGCGACGGTCACATCGTCCTTGGTCGATGCCTTGAGCATCGCCGGCACGCGCCAGTTGCCCGACCACTGCATCGCGCATTTGCCGCTCTCGAACATGGCGTAGGCGGAGTTCTCGGCGAGGTAATCAAGGTCGGGGGATGCGCCGATCTCGATGAGGTCGCGCCAGAACTTCACGCCCTCGATCGTCTTCGGATCGTCGTACCCCGACTTCTTCTTGTCGTCGGAGATCACGTATCCGCCTGTAATGGCGATCGAGTGGTAGTAGGACGCGGTGCGCGAGAACACCTCCGCGCAGCCCCACACACCGTCGGGCAGCTTCTCGCCGAGTTCGACTGCCTTCTCCTTGTAGGTGTCGAGCGTCCAGGTCTCGTCGGGGTACGAAACGCCAGCCTGATCGAAGAGTTTCTTGTTGTACCAGATGGCGACGGTGTCGAAGTCCTTCGGCGCGGCGAAAGGCTCACCGTCGACGCTGTACATGTTGGCGAGTGCTTCCGGGTAGTTCTTGGGGTCGAAGAGGCCAGCATCCTGGAGCCCCTTGAGCGAGGCGAGCTGGCCGTTCTCGGCGTAGGAGCGGAAGTGCGGGCCCGTCATCCAGAACACGTCGGGAAGAGCTTTCGAGGACACCTGGGTGCGCAGCTTCCCGAAGTATTCCTTCCACGGGGTCATCTGGAGGCTGACCTTCACGTTCGGGTACTTCTCATTGAACGCTTTGATCATTTCCTCCAGCATGTCCTGCTGGTTGACGTCCCAAAACGCATAGGAAATGCTGCCCTCGATCTTTTCGGGGTCGTCGCCGATTTCGTTCTTCGTGCCCTCACTCGAGGTGCCTCCGGTACCGGAGCCACCACAGCCAGCGGCGGCGGCTGCGAACGCAGCACCACCGGCGGCAAGGAGGGAACGGCGGGCGATGGTGGATGTCGACATGATGTGCTCCTTGGATAGCGGGTATAGGGGTAGGTGTCAGCTGGCGAGCGCGTGGCTCGGGTGGTCAGCCTGCTCGGTTGCGGGGTCGTTTTCGGTCAGGGTCGTAGGGGCGGGCAGTTGCCAGTGTGCGAGCGCGGGTGCGCTCGGGTTCGTGAACGCGGTGTAGAGGGCTCCGACGGCTGTCGAATAGCGCCCGTGCACCGAGCGCCTGATCCGCGGCAGGAAGGGGACGGTGAGGCGTTCCTTCAGGTAGGTGGCGAGGAAATCCACGAGCGGTGCGGATGTCTCGCTCAGCGCGCCCGCGAGAACGAGAACCTCCGGGTCGAGGATCGCGACGAGGCGCGAAAGGGGGTCGGCGAGTGCTTTGAGATAGTCGTGCAGGCTCGCGAGGCATTCGGCATCCCCCGCGTGGGCCCGCTCGGCGGTCTGGAGGGGGCTTCTGCCACATGGCCACTGCCAGTCACCGCATACCGATCCGGGGGTCCATTGGGTTCCCACCGCCGTCGTCATTTCGCCGGCGACGCCGTTAGCACCTTCGAAGAGCTCGCCATTGAAGGTGACCGCGCTCGAGACGCGGCGCCCGAGCCACACCGTCGCTTGGGATGAGTCGACTGTGCCGGCGCCGAGGCGAGCCTCCCCAAGCGCTGCAGCCTTGACATCGTTACTCACAAAAAGCGGCACGTTTATAAGGGATTCAATTTCGCGATGAAAATCCCAATCATTCAGGTACGGCAGAACACGCGAAAGCTTGACCTTCTGCGCTTTGACGATGCCGGGGACCGCGAGACCGATGCCCGCGATCGAGGCTCCTTCGCCCACGATCCGAACCACGTCGTCGAGGTCTCGCAGGAACGTGTCGCGCGAGGGTTCGCGCACGCGATCTGCCTCGTAGCGCGCGAGAATGCGGCCCGCGCGATCGGTGGCGATCGCCCGGATCGCGTGCTGGCCAATATCGACGCCCACCATCCTGTCGCTTGGAACGAAAGTGTATGTTCGCCCTGGTCGACCGGCTTTTCCTGTGGGACGCAGATCCGAGGTCACGATTTTTGCCGTCTCAAGAGAACGCAGAGCAGCGTCAATCGTGGGCCGCGAAAGATCGGTGCGGCTCGCGATCGCGCTTGCCGTCAGCGAGCGGTGGTCGCGCAGCAGGAGGAGGCACTGTTCTTCGGGGGAAACGTGAAGACCGGTTGCGCGCAGTTCGGGTTGAACCGAGCGCGATGCTGCACTCACATTTCGCGTGCGCGCCATGTGCGAACCTCCCCACCTAAGCGACTGCCCCGTTCGGGCCAGTAGTTTTTAAAGCCGCTTTAAATAAATCAATGCCGGGAATTTTCGGCAAGGTGGGCGGCAAAAAGTTGGGGCTTGTTCACCGAGCATTCAGTTGCGCGATACCGCACGACTACTTGTTTAGCCTGGCGCGTTTTGTCAGGAAAATTCAGGGCGCCATCCTGTCGAGACTCGCGGTGCTGTTTGTAGACGTGGGTTTTATTGCATAGCAACAGGAAGGGTGGTGTTCGCAGTCTCGTGGACCGTGAACACCACCCCGATCACGTGCGTGACACACGCGAGCAGTGACCGCAGGCCAGGCTAGGAAAGCTTTCTAAGGATCTCTCCTAGCCCGCCTGCTTCAGTGCTAAGAGCGCCTGCTGCGACGCCCAGCCACCAGGATCACGCAACCCGCAAGAACCGTGAACACACCAGCCGCAGCACTCAACCCAATAGGCGCACCCGTACGCGGCAGCGGCAAACCAGACACCGGCTTTTGCGGCTTCGACGGCTTCTGCGGCACGACAGGCGTCTTCGGCTTTTCAACCGTGTTACACGCCGTGTTATTGCCCGCACCATCCGAATCACCCGGCATGCTCACCCGGTTGAACAAACCACTCGTGGCGCCATCAGCATCACACCTCGAGGCCTTCGCCCAGTCAGCGTTTGCGCTGTACGAACCAGAGACCACAACCGTGAACGACTTCGCGCCACCAAGACCAAGCTCAACACCATCGGTCACCGTAAACGAACCGTCCTTCACGGCAACACGGTTACCGTCAACCGTCGCACCCGTGACAGTGAACCCAGCAGGAACACGGGGCGTGTCCACCACGGGCTTCGACTTACCAGCGCGCTCGCCGGTGTTCGTGACCGTCACCGTGTAGGTCGAGGACCATTCACCGTTCACGGCAGATGCCTTACCCGACTCCTTCTTCACTGCAAATGCCGGATCCTTCTCCACCGTCGTGCAGGCCGTGTTGTTGTCCTCGCCGTCAGTGTCACCTGGCATCGCAACCGTGTTGACGAAACCATGCGCGCCCTCAGCGCCGTCAGCACCACACTGACCCGCGGCTGTCCAATCGACATCAGCCGGCCTGTACGAACCAGAGACCACGACCGTGAACGACTTGGAGTCACCAGGGGCAAGCTCAACACCATCG
>NZ_JALXOZ010000027.1 GCF_025147465.1 Dermabacter sp. p3-SID358
GGTGCGGGGCCTCCCTTATGCGTAGGAAGTCCGACGGTTACTCGTCTTCTCCCGGGACGCTTACGAAGAAGTGCGAGGAGATCGCAAGGAGCTCGCGCATGAGCTCGTATTGACCGCCGTGCATGTCCCAGATCTCATCTTCGCCGGCGGCTTCGGGGCGTTCGTCAATCGATTCGGTCGTTTGGACGTCGGCGAGCCAGCCGTTGTCGTAGTAGGCCATGAGGGGCTTCATGGCGTCGTTGTAGGCCTTGATGGCTTCGAGGCCTTCGACGGCTTTTTCGTAGGCTTCACGGGACTTCACGAGGTTGTCTTGGGCCGCGTTGAGGCGCGAGAGGGCGGCCTTTTGGTCGGCGCTGTGCTCGTCGGGAGCGGTGTTCGTATTCATGGGCTCAGTGTGCCACGAGCTGTTTGACGTAGCACTGGGAAACGCCATCCTCGATGTAGGGCGGAAAGAGCTCGGGGAGGCGCTGCCACCCGGTTTTTTCGTAAAGGGCGATGGCGTCTTCTTGAAGGCTGCCGGTGTGGAGGTAGAGCTCGTTTGCGCCTCGCATGGCAGCGTCCCTTTCGATATGCCGCAGGAGGTTCGTAGCGATGCCTTGCCCTCGGTACTTTTTTCCGACGATAAGCCGTTTCACCTCGAGGCGGTCGGCGAGTGCTCGAAGCATCACCGTGCCAACGGCGGTGTTGCCGTGGAGCGCGAGGAGGACCGTGAGGATCGTTTTCGGGTCGAGAGTTTCATCGCTGCGGCCGGCAAACTCGGGGTGGGCGGCGTAGTAGGCGTTGTAGCGGGGCTCGAGTTCAGCGTCTTTCTCGGCGTGCAGCGCCGCGACCCGCGGGTCGTCGAGGCTGGTCTGAATGATGCGCGGTTGCGACGATAATGTCGTTTTCTCACGCAAGCCAAGCCTCCGCGAGCAGACGCTGGCTCTCGTATCTGGCCGCGGGGTCGTGGAAGTAGTTGGAGACGATGAACTCATCGGCATGCGTCTCCTCCGCGAGGCGGGAGAGCTCGGATTCAACCCTGCCCGGGGAGCCTACCGCTCGCACCGCGAGCGCACCGTTCACGCGATCGAGAACCGGCGTGGGCAGCAACGCCGATACTTCGGTGGGCGGCTGAATCAACTGGCGCTTACCAGAACCGAGCGCCGCGAACGCCTGCTGCAAGGTTGAGAACTGGCGCTCGGCCTCAACGTCGGTCTCGGCAACGTACACGTTTACGCCCACCATCACGCGCGGCTTCTCGATTTGTGCGGTGGGCGCATCGGCGTTGAACTCGCGGCGATAAAGCGCGATCGCTTCCTTGTACTGGAACGGTGCGAAGTGGCTCGCGACGGCGAACGGCAAGCCGAGCTGACCCGCAATACCCGCGCCCGCGAGGGAGCTGCCAAGCACCCACATGGGCACGTTCGTGCCCTGCGCAACGTAGGCGCCGATTCGGTAGCGCGAGAGCGTGTCGTCGCTCGCCCAGGCTTGCATGTCGGCAACGGCGCGCGCGAAATCCTCGGGTTCGGCGCTCGTGCGACCAAGGAGCTGCGCGGTGAGCGGGTCCGTGCCAGGGGCGCGGCCAAGACCGAGATCGATCCTCGGGCCGTGAAACTGCGTGAGCGTTCCGAACTGTTCGATCACCTGAAGCGGCGCGTGATTCGGGAGCATAATCCCGCCCGACCCCACGCGAATGCGCTTCGTACGCGAGGCCGCGCGATCGATCAAGAGCGACGTCGCGTTCGAAGCGAGGTTCAGCGTGTTGTGGTGCTCCGCGAACCAATACCTCTTATATCCCTGTTCATCGGCGAGCTCGACAGCTCGCATAGAGGCCTCGATTGCCTCGGAGAAAGACTGCCCCTCGCTCACCCCTACGAGATCAAGAATCGCGAGGTCAGGACGCTTGGACATAGGAAACCTCCACACATGTGCGCTCGATGGGCGCGTGAAACCGTCGGACCCTCCCTCAACGCCCCGCGAACGCGCCGCTATTCCATTCACCGGCACAGGTGCCCGGGCGCTGTGAAAAAATGACCCCATGACAATCACCGCAGCAGCAGACGGTTCCGCACTCGGCAACCCTGGCCCTACCGGCTGGGCGTGGTACGTGAGTGAGGACTGCTGGAGTGCCGGCGGAAGCGCGCACGGTACGAACAACATCGGTGAGCTCACGGCGGTGCGCGAACTCCTCAGCCACACACGCGAGGCAGGGCGCGCGAGCGAAGAACTCGTGATCCTGTGCGACTCGCAGTACGTCATCAACTCCGTCACGAAATGGATGCCCGGCTGGAAGAAGAAGGGCTGGAAGAAGAAGGACGGCAAGCCTGTTCTCAATGTTGAGCTCATGCAGGCGATCGATCGCGAGATGCAGGGGCGCAGCGTGCGCTTCGAGTGGGTCAAAGGCCACGCGGGCCACGACATGAACGAGGCCGCCGACGAGCGCGCGCGGGCCGCGGCAACCGCCTACCAGAAGGGCGAGGCGCCGAACGAAGGGCCCGGTTTTACGGGCGCGGTCCCCTCGCGTGAAAAGCATCAGATTCCGACGCCTGCCGCGCTTGAGCGCTCCCTGTGGCTCGAGAGTGCGCCCCCGGTCGAGATCCTAGGGGAAAACCCCCATCTCGTTGATACGCGCGCCCGCGCGATGAGCCCCGAGGAATGGGCGAAGGGCGTTGAGGCGCTGCGCGAGCGCGGCGTGGAACTGAAAGGCGATGTCACCGTGCGCGAGGTTGGCTCGCACCTTCACCTGACCGACTCGGTGCTCGAGGCCTCGGGGCGGAGCTTTCGCATCGTGAGCCTGTGGGGTGGCGAAACTCCGCGGATCCTCCATCAGCAGTGGGCCACGCTCAGCTGAGCTTTGCCCCCGGAATCTCTACGCGGAACGTTGCACCGCCGCCATCGGTCTGGTGGATTGAAATCGTGCCGTTGTGGTGCTGCATGATCGTTGCCGCGATTGAGAGGCCGAGGCCTGCGCCGCCACCTTGAGTCTGCTGACGTTGGCGGGACTCGTCGGTGCGGAAGAATCGTTCGAACACGCGCTCGCGAGTCTCGGCGGGGATGCCCTCGCCGTGATCGCGAACCTCGATGATGGCTTTGCCGTCGCGGCCGTTGCCGAGGGCGACCTCCACGGGTGAGCCCTTGGGTGTGTGCCGGTTCGCGTTGCCTACGAGGTTGACGATGACCTGCCTGAGTGCTGCCTCATCGCCGAGCACTCCGAGCGGGGGGACGCTTTCGGGGGAGAGAACGGCGCCCGCGAGATCCACGATCGCGACCTCGCGCGTGGGGTCGAGCGCGCGCAAATCCTGCACAACGTCTTTGATGATCCCCGACGCATCGAGCGGAACGAGATCGAATGACCGTTGTTCATCGAGCCGCGCGAGCCTCAGGAGCGATTCCACGAGCGAGCCCATGCGCTTCGCCTCATCCTCGATGCGGCGCATCGCTTGCGCGACATCCTCTTCGCGAGGCATCGCACCCATGCGGTACAGCTCGCCATTGCCGCGGATCGCTGCGAGCGGGGTGCGTAGCTCGTGCGAGGCGTCCGCAACGAAGCGGCGCATACGCGATTGGCTCGCGAGAGCCTCCGCTTGTGACTCGGCCTGCGCCTGGAAGCCCTTTTCGAGGCGGATGAGCATTTCATTGAGGGCGACGCTCAGCGAATGCACCTCTTGCGAGGAGTAGCTCACCGGGATGCGCGTGCTGAGCGTGCCCGCGGCGACGTTCTTCGCGGCCTTTTCCACATCGCGCAGAGGCTCGAGCGCATAGTGAAGCACGTAGCCGCCGAGTCCCACTCCCACGAGCACAACCATCGTGCCCACGAGCACGATGATGAGCGCCATCTCGTTCATTGTGTTGTCGACGCCCCTAAGGGGGAGTGCGACGAAAACCGATGGTCCATCGGGGTCGTCTGAGGCGACTGCGCGCACGCGCCACGACTCGCGATCGCCTGCCACGAGGGTAAAGGGCTTCCCCTGGAGAGACACGACCTCGTCGCGGGTCAATTGAGGAAACTCGAGTGAGAGGTCGCCGTCGGAATCCTGCACCACCCGCTGCAAAACCCCGCCGGACTGATCCTGCCACTCGACCACGTAATCCACGGGGGTGTACTGCGCACTCGGCGAACCGGTCGTGATCAGTGAAATATTGCGGCGCGGATTTGCGATCGCGCTCGGGTTCACCGCCGCAGCGAGGTCAGCGTCGACGCTTTCGATGAGGGTGCGCTTAAGCAGGAACAGTGAAAGCGCGCCCGTCACGATCGTTCCCGAAACGAGAACAAGCGCAATGAGCGCGACGATCCTGGTCCACAGCGAGACCGGTCGGTGGGCTCGTGAGGGCCGGTCTTTCTTGGTGGCGACGGCCAAGGTCAGCGCGGATCAGCGGGGCGAAGAACGTAGCCAATACCCCTCTTGGTGTGGATCATCGGCTCACCGACCACGTCGATCTTGCGGCGAAGGTACGAAATGTAGCTCTCGACGATGCCAACCTCGCCCGACCAGTCGTAATCCCACACGTGGTCGAGGATCTGCGTTTTCGACACGACACGGCCAGCGTTGAGCATGAGGTAGCGAAGCAGCTTGAACTCGGTGGGGGAGAGATCGATCGGTGAATCGGCGCGCGTGACCTCGTGCGAATCTTCATCGAGGCGAAGATCGCCCACCACGAGTGCGCTCTCGCTCGGTTCGGCGATGCCAACGTGGGTGCGGCGCAGCACCGCGCGAATGCGAGCCACGACTTCCTCGAGGCTGAACGGCTTCGTCACGTAGTCATCGCCGCCGACCGTGAGGCCCGCGACCTTGTCCTTTGTTTCGTCACGCGCCGTGAGGAAGAGGATCGGGTAGTGGTGACCCTTGTCGCGAAGGCGGCGGGTGACCGTGAAGCCGTCGATATCGGGAAGCATGACGTCGAGAACGATGAGATCCGGCTCGTTCTCGGTTGCAAGCTTGATGGCCTCGGCGCCATTGGAGGCCGCAAACACCTCGAAGCCCGCAAAACGAAGGCTCGTGGCGAGAAGATCGCGAATGTTCGGTTCATCGTCGACGACGAGGAGGCGCGCCTCGTAGTCCTGCTCCTGCTCCGTATTCATGGGTCAATGGTGTAACCCGAAGGTGAAGTTTTGCTGAATGTTGCCTGTGACTTCCGGGCAGGTGTGGCGAATCAGCTACTTTCGGTCGCGGCGGTACTTGTGAAGCTCCCATCCCATTTGGATCATGCGCACCGAGCCTGCGAGCGCCATGATGAGCGCGCCCGCGATCGCCGCGAGCAGCATCGCCACGCCAAGGGGGAGGTTGAACTGCCACGTGAAGTACTCAAACTGCGTGGCGACGTTGTTCTGAATAATAAACACGAGCAGCAGGATCAAAAGGATCGCCCCCACGATGAGCGACGCCCACACGACCGCCATGCGCGACTTCGGCGCGGGCTGAGGGCTGTGCTGCTCATTCTGCGGCGCGGCGGAAGGAGCCGGCTTCGGGACGTTCTGAGTGTGCTGCGCCTGCGAGGTGCGCGGGTTCGGGCGCGCGGCGCTTTGCGTGGTCGGGTTCGCTTGCGCGGCGGGTGCGCTCGAGGTGCTCTTGGGGTCCGACGTCTGAGCGGCCCCGCCGAAGCCCGGTGCCTTCGGTGCGGCCTGCGCCGAGGAGGCAGTGGTGCCCGCGTTGTTCAAACCCGCACCTGCCGGGTTTGCGCGCGTGGCATCCTCAGCCTTGGCGTCGCGGAAAGAATCGGAGAAACCGTCGTATTCCTTGGTGTTCATGCTTCAAGCGTACCCGGCAAGTGCGAATGCTCGGTGACAGCCACTCGAAGACCAGGCGCGGCAATGGGGTACGGCAGGCGTCGGACCCTTACCCGTGCGCACGGAGCCGAGCCCTGCGCTAAGCGTTCCCCGCCGCCAAATCTTGCGCATCGAGAATCCGATAGCCGTAGCCCTGCTCCGCGAGAAAGCGCTGCCGATTCTGCGCGAAGTCCTGATCCTGCGTATCGCGCGTGACCACGGTGTAGAAATGCGCCTCGCGCCCATCGCGCTTCGGCCGCACGATCCTGCCGAGCCGCTGCGCCTCCTCCTGGCGCGAACCGAACGCGCCACTCACCTGAATAAGCACGCTAGCCTCGGGCAGATCGAGCGAAAAATTCGCGACCTTTGAGACGACAAGAAGGCGGATCTTGCCTTCGCGGAACGTGGCGAAGAGCCGCTCGCGGTCCTTAAGGGAGGTATCGCCCGTGACAAGGGGCGCATCGAGTCGCCCCGCGATTTCCTCGAGCTGATCGAGGTACTGGCCAATCACGAGAATCCCCTCGCCCGGGTGGCGTGCAACGAGGTGTTCAACGATCGGGAGTTTCTCGGGGCTCGCCGCCGCGAGCCGCTGCCGATCTCGTGGCTCCGCCGCCGCGTAGACCTTGCGCTCGGTGCTTGTCATCGCGACGCGCACCTCGGTCATGCGCGCGGGGGCGATCCAGCCCTGCGACTCGAGAAGCTTCCACGGCGCGTCGTAGCGCTTGGGGCCGATGAGCGAGAATACTTCGCCCTCGAGACCGTCCTCGCGCACGAGGGTCGCCGTAAGACCGAGGCGTCTTCGCGCTTGGAGATCGGCGGTCATGCGGAACACGGGCGCGGGAAGAAGGTGCACCTCGTCGTAGATGATCAGACCCCAGTCGCGCGCGCTCACGAGTTCGAGGTGAGGGTGAATAGCTCGACGTTTGGAGGTGAGGACCTGGTATGTCGCGATCGTGACCGGGCGAATCTCTTTCTTCGCGCCGCTATATTCGCCGATCTCGCTCTCGGTGAGGGAGGTGCGTTCGAGAAGCTCGCGCCGCCACTGCCGTGCCGAAACCGTGTTTGTCACGAGCACGAGGCACGTGCGCTCAAGCGCCGCCATGGCGCCCGCGCCCACGGTCGTTTTCCCCGCCCCGCATGGAAGTACGACCACGCCGCTTCCGCCGTTCGTGAACTGATCGATCGCTTCCCGCTGGTACGGGCGCAGCTCCCAGGTGCGTGGTGAATCGGTAAGCGCGATTGGGTGGCTCTCGCCGTCCACGAACCCCGCGAGGTCTTCGACCGGCCAACCGAGCTTGAGCAGCTGCTGCTTGAGGGCACCGCGCTCGCTCGGATGGATGATCGCCGTCGTGTCGTCGAGGTGCTCGCCCACAAGTGGAGAGATGCGCTTCGAGCGAAGCACCTCGGTGAGGATCGCGGCATCCTTCGCAAGGAGCACGAGTCCGTGAGCGGGGGAGCTCTGGAGACTCAGAACGCCATAGCGATCCATCGTGTCCGCGACGTCCACGAGGAGGGCGTGCGGAACGGGAAAACGCGAATGCGTGAGGAGAGCATCGACAACCCACTCCGCGTCGAAACCCGCCGCCTTTGCGTTCCACAGGCCGAGGTTCGTGAGGCGGTACGTGTGAACGTGCTCGGGCGACTTCTCGAGCTCTGCGAACGGCGCGATGGCTGCGCGAGCCTGATCGGCCGCCGGATGGGCGACCTCGAGAAGGATTGATTTATCGGACTGGACGATGAGGGCGCCCGTGCCCGCATTTCCCGCGCTAGACAACGGGGGCCGGGCGTGTGCCCTCGATGCGGGAAATCATCGAGGAGTAGAAGAGCGACGTGAACGCTATCAACACGGGGAGGAAGAGCATGCCAATGATCGTGATGGCGAAGGCGAAGCCGAGGGCACCCGTCACGAGCCACATGAGGATGACGTGTGCAGGCTTTGCGAGGGCCCTGTTAGCCGCGTCTTTGAACGCGCTAATCGGGCCACAGGCTCGGTTCGCTGCGAGATACGGCGCGAGCGAGAAGAAGAACATGCACGCAATCGGGCCAATGAGGGGAATGATGACCGAGAAGAATGAGAGGAGGACGTAAAGAATGTAGGTGAAGAAGGTTTTCCAATGGATGATGCCGTTGCCGATCGTGGGGGTTTGCCCTTGCGCCACAAGGCCAGCGGACCTCGCCGCGCCGCTCATCCACGCCGCGAGCGGAAGCTGGATGAGAGCGATGATGGCGTACACGGCGAGAATGACAATGATGATTGCCGGGGCCTCCCAGCCCGTGGGCTCGCTCGACTCAAAGGCATTGACCAGCGCGAAGATCGACGCAAAGTAGCCAATGCATAAAGCGATAAAAAGGATGACGTACAGGGCTCCCCAGATCAGGCCCGGCACGACGAGCGCAACCCAGTTCTTCGCGAAGGCCTGCCATGCCCACGAAAACGATTTCGAGATGTCGTTGCCAACGTCGGTCCCGGGAGGCGGCCCGTCGTACGCTCCGCCTGCGGCTGCTCCCGCGTACCCCGCATGTGCCTGCTGCGCGCTCGAGGCGAACTGCGGCTGCTGATACGGCTGTCCAGCCGCCGGATTGCTGAACGTTCCGGGAGCAGGCTCGTACGGATCGGTCATGATCTCTCCTCTATCTCATTCGCGGGAGGGACTGTCGGCCCACATTATTCCTTATCGGGGCTGTACACAGCACGGGCTCTTAGACTGTTCTCGAACGAGCGCCGCGTCGCGCCAATTCCACTACACACCGAAGGAGCCGCACGAGCATGGCCAATTTTGATCCCGCCCCCCACTCTGTTGCCGACATCGGCGTGACCGGCATGGCGGTCATGGGCTCGAACCTCGCCCGCAACCTCGCCCGCAACGGCTTCAAGGTTGCCATCCACAACCGCTCCGTCGAGAAGACCGAACGCGTGATCGCCGATCATGGCACCGACGGCGAGTTCTACCCCTCGGAGACGATGGACGAATTCGTCGCCTCGCTCCAGAAGCCGCGCGTCGCGATCATCATGGTCCAGGCTGGTAAGGCGACCGATGCCGTGATCGAAGAGCTCGCGAGCCGCATGGATGAGGGTGACATCATCGTGGACTGTGGCAATGCCCTGTTCAGCGACACCCTCCGCCGCGAGCAGGAGCTTCGTGCGCGCGGCCTCCACTTCGTGGGCTCAGGCGTATCCGGTGGCGAAGAGGGCGCTCTCAACGGACCTTCGATCATGCCCGGCGGCTCGAAGGCGAGCTACGACCGCCTTGGCCCGATGTTCGAAAAGATCTCGGCGCACGTGGACGGCGTCCCCTGCTGCACCCACGTCGGTGAAAATGGTGCGGGCCATTTCGTGAAGATGGTTCACAACGGCATCGAGTACGCCGACATGCAGGTCATCGCCGAGGCCTACGACCTCATGAGCAAGGCGCTCGGTATGAACGCCCCCGAAATCGGCAAGGTCTTCGAGAAGTGGAATGAAGGCCCCCTCAACTCGTTCCTCATCGAGATCACGGCCGCTGTTCTCGCCCACACCGATAACGTGACCGGCAAGCCGTTCGTGGACATCATCCTCGACCAGGCCGGCCAGAAGGGCACGGGTGCGTGGACCTCGAAGACGGCCCTCGACCTCGGTATTCCTGTCACCGGTATCGCCGAAGCAACCTTCGCCCGCTCGACTTCGGGTGGCACCGAGCAGCGCGAGGCCGGCCGCGCCGTACTCAAGGGCGAGGCGCAGACAATCCAGATTGACGACGCCGAGCAGTTCATCAGCGACCTCCAGCAGGCGCTCTACGCCGCGAAGCTCGTGAGCTACTCGCAGGGCTTCGACGAAATCAAGGCCGGCGCGAAGGAATACGGCTGGGACATCAAGCTTGGCGACATGGCGCGCATTTGGCGTGGCGGCTGCATCATCCGCGCGCGCTTCCTCAACCGCATCACCGAGGCGTACGAGCGCAATCCCGAGCTTCCGCTTCTACTTGCCGATGAGTACTTCACCACCGAGATTACGAAGTGCATCCCCGCGTGGCGTCGCATCGTCGCGTTTGCGGCAGCCGTCGGAATTCCGGCGCCCGTGTTTTCCTCGACCCTTGCGTACTACGACGCGGTGCGGGCCGAGCGCCTCCCCGCGGCCCTCGTGCAGGCGCAGCGCGACTACTTTGGCGCGCACACCTACCGGCGCGTGGATGCCGAGGGCACGTACCACGTGGAGTGGACGGGCGACCGCACGGAGACCCGCCAAGACTGATCTTTCCCCTCTCCGGATTGCATAGGGGGTGTGGGGGTTTTGTTGATGCGGATAACCCCCACAACCCCTATGCAATCCACAGTGGTGGGGTTAGGGGAGGAGGACCCGGTGGATCAGCACCGTGAACTCTTCACCCGATTCCACGTCCCTCGCGCGCAGCCTTCCACCCTCGAGCGCGAGCGGCTCAATCCACAGCACGCTCGTGCCTCCGCGACCGTCGACGATCCCGATCTGCATCTCGCGCTCGTTTGCGATCGCGGCGAGGAGGCGCTGCGGGACGCTGACCTCTTCGAGGCGCCCCGCTTCAGCGGCTCGGATTCGCGCGAGCGCCTCGGAAGGTTCGACATCGAGGAGCGGCTCGCGACCGTCGGACTCGAGCTCAAGGCCTACGGGGCCACCGCGCACCGACCCAAGAGTGCGCTCATCGACGGCCGCACCACCCGGTCCCGAGGCGAGCGGTGCGAGCCCAGCCGCACGCGCCGAGCCCATCACGAAGCCCGGGTCGCCGCTTGAGATCACGACGGTCGGGGCGAGTCGCGTGAGTCCAAGCCGCGCCGCCTCATTCGAGGCCATGAGCCTGTCCAGGTGCTCCTCTTCCCCCGTGATGAACGACGTCGCGGGGCCGACGGTGACCTGGCCACGCTTGCGCGCCTCATCGCGCACGAGGTACTCGAGCACGTCGGGGACTCCCGTGAGCGAGAGCTCCGCGAGCTCCTCGAGTAGTGCATCGGCGGACCCACCTGCGCCTAGCCCACGCGCGATCGACTCACCCGTGACGCGTGCAACGACGCCCGCGCCGCGCGAGGTGACCTCGGCCCACTCAAGAACCGCCGTGACGCGCGGACCGGGAAGCCCCGGAACAGTCACCGTGAGGTCGGAGTCGAGAAGGATCTGCTCGACGGGCTCGGGCAGCATGCCCCCAAGCGCATTCTCGAGCGAGTTAATCGCCTCTCCTTCGTCGAGTTCGAGCGACGCAAGCGCCGCGGGAGCGAGTGCGCTTGGAACACCATCCACGACAAGCCCAAAGGCCTCCGCCTCGCGCGTAAACGCATACGCCTCCTCGAGGATCGCCGCGCGCTGCACCGTGGGAAACGCCCACGCGAGCGACTCCGCGAGACTCGCGGCGCTCGCCTCCCGCTCGGGATAGTCCGCAAGGTGGCGCAGCATATGCCGCCGCCTTACTTTCACCCCTTTTCTTCCGACGCTTGCCGAGAGCGCGGCGCGCGGACTTTCGCCCGTGCGAGCCTCTCCTTCGTTGAGCCCGTCGAGGCTCACGTCCCCGAGTCGCGTTCCCGAGAGGGCACCGAGGTAGTTGGAGCGTAGATACGCCGAGCAAAGATCGGCCCAGCGGCGCGCGGGCGAGGCGTCGGAAAACTCTCCAAATTCGCGCGTGACCTGCCATGTTTCGCCATCGTTGCCGATGAGCCCTCCCACCCATGCTGCATGGATGATGCTCGCCCACGTCTCGTGGCTCGTGCCCGCGGTGGCGGCGAGGCGGCGCGCGTCGCGCAAGGGGAGGCCGCCGCGTTTGAGAACCGACGGTGGGTCGGCGTGCCACGTGCCGATCGTCGCGGCGATGCGACTCGCCTCGAGCGCGGCTTCGATCGCCTGTGCGTTGCGAGAACCTTCGAATCGTTCCGGCGGTGCTTCCGGGCCGGGGGTGGGCGCATGCGCGAAAGAGCGGTGGATGACCCCATCGCGAAGCGCGAGGTGGATCGTGCGGGGGATGAGCACGCGGGGGCCGTCTGGGCCGTTGACTTTCGTGATGAGGCGCGCGCTCGCCAGGCGCGTGGCAAGCGAGGACGTGGGCGAGCCCGTGAGGCGAGCGGGGGCAAATGCGAGGGAATCTGCGACGTCGCGAAGCTCAGCGGGGAGGCTCTCGACTATTTCGCGTGCCTCCTCGGGGGTGGGGTCGTGCGAGAAACGAGGGGCGAGCCCCGCGGGGTGAGGGAGGGCTTCGGCGAGGGCCCGCACGGGAATGAGGGATCGGCCGCTCGCGTCGGTGTATACGAGTCCGAGCGTGGCGAGTCGGTAGACGTGCGGCGCGATCTGTTCTGTTGAAGAGCTCACGGCCTGCGCGAGCTGCTCAGGGGTGACGGGGCCTGCGTAGGCGGCGAAGACGTCGGCGAGCTGTAATTCGGGAAGCACGAGGCTGCCGATCGCCCTCAGGACGCTTCCCGGTTGAGCAGCGCGTGCCGCGAGCGGTGCAATTCCGAGAGGAATGGGAGAGATGAGGTCTTGGCGCGCATGCAGAAGCTCGATGAGCCGTGCATCATCGAACTCTCTCAGGGCGTCGGCGAGCGTGCGGGCCATGACTTCAGCCTATCCCCTAGGATGGAGGGGCCCTTCGGGTAACGCCCCCATAGCCCAACGGCAGAGGCAGAAGACTTAAAATCTTTTCAGTGTGGGTTCGAGTCCCACTGGGGGTGCCACTGTTCCTATTCGGGACGTTGAACATCGTCGGCTGAAGGATGATGAGGCCCGTCTCGCCTTTCGGGGAAGTATTTGCTCACCATGTTCATGACGGGCATGGCGAGAAACGCGGCAGCGACCCACGGCTGGTTGAGGACGGCGCAGGTCACGGCACCGGCCATGGCCGCGATAGCGAGGAGCGCGCCGGTGCGCCTCGCTCGGGGGGTTTCAGTGATAGTGGCGTCGACAATGCGGTCGCGCCGCGACGACTCGTCAGAAGTGAATGATTCTGACATTCGCATAATTCGTTCTTGGAAATCGCCATAACGATCCCAGTCGTCAGGGTGGGGAAGAAGGCCAGAGAAGGCCTCGGTGAGCTCTATCGAGCGCGAAGAGAGCTGGTTCTGCTCGAGGACATGGGCAGCCGCGATCAGTTCGTTGGTGTCGTGAAGCTCGTGTGCTGGTTGGAGCGCCGGGCCATCTTTTTGCGAACGACCTTCTTCTGCCGCGGCGCCGTGCGGTTGAGTTCCTGCATGAGGGTCGAAAGCGCGCGCGGGCTGTCGAGCTCGTAGGGATTCGCGCTGGCGGGGATTTTGGGCAGCTTCGGGAAGAGGTTCACTGTGGTCATGATGATCGCCCCTTTCGTGTGACGCCATTGTGTCATGCCCCCTTCGGCTTGTCGTGAGTACTGGTGGCACTCGTGTTTCCCACTTGCGATCTTGTCACCCATGACGCAGGGGGCCGAAAGTTATCCACAACGCTTCGTCAGGCGCCTAGTGCCACGCCACCGGGTCCCTACCCGCGCGCACGCCGTCGTGATATGACGGTGGTGAGGGGTCGTCGCGGTCGACGGCCCGCATATAGAGCAATGGCGAAAGGGACGTGAACGGTCATGATGGGTGAAAAGATCGACGAGCTTCTGCCTCGGATCGAGGCGGCGCTCGAGCGCGGCGGGCGATCGATGGGCGACCTCCAGATTTTGCTCGCGACGAAGACCCGCACGGCTGAGGAAATCCGCGAGGCCGTGGAGCTTTTCAAGGCGCGCGGCATCACCGTTGGCGTTGGCGAGAACCGTCAGCAGGAAATCGCGAAGCACGCCGATCTCGAAGATCTTCACGAAGCGGGGATCTTGCGCCATTTCATTGGCCACATCCAGTCGAACAAGGCTCGCGACATCACGCGGTTCGCCGATCTCGTGCACTCGATCGATCGTGAGAGCGCGCTCGCGAGTATCGAGAAGCGCGCCGCAAACGATGGCAAGGTGCAGCGCGTGCTCATCCAGGTGAACACTTCGGGCGAGGAGTCAAAAGGCGGCTACGACCCGGATCTCGGCCTGCTCAAGGAGGTTGCACAGCGCTGCAACGAGAGTGACTCGCTCGCGCTCGAAGGTCTCATGACGATTGGAACGAACACGGACGACGAGGTCGAGATTCGCCGATCACTGCGCCAGCTTCGTGAGCTTCGCGACGGTCTCGGCATCGAGGCTGTCAAGGAGCTTTCGATGGGCATGAGCAACGATCTCGAGATCGCGATCGAGGAAGGCGCCACTATTGTGCGGCTCGGCTCGGTGGTGTTCGGCCCGAGGGACTATTCTCACTAATGCATCCGTGCCCGAGGGCGCGCAGCGGATTGGCCGACCCGCCGTCTCCCGAGAAGGATTCTCGTGCGCCCCAGCTCCTATGACACCCTGACGCCCTTCCAGCGTGCCTTTGCTCTCTTCGCCATCGCGATCGGTGGTTTTGGCATTGGCTCGAGCGAGTTCGTGTCGATGGGCATCCTGCCCGATATCGCTCGCTCGCTTCTTCCTGAGCTCATGGCGGCGAATCCCGAGCACGCGATCGCGCAGGCCGGCTGGGCTGTGAGCGCCTATGCGTTTGGCGTCGTCGTGGGTGCACCGACGATTTCTCTCCTGGGCGTCAAGATCGCTCGCCCGAAGCTCATCATGCTTCTCGCGTTTGGCCTTCTCGTGGGCTCGGTGCTTTCTGCCACGATGCCGCTTTTTGGCCTGCTCGTGCCCGCGCGTTTCCTCGCGGGTCTTCCGCACGGCGCGTTTTTCGGCGTGGCCGCACTGCTCGCCGCCGATGTGATGGGGCCCGGCAATCAGGGCAAAGGGATCGCGCTCGCCCTCATGGGGCTCACGGTCGCGAACCTTCTCGGCGTTCCACTCCTCACCGCGTTCGGCCAGCAGCTCGGTTGGCGAACCGCCTACTGGATCGTCGCGGGCGTATTCGCCCTGTCGATCCTCCTGCTGTTCCTCGCGATTCCGCCGCAAGAAGCGCCAAAGGGGCGCAGCGCAAAGGACGAGCTTGCGGCGTTCAAACAGCCGCGCATGTGGATGGTCATTGCGATCGAATGTGCCGGTTTCACAAGCTTCTTTGCGATGTATGGCTACATCGCCGACGTCACGGTGAGCGTCGCGGGCATCGACAAGCTGTTCATCCCCGTGATTCTCGCTCTCGCTGGTGCCGGCATGACGCTCGGCAACTGGATCGCGGGCCACCTCACGGATTGGTCGTACCGCGCGAGTCTCTTCATCGTGTTTCCGATCTTCATCGTGATGTTTATCGTGCTCATCGCGCTGCGCGAGAATCCGGTTGGCTTCGGCGTAGGCGTGTTTCTCGTGAGTGCGACGAGCTCGATCACGAGCCCTCTTATGCAGGCGTGGCTCATGACGAACGCCGGAAAGTCGGTGACGCTCGCGGCGGCCTCGCATCACGGCGCCTTCAACGTCGCGAACTCTCTCGGCGTGATGTTTGGCGGGTTCATTTTGAGTGCGGGGTTCGGTTTTTCCGCGGTCCTGTATCTTGCGGGAGGTCTCGCCCTGTTCGGTATGGTCGTGACCTTCGTTGGTCTGTGGATCGATCGTGATGGTGTTCACGACATCAACGCCCTCAATCAGGAGAGCGAAGATTTGACGTTTGGTGTGAGCATCGTGCGCACGGAAACGGGAGAGATGCTCGCGATTGCTGCGGGTGCGGGCGGCGAGAGCGTCGCGCTTGAGGCCGACGGCGCCTATCTTGAGTCGCACCAACGTTCGGAATAGTCGCTGCCTGAATGGCGTTCCATGAGCCTTCACTACACTGTGTGTACGTAGTGATGCCCTCGAGAAAAGGACACCCCGTGGCGCGAAACAATGGAATTTTGAAGAAAAGCCCGGCTTTCAGTAGCTCGGGCGGGTACGCTCCCGCTCCCGAGTACAACCAGGCTCCGGGCGCGCAGCAGCAGTTCGGCCAGCCTCAACAGCAGGCTCCGCAGTATCAGGCCCCCCAGTATCAGGAGGGCAGCTACAGCCAGGCTGACCTCGAGGCGATGTACAACCGCCCAGCGGCGACGGGTTTTGATACGGGCCGCATGACGTGGCGCAACACGATGAATGCGATCACGGCGACCTTCGGCGTGATCATCGCCGTGGCGTTTGTTGTCATGATGCTTCCCACTATCGGGGGTCTCGTGACAGGTACGGAAGAGGGCCGCCAGGTTGGCTTCGCCTTCGCCTCGATTCTTGCGATCGTCGGTGCGGTCGGCGCCTTCGTGGCTGTCATTGTGAATGCGTTCAAGAAGAAGCCGAGCATGATTGTCACGCTCGCGTACGCACTTTTCGAAGGCCTCCTCCTCGGCGGCATCAGCGTGTTCTTCGAGCAGGCATACCCGGGCATCGTGTTCCAGGCCGTGATCGCAACTCTCGCCGTCACTGGTTCGATCGCCGTGCTGTTCCGCCTGGGTAAGCTGCGCACGAGCCCGACGCTCACGAAGATTTTCGTCGTTGCCTTCGGCGCGTACTTCATTTTCACGATCGTGAACCTCGTGCTCGTTTTGCTCGGCATTGCGAACCTCCGCACGGGCCTCCTCGGCATCGTCATTGGTCTCGCCGCCGTGGCCCTCGCGAGCTACAGCCTCGTCATGGACCTCGAGCAGATCAAGAACGGCATCGATAACGGTGCCCCGAAGGGGTACGCGTGGACGGCCGCACTTGGCCTCGCCGTGACAGTTGTGTGGATGTACACGGAGATCCTGCGCATCCTCGCGATCTTGCGCGAC
>NZ_JALXOZ010000028.1 GCF_025147465.1 Dermabacter sp. p3-SID358
ACCGCCCGCGTAATGGAGCGCGGAGCGCCCGATAAAAACTTCATAGCCTCGCTGCTTCGAGCAGCATCTGCCGAAAGTTTTTCGGCGGTCATAGCGTTGGGGAAACGCCCGGCTCCATCCCGAACCCGGAAGCTAAGCCCAACTGCGCCGATGGTACTGCACTCGGGAGGGTGTGGGAGAGTAGGACGCCGCCGAAATAATTCTTCGAAAGCCCCGGCCTCACGGCCGGGGCTTTCTTTTTCTTGGCGACCGTCGGACTCCTTCCGTGACGCTCCCCATTCATATCGATGTGCACGTGTCCCTCACGCTGCGCTCGGCCCCAAATCCCGATACAGTTAACCCCTGTAGTTCGTTCGCAGGGAACGGGCCCGTCAGGTAAAGGACAGTGATGGCGAGCTTCACGATGGATGACATCGACCCCTCCCTCGCGGAATCAATCCAAGCCGGGCTCGAAGCGATCGAAGAGAAGCTCCACGCTGCTGTCGCAACGTCCGACCCAATGATGCGTTCGACCGCCCCTTACCTCCTCGATGCTGGGGGTAAACGCGTTCGTCCCGTTCTTGTAATGCTGGCAGGCGCGTTTGGCGATATTACTAGTTCGCAGCTTATCGACGCCGGGGCGCTCGTGGAGCTTACTCATCTTGCGACCCTTTATCACGACGATGTGATGGATGGTGCGGATACTCGTCGCGGTACTAAGGCCGCTCATCGGGTTTGGGGTAACAACATTGCGATTCTGACCGGTGATTTTTTGCTGGCTAGAGCGAGCGCGATGAGCGCGGGCCTTGGTTCTGAGATTGTCGCTGTCCACGCTCACACCTTCGAGCGTTTGTGCCTCGGGCAACTTAACGAGACCGTAGGGCCCGGCTCGGGGGATGACCCGTTCGTGCATTACATCGACGTGTTGTCCAATAAGACGGGCTCGCTCATTGCCGCAGCTGGAGTGCTCGGCGCCATGATTGCGGGAGCGCCCGAGAGCGTGGTGGCGACTATGCGCGAGTATGGCGAAGCCGTAGGGGTCGCGTTTCAACTCGCCGACGACGTTCTCGACATCCGGGCGAGCTCCGTGGAATCGGGTAAGACGCCCGGCACTGATCTGCGAGAAGGTGTGCCAACGATGCCGAGTTTGCTCTTGCGGGCACATGTTGAGAAGCATCCCGAAGATACGGCGTCAGCAGCGCTTCTCGCTGCTGTTGACGGTGACCTTTCGAGCGATGACAGACTTGCCGAAGTCGTGAGCGCACTATCTGAACACCCTGTCGTTGATGAGACTGAAAGGCTAGCGGAAACCTATGCCGATCGCGCTCTTGCATTGGTCGAATCGCTTCCGGCCGGTCCACCGAGAGATGCGCTCACGGCATTTACCGTCTCTCTCGTGAGGCGCCGTGCGTGAGGACGTTTCTGGAGCCTGCATGCTTCAACGCTTCTCGCTATGCTTGAGTTCGCTCCAGGCACCGCGGACGAACTCCTCGCGGCGTTTCCTTGATATGGCTTCTCGGCGTTTGCGCTCTTTCAGTGCTCTCACCGGCAAGCCGTGCTCGACGAAGGTGAAGTGAACAAACTCGTGAATGTAGAACTCTCGTTGCGGGCGGAACGGCACCCGGAGGATTTCGGTGTGTCCTCGACAGGGGCTACCGACGTCGGCCTTGTGCGGGCAGTCAATGAGGACTCGTTTGTCGCGTATGACCCGATTTTTCTCGTCGCCGACGGCATGGGCGGCCACAACGCTGGCGAGATTGCGAGTGGCATCGTCGTCGATGAGTTCGCCTCCCTCGCGGGCGGTGATTACATCGAACTCGAAGACGTTGCCGATGCGATGGTGCGATCCTACGAGCGTATTGCAAGCATCGATGATGATTCCGGTCGCAGCGCAGGCACAACAGTCGCGATGGTTGCCCTGACGCTCCACGAGTCCGAGCCCCACTGGCTTGTCATGAACCTTGGCGACTCGCGTGTGTACATGCTTCGTGACGGGGAATTCTCGCAAGTCAGTGTTGACCACTCCGTTGTACAAGAACTCGTTGATCGCGGAGAGATTACGCTCGACCAAGCGCGCGTTCACCCCTATCGCAACATGATTACGCGTGCTCTTGGTGCAGGACCCGATACCCGTCCAGATTTTTGGCTCATTCCCGTCCGTCTTGGCGATCGCTTCCTCATCTGCAGCGATGGTGTCACAGGAGAGGTCAGCGATGGCGAGCTACAAGCGATGCTTGAGGAAACCTCGGAAGCTGGCTTTGTGGCCCAACGCATTGTTGAAACAGCTGTCACACACGGCGGGCGCGATAATGCAACAGCGGTCGTCGTGAGCGCGGTCGATCCTCAACAAGCGGGTTCCTACGGCGAGCACATCTTCACAACCGTCGATCGTCTCGAACTGCCGGTGATTGCTGACGAACACGTGCTCGACGAGCGCGAAAGCTGGTCCTCTGAAGGGGAAGATCTCACCGGCCGTCAGCGAAGCGGCACTGAAGGCGAAGGAGCCGTCGGAATTTCTCGCGCCCCTGAAAGTGACGAACCCGGACTCGATTAGCGCGCCTCGCTCATCGCTTCACATCACCCCGCTCTCCACAGCATTGGACGGCGGGGTTTCTCGTCCCTCGCGTTCGCGTCATCCTTGAGTGAGCAGTTATCGCCGCGAATCGGAAGGGGGCGTTGTGACACTGCTAGTGGAGGTGCGTCCGCTTGAGGCAGATCCGATAGTGCTCGAGATCGCCGCGGATTCGACCGTGAGCGTGGGAGAACTCGTGGAACGGATGAGGCATCATTTGGTTCTCGATGATGCGGAGTATGTCTTAAGGGTGGCGCAGGAGAGCCTGCAGGGGGTTCCAGGGGACATACTCGACAATGAGGGGCTCGTTCACTCCTCTGGTCTGGTATCGGGCATGAGCGTTGAGCTAGTGCGAGCAGTCGAGGGCAGCCCCAGGCCACTGCACGCGGCGCTCTCGTCCTGGGAACTGGTTTTAGATCGCAAAGGGGACCGACGCGTCGTGCCGCTCGAGATGGGGCTTTCGTCGTTGGGATCTTCCGCAACGTGCCGAGTCACAGTCGAGGATGGCGATGTTGCCAGCACACACGCGTATCTCGATACAGGTGCGGATGTGTCGATTCACGCCGCCCAAGGGGCAGATCTGAAAAGTGCTGCAGGGCGAAAGATAGGTGCGACCAGCCTTAGCCCGGATTCAGACGTGTACGTAGGGCAATGGCGTTTGAGGGTACGCCACCGCGCTGGTGCAGACGTGGTCGTGCGCGACTCACCTGCGCGCGCGTACCTTCCACCAGTGCGTATTGAACTCGAGGCGCCGCCGAACCACATCGTTTTGCCTCGCCTCCCGCAGTCGAAAACCTTACCTCCGTTCCCTTTCGTCAGCCTCCTCGTGCCGATTGCGATCGCTGGTGCGATGTATGCACTCACGCGCAGCACCTTTGTCATCATGCTCGCGGTCGTGATGCCGATCATGGCGCTCGCAAACTATTGGTCGCAGTGCGAGCGCGTGCGAAAGGAACAGGCTGATGCGCTTCGAGAGTTCGACGATGCCCTCGACGGAGCAAGGGCAGAGATTCACAGCGCGCACGAGGCGGAGAGGGCCCGTCTCGCCATGATGGTTCCAGCATCCCAAGTAATCGTCGAGTGGGACTCGCCAAAATGCGGGGACCTGTGGGCGGTTCGCGAAGAGCACAGTGACTTTTTGACTCTTCGGCTTGGGACAGGACACGTCGCAAGCCAAGTAGAGCTCAAAGGCGAGGCTCAGACTCACGGTTCCCGCGAACAGCGAGGTGCACTGGAAATGCTTCGCGACCAAGCCCGCACGTTTGAAGGTCCCGTGACGGTTTCTCTTCGCGAGACGCGAGGGCTCGGCATCACGGGTGCCGGGCGCTTTGATTGTGCGGCGAGCCTCGCAGTGCAGTTGGCCGGGCGTCACTCTCCTTCCGACGTTCGCCTGGTCCTCGTGTGTTCTCCTGCCTTTCGCGAAAGCGTACGAACAATTGCATGGCTTCCCCATGCGCAAAGCGCCAATGGGGGAAAAACGCGGATTCTCGATAGCGAGGAAAGCCTCGCTGCGTGGGTCGGGAATCGCATGCCGGGCTTCCATGCAGAATCTAGCGTAGAAGGTGGACAGGTCGTGGTCCTCGCGCTTGAACCGACGTCTAGGCAACTCACCTTGCTCACGATGCTCATGGAAGCGTGGGAAAAGCACGAAGGGCCGGGACCATGCCTCATTGTGACGGCGGCCGAAAGGCTCAGCGTTCCCGGTGCCTGTAGTGCACTCGTCGAGGCTTCGACCAGCAACGGGGTGCTCCTTCGGCGAGGCGATTCGGTACCCGTGCCGATCGAAGAATGCGAAGCCGTGAGCGACGACTCGCTCCTCTCATGGGCCAAGAGACTTGCCCCATTGGTAGATGCGCGAGGCCGTGAGCACGTGGGGGAGGCAATCCCTGCGACCGTATCGTTGCTCGACATCAACGGGCGAGAACGAAGGTCTCTAGACGAAAGCCTACTTGAGGAGTGGCACCTGAGTGATTGGGCCGAATCGCTCACTCTCGATGCTCTCGTCGGGTACGGGGCAGCGGGCCCGCTCACCATTCCGCTTCGCAGGTGGGGCCCGCACGCTCTCGTCGCGGGAACGACGGGATCTGGAAAATCGGAGTTCCTTCAGTCCTGGATTCTTGGGCTTGCGCTCAACTACTCCCCGCGTCGCGTCACCTTCCTCTTTGTGGACTACAAAGGTGGTGCAGCGCTTGGAGAGTGCGCGCGGCTTCCGCACTGCACGGGACTTGTGACAGACCTCGGGCCCGAGCTTGTGGCTCGCGCCCTCATCTCACTCAGGGCGGAACTGCGCTACAGGGAAGAGCTCTTAGCGCGTTTTGGTGCAAAGGACATCGACGAATACGCGTCGATCGGAGGTACGGATTTACCCGCGTTCGTCATCGTTGTCGACGAGTTCGCAGCACTGCGTGATGACTGTCCCGATTTCCTGGACGGGCTCATAGATGTTGCGCAGCGAGGGCGTTCGCTTGGAGTCCATCTCATTTTGGCGACGCAGCGACCTGCGGGGATCGTGAGTGAGAGGCTTCGCGCGAACGTGAGCTTGCGCATCGCCCTTCGCTTGAGCGATGCCGCTGATTCGATCGATGTCATCGGGTCCAAGGCAGCCGCACAGATATCCCTCGATAATCCTGGTCGAGCTATCGTGAGCGCAGTGGGAGCGGGCTTGCACCACGAGGCGCAAATGGCGTACGCAGGCGCGCGCGGCCCGGCTGATCGCTCAGCGAATCTCAAGTTAGACCTCGCACACGCGATGAACGACGAAAAGGTGCTCTCGGCATGGAACGCGCGCCCGCGAGGACTCCCCCCAAAGCTGACGCGTGGCGCTGAGCAACCGCCGACCGATGCTCACCTCGCAGTTGAAGCCGCCATCCGCGCATGGGAGCGAAGAGGAACTACGGTCCGTGCACCCTGGCTACCACCGCTCGTGGAAAACTACACAGGCGAGGCTCTCGTTGAAGAGTGGGGGCTACCCGCGCCCTATGCCATCGTCGATGACCCCTCCCGCCAACGCCGAACCGTGGCACGGATTGGGCCACCGGGATCAATCTACGGTGTGTATGGGGCGTCCGGTACCGGGCGGAGCACAAGCATCATAAGTATCGTGCGCTCGACTCGCACCGCGCAGGAGCCGCCGCGTCTTTTCATTATCGACTCAATGAGCCAGGGGCTTCGAAGCCTCATTGATGAACCCCACGCACTCGGGTACGTGCCAGGGGAGGACACCGCATCTGCATTGCGGATGCTGCGAACCCTCGCCAATGTCGAGAGCTCATCTGGTTCGGCTATCCTCGTGCTCGACTCTTTCGCGAGTCTTTGCCACGAGGCTCACCCGAGCGACCGCGAGGAAATCCATTCACTTCTCGGCGCCCTTGCACGTACCGCCCGTGCACGCCGTCTCACCCTCGTGATCGGAGCCTCCGGGCCGAACGAACTACCGCGCAGTCTCGAGTCAATGTGTACCGAACGCATCGTGCACCGCCTCTCCCGCGCCGAGGACTACGCGATGTGTGCCGGCGCTGTGAAGCTTGAGGAGTCGTCTCCCGTGGGGCGGGCAAGTGTCGGCGGTCTCGAAGCGCACATCGCGCTGTTCGCGGAGCCAAGTTCGCGCGAGGAAACACGGCGTCGCGCCTGTCGAGACGCCTTTATGCTCGGTAGGCGCACGTTAGATATCCCGCAAGCTCAAGCACTCGTGCAGGACGCGAAACGCGGACTCGTGGGGTTCGCCCATGCGGATGGGGCACCCGCTTCACTCCCACTCACCGGGGGAGGGCTCATCACGGGAGGCGAGGAGGCTGAGCGCCTGGCACTCCTCGACTCGCTCTCGCTGCTTGCTCGTGAACGCGAAGTCCTTCGCGCGCCTCACGGCGCATCCGGCGATATAGGGGAGGCGAAACGCCTCCTCAACCACGCGACCGTGCTCGGTACGAATGCGTTCGTGATCCTTGACGACATTGCCGCTCTCGAATCCTCAGATGGCGCGAGCGATCTCGGCGCTGTCTTGCGCAATGCCCTTGCGGCGGGAGCATGCGTTTACGGTGGGCTCAAGGGAGGCTCATTCTCGAGGCTCGGTCCGATTGGGCCACATCTTGCGCGAGCGGGGTGCGGCATCGTCCTTGGGGCGCGAGAAGGAGAAGTCTTTACCCTGTTTGGCCGCACGCCGCCCCGAACGAGGTGGGCGAGCGACCCCGACGTCGCGTGGCTCGTTGATGGGGCTGATTGCCGTCTCATCGTTCCCGCGCTCGTGCGAGACCCACGCGGCAAATAGATGCGACGTTGTCCCATCCGAACGAAAGTGAGGAGGAGCGAGCGCACCCTCCTCGCTCCGTGATCTATTCGTGGCACTACCGAGGTGAATAGTGGACGCCCTCCAGAATGCCGCCGAACCGTGTCAAGACTGAGGAGCAAAATATGTTTGAAGGAATGGACCCCGCTGCGATTGAACGGCTTAGCGCGCTCATGTCACTCAGCGCAGAAAGCTGGATACGCGCGGGCGAGGACCTGCGCGCACTCGTGAATGCACTTTCGTGGGAGGGACCCGATGCCGAGCCCTTCGCAAAAGCCGTCGTGGGAGCCTATGGCCAATTCGTCGCCCTAGCCGAGACATTAAGGGGAGCAGCGCGCACACTCGAGGAACACGCGGCCGAGCAGCGGCGAGCCTCGAGCTTTGCAGGCTAGACAGGATTCTGTGACGGCACCACAAAGTTGTCCACACGGACGCCGGCGAAACGCGCTCCACAGGGTGATAGCGAATCGGGGAGCCGTAGCGTGAAGGTGTCGGAAGAAACGACGAGGGCGCGAGCCCTCAGAAAATGGAGAACGACATGATGAAGGGAATGGATCCGGGAAGCGTCGAAACCATGGCTGGCACACTTGAAGAGCTCGCCACTTCGCTTCGCGACACGGGAAGCAATGCCGTGAGCACCGTCCAGTCGCTCGAATGGGTGGGAGAGGACCGCGAGAACTTCCTCGCACAACTAGGTACTCTCGCCAACTCGAGCGACGAAAACGCCGCAAGACTCGCGTTTTTGGCCGAGAACGCGCGCGGGCAGGTTGCCGAGCAGCGAGCAGCCTCGAGCGCCGGATAGCAACATCACTCAACAACACAGAGGTAGGGGGAAAACATGAATACAGCTTTTATTGGAATGTCGCCCGAGCAGGGCGTCTCGACAGGTGAAAACCTCATTTCTCTTGCCGCAGCGGCGACGAGTGCGCTCCATTCGGCACGTGAAAGCGTTCAGTCTGCGCAATGGGTTGGCGAGGATCGCGATTCATTTGTCTCGAACTTCGAAGCGCTCGCAACCGCAATCGAAGCGCTCTTGACGAATCTGCGCGCACACGGCGAGCAGGTCAAACACGAGGCTGCCGAGCAGATGCAGGCCTCGGCAGCGTCGTAAGAGTAGAACCCGAGGTGCGAAACTAGGCTGGAAGCATCAGCCGTCCATCATGGCCTCATGGGGGAGCACTTGATTGATACGGGACG
>NZ_JALXOZ010000029.1 GCF_025147465.1 Dermabacter sp. p3-SID358
GTTGAGCCCCGGCCATGAATGGCCGGGGCTCCCCGCATTTAACACACCAACCGCCAAAGCGCCCTTGACCACGCGGCCGCGGGACCCGACCGTCCGCGCTAACTAAGGCGTTGCTGGGAAGCTGATGTCTCCGTCTAGCCGCCGTGGGCGAGATGGCAAGTCGGGTCTTGGCGTTTGCCCCGCCTTGAATAGTCATCTCTTTGTACCGCCAAGGTGGCGAGAGAGAGCTGTCATCCCATCTTCGAGATGAATTCGTCGCCCCAGGCCGTCACCTCTTCGGCGCTCAGTCCACTGACGTTTGTGGCGATGACGTGGACGAGTGCACCCGACTCATTCTGCTTGTAGCACGTGTGGGTGCTGGAGGTTGCGGATTCGCATGTCCAGCTTCCTACGGGCTTCTTCTCTGCAGCTCCGTACTTTGTAAAGAGCTCCTGTGTTTCTTGGTCACTGATGATAGAAACGACGTAGAAGAGCTTCTGATCTTGAGAAACGTAGGTTCCGCCAACGTCGCCAATCCCGGCATCGCCGAATGAAGGATCGAGGCTCGTCGAGCCAACCTGTTGAGGAAGGTTCCCCGATGCTGCCTTGCCTCCGCCGCCGGGCTGCGGAGCTTCTCCACCGCCCTGTCCCGGCTGAGGGTTATCCCCACCGCCTCCGGGTTGTGGGTTGTTGCCCCCGGCGCCAGGCTGGGGCATCGGCTGGGGGATGTTTTTTCCGCCGGGTTGAGGGTTATCGCCGCCGCCTCCGCCGGGCTGCTCTCCTCCGTCACCGCCGTTTCCACCAGGCGCGGGGTTCGGAGCAGGAGCCTTACCCCCGTCGTTGTTGTTCTCACTCCCCTTGTCGTCTTTGCCGCCCTCGTCGCTCTTGAGGTCTTCTTCCGCGGCGCTCACTTCCGAGGCTGGAACCTCTTTTTTGTCGTCGCCGCTCAAGAGCGTGTATGCGAGAACGCCCCCGCCGATCAGGAGCGCGAGAAGAAGGAGTGCGCCGCAGCCGATTCCAACCCACAGGCCAGTCTTGCTCTTCTTCTGCGGAGGCATGCTACCCCCTGGGTATCCCGCAGGCTGGTTGTATTGCCCCTGAAAGTTTGCCTGACTGTATGCAGGCTGCTGGTCGTAACCCTGGTTTCCGTTTGGATTTGCACTCGAAGCGGCCCCTGGCTGCCATTCGTGGTTGCTCATGTGTTTTCTTCCTGCTGTGCTGAGTCGCGAGGGTGCGAGATGCGGATGGTACGTGTCGCAAGCGCACATATAGGCGCAGCTGCCGGTTAGTATTACACATCACATCGATGGAAGACTAGGGTTAGCCGGATCGGGCCAGTGCTGCGAGGAAGAAATGATCGAATGACGCAGTACAACCGCTTTTCGATGTGCGAATTACTTGCGGTAGAGGCTCTTCTTGCCAAGCGCGGGCTCACTCGTCACGAGCACACCAAGCGAGCGGAACACAGCTTCGTCCACGGATCCAAGGATCGTTGTCGTGTGGACATCGCAGCCGCGCAGGTTCTTGATCTGCGCGAGCGCCGCGGCCGCGTTCTGGTCGCTCCCCGCTGATACCGAAAGGGCGATAAGAACCTCGTCGGTGTGCAGGCGCGGGTTGCGCGAGCCCAGGTGGTCGACCTTGAGAGTCTGGATTGGCTTGATCGATTCGGGTGAGAGCAAGAGGGCGTCCTCGGGAATCCCCGCGAGATGCTTGAGCGCGTTGAGGAGCATGGCAGCGGAAGCACCGAGCAGGTCTGAGGTCTTGCCCGTAATGAGGGTGCCGTCGGAAAGCTCAAGACACGAGGCGGGCGCACCGGTCCTTTCGGCAAGTGCGAGCGCAGGCTTCACGGTGGGGCGGATCGTTTCATCCACGCCGAGCTTGGCCATGACGAGCTTGATGCGCTGCGATTCGACCGCGGGAAGCTCGAGCTTCTTCTCGGAGACGCGAGCCTTGTAATAGCGGCGCACAACCTCTTGCGTCGCTGCTTCGCAGCATGCCTCGTCGTCGGTGATCGCATAGCCCGCCATGTTCACGCCCATGTCGGTGGGGGAGGCGTAGGGGCATTCGCCGAGGATGCGCTCGAGGAGGATCCTGAGCAGCGGGAACGCCTCGATATCGCGGTTGTAGTTGACGGCCTTTTCGCCGTAGGTCTCAAGGTGGAACGGGTCGATCAGGTTCACGTCATCGAGGTCCGCAGTTGCCGCCTCGTAGGCGAGATTCACGGGGTGCTCGAGCGAAAGGTTCCACACGGGGAACGTCTCGAACTTTGCGTAGCTCGAATCGATCCCGCGCTTGTGATCGTGGTAGATCTGCGAGAGGCACGTCGCGAGCTTGCCCGACCCTGGCCCGGGAGCGGTCACAATAATGAGGTCGCGCTCGGTTTTCGCCCACTCGTTTTGACCGAGCCCCTCCTCGGACACGACGAGCGTGGGATCCGGGTAGCCCTTGATCGTGCGATGCTTGACGACGGTGAGGCCGAGTCGTTCCATGCGGTCTTTAAACTGCACGGCCGATTCGTTGTGGTCATCCATTTGCGTGAGCACAATAGTGTTGACGAGGAAGCCACGCTCGCGGAAAACGTCGACGAGTCGCAGCACGTCTTCCTCATACGTGATGCCAAGGTCGGCGCGGATCTTGTCGTGCTCGATGTCGTGCGCATTAATCGCGATGAGAATCTCGAGTTCATCCTTGAGCTCATACAGCATCGCGATCTTGTTGTCGGGAGTAAACCCGGGAAGGACTCGAGAGGCGTGGAGATCGTCGAAGAGCTTGCCGCCCATTTCGAGATACAGCTTCCCGCCGATCTGGGCCCGCCGCTCGGCAATGTGTTTTGACTGCAGTTCGATGTACTTTTTCGGGTCAAAACCTTGCTTCAGTGCCATGGGCGTTCCTCCTGCTGCGTGATGTACGAGTGAAGGGGGCCGGTGGCACGCAACCTGCATGTGCAGCCCTCGACATTCTAGGGCACGACCGGCTCAGTTTTCGGGACTGTCCATTTCCGACGCTTGACGAGCGCGTCACTGAGCCCTATTTTTCGCGTGAGGATTCCAGGCCCTTCTTATAGATTTGGTCGGTAAACATGTGCCATGGCGCCTGTGCCGAGGCACAAGAACTGAGAGGTTCGTATGAATGAGTACACGGGTGTTGCGGTAAGCGCCGGGCGTGTGATCGACCCGGTCAAGGTCATGGCGCCTTCAGTCGCGGAGCCCGAGCGCGGCGAGGTCCTCGCTGAAGGTGAAGCTCGTGAGAAGGAAGCATCTCGCATCGCCGAAGCGGCCGCCGCAGTTCGCGCCGATCTTGAGGCCCGCGCCGAGCGCGCGAGCGGCGACGGTCAAGCGGTCCTCGAAGCAACCGCGCAAATGGCGGCGGATCCAACCCTGACGACGAGCGCAGAACAGCTCGTTCGCACCGCGGGAATGAGCGCCGAGCGTGCAGTGTGGGAGGCCGGCGATCAGGTCGCAACCATGCTCGAGGGTCTCGGCGGATACATGGCCGAGCGCTCGAGTGACGTGAAAGATGTGCGCGCGCGAATCGTGGCGCAGCTTCGCGGTGAGGAGGCCCCCGGCATCCCCTTCTCTGAGGAGCGCTTCATTCTTGTGGCGCAGGACCTCGCACCCGCCGACACGGCGACCCTCGACCCGAGCATCGTCTCCGCGCTCGTGACGTCCGACGGCGGCCCCCAATCCCACACCGCGATCCTCGCGCGTCAACTCGGGATCCCTGCCGTGGTCGCCGCGAAAGGGGTCGACGAGATCGAACAGGGCACCGTCGTCTACGTCGATGGCGCCGCCGGCACCGTCACGAGTGAATTTGGTGAGCGCGAACGAGAGCTTTCCGCAGCTTGGTACGAGCTCCTCAAGAACCCCCTCACTTACGAAGGCGGGGGAGCGGAGCTTTCCGACGGCACCCGCGTTCCGTTGCTCGCCAACGTTGGTAGCGCGAAGGACGCAGCCCTCGCCGCCGAAGCCAATGCTGATGGCGTGGGGCTCTTCCGAACCGAGTTCTGCTTCCTCGACCGCGAGGAGGAGCCGAGCGTCGAAGAACAGGCCGAGGCATACGCGGGTGTACTGCGGCAGTTCCCCGGGAAGAAGGTCGTGATCCGCACGATCGATGCGGGCGCCGACAAGCCCCTGCCGTTCCTCACCGATGCCGAAGAGCCGAACCCCGCGCTCGGTGTTCGTGCATACCGCACGTCATGGGAGAAACGCTCCGTGCTCGAGAACCAGCTGAAGGCGATCGTGAAGGCGAGCGCGGAAACCGACGCCGAGCCGTGGGTCATGGCACCCATGATCTCGACACTCGAGGACACCGAGGATTTCGTAGCGATAGCCCGGGAGGCAGGCGTGAAACACGCGGGGATCATGGTCGAGACCCCGAGCGCGGCTCTCACGAGTGATCACCTCATGGGAGTTGCCGACTTCGCCTCGATCGGCACGAATGACCTCGCGCAATACACGATGGCTGCCGATCGCATGCTCGGGGCCCTCGCGAAGCTCAACGATCCGTGGCAGCCCGCAGTGCTCGCCCTCGTGGGTGCGACCGCGACCGGTGCACGCGTGGCCGGTGGTGACCTGGAAGCCTTTGGCGACGGCGCGAATAAACCCGTGGGCGTGTGCGGCGAGGCCGCTGGCGACCCCGCGCTCGCGGTCGTGCTCGTGGGCCTCGGCGTGAACTCACTGTCGATGACCCCGCGCTCGCTGCCCGCTGTCGCGAAGGTGCTCTCGACCGTGTCGCTCGAACAGACGCGCGAACTCGCCCGCATCGCGGTCAGCGCCCCCACCGCAGCCGAAGGCAAGCGCGCTGTTCGCGAGCAGCTGCCCATTCTTGAGGAGATCGGTCTGTAGTTTCGTCCAGGCGAAAAAGAATGGGCACGCCGTGTGGCGTGCCCGTTCTTCTGTGTTACAGGATGCTGGCTCAGCCCTGCGCGTCGAGATCTGTTTCGAGGAGCTCCGCAAGAGCATTGACCGATTCCTCAGCGCCGTCACCCTCAGCGCGCAGCACGACCTCGTCGCCGTGACCCGCGCCGAGCGTCATAAGCATGAGAATCGAGGAGGCGTCGATCGGCGCGCCGCCTACCTTCTCAATCGTCACCTTCGCGGGCTGCTCACCCGCGGCCTTCGAAAAAATAGCGGCGGGGCGGGCATGGAGCCCGGAAGCGGCCGCAATCTTGACGGTGCGTTCTGCCATGATGTGCCTTTCGACGAGCCGGCATGCCCCACGGGCAAACACCAGCGGATAAAGATCAGTGAGGCCACCCTACCGAATGTCGCCTCGCTTCACGTTCTCGGGATTGTCAGGCGCGCTCTGCCCTCACAGCCCGCGGGTCTCCTCGAAATCTGGATCAAACACCGCAAGGACCTCGAGTGGCGCTGCCGCCTCACTCAATGCTCGCCGGCGATCCTCCTCCGCGAACACTTGCGAAATCGCCTGAAGCAGCATGAGGTGCTCATCGCCGATCCCCGCAATCGCGACGACATAGGAGACCTGCTCCTCGCCGTTGTCACCCCACGGGATCGGCTCGTCATACTTCACGACGCTCATAGCCGTGCGGTGAATGCTGCGCTTCGCCTCACTCGTCGCGTGTGGGATTGCCACGCCGTGCCCCATAAACGTTGATACTTCCGCTTCGCGCTCGTGCATCGCTTCGACATACGCCGGATCGACCGCTTCAAGCTCGACGAGAAGATTCCCCGCCTCCTCGATAGCCTCACTCTGATTGCGTGCGAGGCCCGGCACGCGAATCCCGTGAGGCGACAGAATCACCGATTCGCCGGACGCCGAAGGAGATCCCTTCCCGTGGTCGCGCGTCACGTCGCATGCCCAACGCGGCGCAGCGTGCTCTGATCCGTCACGACTCTGTGAAATGTTCATGATCCACGCCTTTCAAAAGATGCTTCGCCTCAAGTCTAGGCGGCGTCGGACCCCTTCGCTTCCGGAAAAACGAACCTGCCGTACGTGAAGTACCGGAACGTTGTGGAGACCGCCTGGCCGATGAACGTGCCGCTCACGTTATCCGCGAGGGCCGAATCGAGGCCGAGCACATAGCGAGAAAAGCCCAGGCAACCGAGCTGCAGCGCGCTCGCGATGACGTTCACGATGATGAACGCGAGAATGGATTTCGCGGTCTGCGGCTTATCGCGATCCCCGTACGTCCAAAAGCGATTCCCGAGATACGTGAGGCAGCTGGCCGTCGCGATCGTCACGATCTTCGCCACGATGGGGCTGCCGTGCATGAGGCCCTGGCCCCAGCCATTCGCCGGATCCCAAAACACCAGGACGTTGTACATCGCCGCATCAAAGAAGAACACGAGACCGCCCACGATGAGGAACTTCGAGCCACGAAGCGCATGCGCGAGAGCGGCAGCTTTCGAGGGGGAGTCCTTCGCGATCACGCCCCAACATTACAGGCCGTGCCGCGGCGGAAAAATGAGGCTAGGCTGAGACGCTATGGGACGAGTGACAGCATCGACGCGCCTCACGCGCATACGGATTCGGGACGGCAAGCTCTACCACTCCGAGCGGCCCGACACCGTCGCCGTCGAAGAACCCCTCGACATTCGCCTCAACGGCCAGCAGCTCTCGATGACGATGCGCACCCCCGGCCACGATGTCGAGCTCATCCACGGATTCCTCCACGCCGAGGGGTACATCACGAGCCGCGAAGATGTACGAGAAGCCCGATATTGCGATGGCGCCGTCGTTGAGGACGACTCCGGTTTAGAGCGCAACACCTATAACGTTATGGACTTCACGACGCGCACGATCACCGCGGCGCCCGTGATCACGAAGCCCTTCCTCACGTCGAGCGCATGCGGCGCGTGCGGCTCGGCCTCGATTGATCAGGTCACGAAGCGGGTTCGGCACGATTTTGTTCCGACGTTTGCCATGCAACCATCGCACCTTTTGCGCGCGCAGCGTGAGCTCGGTGATGGCCAGGCCGCCTTCTCGAAAACCGGCGGCGTGCACGCGGCAGCCCTCCTTACCCCCGAGGGGGAACGCCTCGTGCTGCGCGAGGACGTGGGCCGCCACAACGCCGTCGATAAAGTCATCGGTTGGGCTCTCCTCGAGGATCGACTCCCACTCCGCGACACTGTGCTCCTCGTAAGCTCGCGCGCCTCCTTCGAAATCGTCCAAAAGGCCGCCATGGCCGGCATCGGCTTCATCGCATGCGTGAGCGCCCCCTCTTCCCTTGCGATCGATACCGCCGCGCGGCTCGGCATCACGCTGTGCGGATTCGTGCGCGCCGACGGAGACGACGGCCGCTTCAACGTGTACTGCGGGATGGAGCGGATTGATCTGTCAGGGAGCGAGAACTGACAGCCGAGTTCCCCTCAGAACCGTGTGCCACGATGGTTGTGTCCGCAGACACACCTCTATGGAGGAGGAACCATGAAGAACAAGCTCATTCTTGCGACTGGCATCGCCATCGGTTTTGTGATCGGCTCGAAGATGGGCCGTGAGCCCTACGAGAAGCTCGAGGCGACCGCCAAGCAGTACGTCGACGATCCGCGCGTGCAGGAGAAGGTTGGCCAGGCACGCGAAACCGTGTCGAAGGCTGCGAAGGACGCCGCTGGCGCCGTCAAGGAGAAGGCGCCCGAGGTTGCCGAGCAGGCCAAGACTGCCGCAAAGGGGGCGGCCTCGACCGCGAAGGACAAGGCGAACGAAGTTCGCGCCTCGCACAAGGCCGATTCCCCCAAGGTGAAGGCCACCGACACATCGACTGATTCGAGCGTGGCGGGCGGCGACGCCGAGGTGCACGAAGCGAAGTGACGCTTCGATTTCGAAGAATCATTCAAGGAAGGCGCCCCGATCTTC
>NZ_JALXOZ010000003.1 GCF_025147465.1 Dermabacter sp. p3-SID358
GCGAACTGCTTGACTTCCTCGTCGGTCAGCTCTCCGTAGAGATTCAAGTTCCGCAGATTGCGACCACTAGCAGTAATGTCGATGCTTTCGTCGGCCTTGCGGGTGACATTTTTGTCAATAAAGGTCTGGCCAACCTCCATGGAAGGCACCTGGCCGACATTCAAAACGCTGTTAAGGTTCTCCGAATTGGAAAAGTACCAATCGGCGAATGTACGGTCCTTCGAGTTATCAAAGGAGACGCTCAGGCCCCAAGCTTTCTTGTCGGGGCTGGTCGCACTCGGCTCCAGGGTGTTCCAGCTGAAACCTGCCTGGTTTCCGCTCGGCTCACCGCTGTAAACAACACACGAACCGGCCGGCAGGTCGGACGCCTGCTGGTCGTCCTTTTCTACCGCGCCGGACTTTTCGCGGATGCCGCCGGTGAAGCTTTCAGCTGCAGAGGCTTCGGAAACGAAGGGGCTCAGTGGAACAGCGCCGAGCGTGCCCGCGGCGAGCGCGAGCGCGGTGAGTGCCGAGAGGCCCAAGCGCGGTAGGCGCTTAAGCTTGCTCGTCTCATGGGGAGAAGTCATGCTTGTGTCCTTAGATTAGGGATTTCGCCGAATACCGATTGGACGAGCTCAAAACCGGAAGTCTCTTCTCGTATGCCACCGGCCCAAGTCAAGGACGACCAAAGCGGGCGGTCATATTCGACGGTACTTTGCATACCCTAACGCAGAACGCACGTGTGTGGGAGCGGCGCGTCAGTTGCGCGGCACACGTCAAGTGGATCGTTATGACGCGGTGACCTCGACGTTAAGTCAGGACCGCCATCTTATGAACCGACGCCTCTCTCCTTCACGACCGCGGTTGCGCACCAAGCTGCGCCGCCCGTCACGATCGGGCGTGGTTTATGCAGCAAAGCCGCGGATCACCCTCGGCTCACGCGTGAACGGGTGGCTATTCTCACCCGCAGCGAAGTGCGTGAGATAGCGGCGCACCTCGGCACCAGCGCGATCGATCTCTTCCCACGTCGCTCCCTCGAACGGGAGCGCACTACGCCACGAATCCTTGCGTGAAAAGAGGAGGGCAATGTCCATGACGTGCGGGGAGCCGTACGGATTACCGGGCACGCTCCACGGCACGACGGCGCGGTGCGAGGTTCCGCCCGCGGCCGCCCACTCGTGCGCGAGAAAGTCGATGCCTTTCGTGAACACCGCTCGGCTCGAATACTCGACAAACGCCCAGTAGGCGCTCTCCCCCACGCGCGGCAACCCGCGCACGAATCGCGAACACGGCATCGAGTGCGCGAAAAAACTCGCCTCGGTTCCCACGGAGCTGATGAGAAGCGGGATCTTCGCGGCAATCGCGTGCCACGCGGCAAGGACCTCACCCTCGGGCGGGAGCGGATCGTGCCCGTACTGGACGCCAAACGGCATCGAGCCGGCGAAGCCAAACCGCGAAGAGGCAGCCTCGATCGCCTTCTGTGCGGCGAGAAGCTCCTCAATCGGTGACTCCTTTTTCACTCGCCGCTCAAGTACTGACGCGCCAACCGCATTCATGCGGCTACGACCCTCGCGAATTCCGAGCGGCGGGCTCAGCGCGATCGCGCGGTCGAAGAACAACTCCTCCTCACGGCCCGCGAGGATCGCATACCCCATGGCGGCGGCGTGGTGCAGGATGGCGTCGGCCCCCGCCGACTCCCCGAGTGCCGTCACTCGCGCAGCGTCCCCGCCGAACGACGAAATGTTGCGTCGAACCCAGCGAAATGCCTCAGCCTGGTCGAGCAGGCCGAGGTTCGCGGGGCCGAGCGAGGAGCCAAGGAAGCCAAGAACCCCGAGGCGATATGAAACGGTCACGACGATGACTCGGCGCTCAGTCACCCACCGCGCGGGATCGCTGAACGACGAATCGCCCGCACCCGCGACATACGAACCTCCGTGGATCCACACGATCACGGGAAGCTTCTCGCCCTCGCGAATATCACCGGGGAGGGTAATCGAGAGGTTCTGGCAGTCCTCGTTCACCGGCAGGTCGCGAAGCTCCGGGCCGAAAAGCGGCGGCTCTTCCGCGGGGTTTTGCGGCGCCGACGGGCTCCACTCTCGCGCTTCGAATTCCCCCAGGTCCAGCACGGGCACCGGCTTCTCAAAGCGACCCGCACGCGCGTACGGAATCCCCGTCGCGCGAATCACCTCGCCGTCGCGCCACCCTGTGATACACCCGGCGGGCGCGTCAACCACAATGCTCTGCTCTCGTGAAAAACGCTCGGAAGTCACTACACCATCGTACGAACGTCCTTCGGCGTCCTCGAGACTAGCCTGGGGATCTCAGCCGGTGATCCCGAACCTCTCGAGCAGCTTCTTTGCCTCAGCGCCGCCCGCGTTCTGCAGGGCGAGCAGCTCGGCGTAGATACCGCCGGAAGCGGCAAGCTCGGCGGGCGTGCCGATCTCGTCGATGCGACCATCGCGCAGCGTGATGATCCGGTCAACACCCGCGATCGTCGAGAGGCGGTGGGCGATGATGATCGACGTGCGGTTCTCCATGAGCGCGTCGAGGCCCGCCTGGACCTGCCGCTCGGCTTTCGTGTCGAGAGCGGAGGTCGCCTCGTCGAGCACGAGGATCGGAGCATCCTTGAGCATCGCGCGCGCAACCGCGATGCGCTGGCGCTGCCCGCCGGAGAGTTTGAGGCCGCGCTCGCCAATCAGAGTGTCGTAGCCGTCGTTGAACCGCTCGATGAACTGGCTCGCGTTCGCACGACGAGCCGCCTCGCGTACCTCTTCGTCGGTCGCGTCGGGGCGGCCGTAGGCGATGTTTTCGCGGATCGTGCCGCTAAACAGCGCCGCGTCCTGGAACACGACGCCCACGCGAGAGCGCACCACGTCGATCGGCAGATCGTTCACGTTGTGGCCGCGAAGACGCACCTCTCCGGTGCGCGTGCGGTACAGGCCGAGGATCAGGTTCACGATCGTGGACTTGCCGCCGCCGGACTCGCCCACAAGCGCGACCTTCTCCCCCGAATTCACGTGGAAGCTCATGTCGTGCAGAACGTCGTGGTTCTCCTCGTAGGCGAAGTTCACGTGGTCGAAAACGATGCGCGGGGCACCCTCCACAGCCTCGGGGAACGATCGTCCGTCGGCAAGCGTCGGCCACACCTCCACCTTCGTATCCATAACCGTGAAGTAATCCTTCGAACCCGCGACCGCACGCTGGGAGGTATCCACGACCCAGCTCATGTTCTCGATCGGGTTGCGCACGAGGTTCATGAGCTGGATGAGGATGACCATGTCACCGACCGAGAAATCGCCCTGAACCGTGCGGATGAAGATGATGAGGTACAGCACCGCGAACGCGAGATTGAGGGCCGCGAGGCGGTAGACATCCATCTTGTGCCAGTGGACCGACTGCTCTTTCGTGATCGCATCGGTGCTGTTGAAGCGCTTCGTGAAGGAGGCGAGTTCGCTCTTTTCTCGCACGAAGCTCTTGACGACGCGGATCTGGCCCACGACCTCCGCGAAGCGGCCCGAGGCGATGTCGATCTGCTCGTTCTTTTCACCTTCGAGTCGCTGCCACTTGACGCTCGTGAGGGAGGTCAGCCACAGGTACAGCGGGAACATGATGAACAGGATGAGGGCGAGCGGCCACCAGTACCACGCGCTAATCGCGAGCACGGCGATCGCGGTGATGATCATCGAGATGAAGGCGTTTGAGGCGATCTTCGCGAACGTTCCAATTTCGGCAATCGAACGATTCAGGCGCGAGACGATCGTGCCCGTGAGTTCTTCGTCGTACCAGCGCTGCGGGAGGTTGAGCAGCTTGTCGTAGTAGCGGACGGAGAGCATCGCACGAAGGCGGTTGCCCATGACGTCACCGAAATACCCGCCGATGTTCTGGATGAGCGCACTCGCCATGAACGCGACGAAGATCCACATGGCCGTCATGATGATGTCGTGCAGGGCTTCGTCGCGCGTGAGCGTCCCCGCCACGGCCGCGGTCGCGGTGTCGGTTGCCGAGCCGATGAGGAACGGAATGACGAGGGTCATCGCGGTCGTCAGGAGCGCCGACACGACGATCACAAGATAGAGCGGCCACAGCTCACTCGTAAACCGGAAAATTCTCGAAAGTGCCTTCACCCCTCCAGGGTAGGCGAGGTCCGACGGTTGCCTAGCGCGCGTCGTTTCGCCAGTGTGAGGAACTGCTCCCACTTTCAATAATGGAGCGGGCGCCGGCTCGCGATAACCGCAAACCCGGCGCCCCTTTGTTCCTCACGTGAGGAGCACTCTTGCTACTTCATGCTCTCCTTGCGCGAGCGTGCGAGGAGCACGCTGCCGAGGCCGAGGAACATGAGGCTTGCGATCGCGCCGCCGAGCTCGACGCCTGTGCGAGGGAGGGCGTTCGCGCGCGGCGTCGAGGAGGTGACCCGCACGGGAGCCCTCGTGCCTTGCGCGGGAGTACCCGCCGATGTACGCGTGGCGTTGGTCGTGCCGGTATCGGCGGCGCCCACCTGGGCTTCGCCTCCATTCAGTGCCTCATCCTGAGCAGCCGGCTCTTGAGCGGCCTGCTCGGGAGCAGGCTGCGCGGCCGGGGGCTCCACGGCGGCGACTTCCGCATCGCCCTCGGCGGGGGCGGGCTCAGCCGGGGCCACGCCGGAGTCCGACGGTTCCTCCTCAGGGGCCGGCTTCGCCGGGGCACTCGCGCCCTTGACCGTGATGCACTGCGAGTGGCTGCGCCCGTTGACCGTCACGACGAGCTCGGCTTCGCCGGGGCGAATAGCGGTGACCTCGCCGGTCAGGGGGTTCACGCGAATCACGGCGCTGTCGTCGGCAACCTCGGCCGCCTCGGAACCGTCGTCCACGAGAACTCCCCTACCTGAGTACTGAGCGGTGACGGGCCACGCGACGGGAACCTTGCGGCCATCCTGTTCGATGACTGCCGAGAACTCGCCCGTTTCACCCTCCGGGAGAACCTTCGGAAGCGTAAGGATGACCTCGTCAACCCAGGGCTTCGTTTCGGCCGCGAGCCACGCGACGCGATCCGCAGTCGTCGGGTTCGAGCCGACCTTGCCCGCGCCCGGGTTAATGCCAAGCATCGTCCACCCGGTGAAACCGCCGGTCTCTGGTGTGCCTGCGGGGCTCTTACCCGAGTTACCGTTGATGAGGTACGTGACCCCTTCGACGGCCGAGCCGTGGAACACACCAACGTGGGCGTTCACTACCGCAGCAGATTTACCGGAACGCTCGCGGAACTCGCCAAGAACGCGCTCGAGTTCGCGGGCCTCGCGCTGGTCGGCGAGCTGGCTCGACTTCGAGGGAAGCGGGTCGCTCGGCGGGTGGTGGAAGAACACGACAATGCCCGTGAGGGTATCCGACTGTTCCATGTCCTTGAGGGCCTTCTCGAGCGCCGCAATCTGGTCGATGCCGCCGGAGCGGAGCGAGCCTCCCGCGGTATTGAGCGTAAAGATCTTCGTGCGGCCGAGATCGCGGTCGTGGCGGGTTGCGCCGAAGGCGTTCTCGAAGTTTTCGATTTTTCCGCCCATGATCTCGTGGTTGCCGGGTACGTAGATGTACGGAATTGCGGGGTCCCATTCCTCGTCGAGGATCCTCTTCGCGAGCGCGTAGTCCTCGGGGGTTGCCTCATCCACGAAGTCACCGTTAATGATGAGCAGATCAGGCTTTTCTGCCTTGATCTCGCGGAGCGTGCGACGGGCGCCCGTAACGCTACCCGATTCGGGAGCACGCGCCACGAACTGCGAGTCGCTCATGACCGCGATGCGCTGCGGGCGGTCGTCGACCGAGCCGACCGTGAGGAGGGCCGGATCGTGGATGGCCTTGTCTCCGCCCGCCTCGGCGGACGTGGTTGTCGTAGCGGTCAGCGCCGAGACGGTCAGGTCGCCCTTGTATTGCGCGTCAGGGCGGGTCTCCATGAGGCGAATCGCCTCGACGGTCAAAGGCTGGGCAAGTCCTTCGGGAACCTTAAAGACCACCTGCGACCAGCCATCGAAGGTGACGTTCTCACCGTTAATGTTCGTGCGGGTGCCCTTGCCGTCAACGACCTGGAGGCGGGGCCACACGCCCGTCGCATCGCCCTTGACGGTCGCGGTGAACGCGAGCGCGTTGCCTTCGACCTTCACGGGCTCGTTCGCGATCAGGTAGTAGCCGCGGGTCGCGGTCGACTGGGTGAAGTCGTACTGCAGGCGAACAGCGGGACTCTCGCCGTCCTCGCCCGTCGCGGGTTCGAGGGAGCCGCTCGCACGCGCATTGCCGTCCTTGAAGGCGCCGAGATCGGAAAAGTCAAAGACCTGCTCTTCCTTGGTTCCATAGCTCACGGGGATCGTCGTCTCGACATCTCCCACGCTGAACGTCACGGTGCCGGCTTCGGCATCGCCCGTGCCGGCGATCGTCCACGTGCCGAGACCGTCGTCGGTCACGGTGAAGCCCTTGCTCGCCTCGACCTTGACGTCCTGGGTTTCGATGCGGGCGCGGTGACCGTCGGAATCGATACCCGTGAGGGTGACGTTACGGGTCGAATCGGGATCCGGGAGGCTCAGGGTGCGGGCGCTCGGGCGGATCGCGAGGAGGTCGCCGAGGACTCGCACGTTGAGTGAATCCTGGTGGGCCCCGGTCGTGTACGTGACGGTTGCGGCGCCCGGCTTGACGCCCTCGACGACGGCGGTAGTCGAATCGACCGTGTTGACCGTGGCGTTACCCTCGGCGGCGTAGGTGCCGTCGGCCGCGAGCGGCGCGAGATTCTTCCCGAGGGCCGTGCCGTTGAGCGTGCGGTGAAGGCCGGGGAACACGCTCTTCTCGTTCTCGAGCGTGGTCGAGAGCTTGGCGTCAGAGATAACGTCCTTCGGCGCGCTCGAGTAGAACACGAGCGCATCGGCGACGCTGCGCACCTCGCCATCCGAAGGCGTGTTCCACACCGTCGGGCCGTCCGAGCCGGCCTCACGCGCGATCATCGCGGAGGAGCCACCACCGTCGAGGTTCACGGCATTGTAGGCGCCGAGGTCTTTGAAGAGCTTGCCGAGTTCGGGGAGGGTCATGCCGCGTGAGTCGGCGCTGCGGCCATCGAGCACGACCGCAAACACCTTCGAGCCGTCCTTGCTGACGCCGATCGCGGTTCGCGGATGCGCGGCCTTGACGAGGGAGTCGTCATTCATCGCCATGACCTCGCCATTTTTGAGGATTTGGTCGCTGCCCTGCACACCCAGGTCGACCTTCTGATCGGGGCCGATCGCAACGTCAACCTTGTCACCGACCTTGAGGGCCGCGACCTTGTCGGCACCTGCCTCGCGGCCGAGGAGGAGCTGCGCGCCCTCGGGGATCTCCTGCTCCCCCACACCCTTCTCGACGATTCCGCTCACCTTCACGACCTCACCATCCTGGATGAGCGCGAACGCAGCGTGGGTGCTCACCTTGTCGGGGCCTCCGATGGGACGATCGAGCGTGTAGGAGCCCCAGCGGGCGTTGTACACGCCGATCTGGCCCTCGGGGATGCTCGGGTCGTTGAGGGTAGCGAGCTCAAACGAGGAACCGTCGGCGAGCGTGGCCTTGCCGGAAGTCGTGAGGGCCTGCACCACGGCCTTGCCGCCCGCGATCGTGAACGCGGGGCGCTTGCTATCCGAACCCACGACCGACTCCCCGTTCGAGACCGAGCTGTACACGGGCGCGTCGCTGAAGTTGATGTCGAAGAACGCCGAGTTGATCGCGGCAACCGCCTGATCGCCACGCTCGCCCGAGGTCATGAGTTCGCCGAGCGGAGAGCGGCTTGCGACCTTGCCGTTGTCAACAACGTCCATCGAGAGGGTCTGCTCGGTGAGATCGGCCGTCAGGACACTGCCCTCGTTCCAGCCCGCGCTCTCGAGCCGCGAGAAGGTCGTGAGGTCGAGGCCCGGCGCGACGCGGCGCGTCTGCGAATCCGCAAACACGCCACCCTTTGCAACGTCATCTTCGCTTGGCGCGGCCTGGGCCGTGGCCGGCGCGAGAACGGAGGGGGAATCGGCGGGGAGGGCAAAGCTACCGGGAACGGCGATGGCGAGGGCCGCGGCAATGGCGAGGGCGCGAAGGCCACCGCGCGTGCGGCGAGAGCGCGAAGCGCCGGCAGTGGCAGCCTCGCCCGGGGCGGGGATACGGGGCATGATCTCTATCCTGAACTCGAGAAACAGTGTCAAGCTCAGGCTAGAAATCGAGTCCTAACGGCGTCTTGCCAAGCGGTGAATTTCAGGCTGCGCCAGCGGCAACACCGGAGTTCACGGATCGTTCACCGTGGCTCTGCCAGCGCAGCTTCAACGATGAGAATGGTGGCTATTTCTCGCGCTTCAGGGGAACTGGTGCGAATTCGCGGCGAGACATCTATATTCCAGCCCAACCCAACAACCTACCCCCACGAGGGTTTCGCAATCGGCACGACCAAGAACGGCGCGGGCGCACTCAGCAAGCATCGAAGGCGAGGATTGCGAAGCAAGCGGCGACGCAATGAATCGTCACTACGGGCTGGTCAAACACTCGTACTGGGCCCGTCAGAATCGGCACCATGGAATCATTTGGTCTCGTCTTAGAGACCCCAACATTTAGATAAGCAGCACTGCGGCCATTCCAATGATGCCTCTAACCAAACTGAAGGGAGTTCACCTGCGCTCCTCTAGACCCAATTTAAGCAGCGGTTCCAGCGAATACCCCTCAAGATACAGGACTCGTTTCGAATCGAAGTGGCTCCAAAATAGCGCAGAGTACACTAGAGGGTATTTAGCCTTATCGTCGGCATAACGCCGCGCAATTTCGCTGCCGTCGCGCCCCGTAAACCATTTTCCGATCCGCCCTCTATGCGCTTCCGCTTCAGAGGATGACCAGTAACCCTCGGGATTGACGTATAGAGCAGCACCTTCGCGCATATTTTTGAGAATGCATTTCCGGCTCAACTCATCGGCCTTCAGATAGTACAGATGACCATCCAAGCCCTTTAAAAGCGTGCCGAGATTATCCTCACAAATTTCCAAGAAATCCATCGTCGAATATTTGGCGAGTCCCGCTTCAGTTCGTGCACCATTTGGCAACGTTTGTGACACAGCCACCTCCTTCAAAAGCTACTATATGCGGTAGCAGTTTCACATTGGCCCATCTTTCCTGTTTCCACCATAAACTGCGTCGTCTATTTTCCGGTTCCACAGCACGTATCTACGCACCCTCCCCGGCGCGTCTACAGCTTCCTTCTTGGTGGTTTTGTCGCCTTCTTGAATGCGCGCCACCTCTGGTGGCGTCACGTCAGATTACGGCCTGATCTGTGGTCGTGCTTGTCCACAGACCTGCCTTTTACGCTGGAACTGTTGGGCTTGCCTGAACCTGCTGCGCCTCTCTTAGTCGACATACCTGAACTACGCTGTCCCGATCCCGTTGCAGATGCGCGACCGTCCATCCCTATCGTACTTCGAGTACCTCACGTTGCATCGCTCCGGCACACTACCGTGCTTGTAGATCCGCAGCGATCTGTTAGGTCGAATATTGAAACAACGTCCGTGGGGTAGTTGTATGCCGTGGAGCTTCCGCCGGGGACGGGGTCTGTGGAGGTAAAGGTCCCTGTCGCCTGGTTGTAGAGGCGCACGCCCATGAGGGTGAGACCCGCGGTAGCATCACTCGTCGCGCGTCCTTTCGCACCAAGCCACCCACACCCAACCGGACCTGAAACCGTACGCGCCTCGGAGGCTTCCACGGGCTCGTCATACTCCTTCCATCCAGCCCAACAAATGATCGTCTCCGCAGGAGTATCCGTGGCAAAAGCTCGGCATCACCATCAAAAAAGCAACGCCGGCAGACAGTAGAGTAGGCGAGCAGAACAACCTCGCCGTGGCGTTGGGCGACCTACACAGCTAACACCCACACCCGGCAGAGGCAACCAACCAAGCTCGCGCCCAGCAAGCATCGGCCCGCCAGGCCGAGAATGCGAGGGCTGCGACGTGATCCGCTGCAGCCGAGACTCGAATTGCTTACTTTGCCGCATCTAGATTGCCTAAATCCATATTTTGGATACTGAAGTGGAATTTACTACCGAGACCCTGTCTCAGTTTTGACGTGATAAACGGATCCACCATGCCGCAAGTGACACTACCCTAACGCTTCCACGATTCTCTGCGCTGCGCGACTTACAGCATTAGCATCTAGCGGGTCACGGCTAGCATCATATATTACCTGTTCTACCTGCTCACTACTGATACCCTCTTGAACGTTATTGCAAGAGTATCTGTAAATAGCATTCGCCTCGGTAGAGTAGACAGACGACGAACTTTGCAGAATAAATTCGGGGAGGTCTGCTGGATTTTCTTCGGTCAAAATTTGCATTATTATCTTTCGCACCTTACGGAAGGTTAATCTATTGCTCTCAGCCCACATAAGTGCTCCTAATTCTTACTCAGCCACCAGGACATTAGCGGGAGCCTACCCCTCATCGACATTCCAGCACCCCGTACCCCGATGGGATGCGCTCCCCAGCGACTATTGGCACCGGCCACACAATCGCACTTTTATGCGCCGCACATCTCAAAGTCTGGTCCACCCGAGCAGAAGTAGCTCAAACACTATTGCCGCGACCAGAGAGATCACCGTCAGGACTATCGAACGAGTGCACACTGATGTCACAAGCGATGTACCTAAAGCGACACTCAGGCTCTTCACAAGGGCTAACCATATACCACCTTGTGAAAATTTCTTGTCCTCTTTCAAAAGGAACTCGTACCCGGTATACGCCAACAAAATACTGGCCACTACCGTTACCGCGATTGAGACGGGTGTTAACCCGTCGGGAAGTGTGCGAAGAGTCGCATAAGTAGCAGAATCTATCAAAATAAGGAATCCATGAAATTTACTGCCTTCTCCGGACTCTTCTGTGGGCTCCAAGTCTTCGTCTTTTGGCTCACTAGCCATTTTGCCTGACACCTCCGTGCGCCTACTATTCATGGCTAACCGGGAAGCCTTCCAGAGATCCTTCCCGTTGAGCTTGTGTGCAGAGCCTTTAAGTAAACCCATGAAGTCCTCCAATAGAGGATGGAATATTTCGCCCTATACTGAAGAAATGAGTATCCGCGGTACCAGTACTTCATGACACCACCTTTTCCGCACTCTTTATACTCGGTCCATATCCAGAAACTCTTCTTTTGTAGTTGGTCGATGCCAATCCCCGAGGGTGCAACCCGTTGTGCCCATTTTGGCAACTTCTTCCATAATCCAGTTTTTTGAAGTATTTTTTTGGGACCTAAAGTCTGCCCGAAGATGAGCGCAGAGAGCCATATTTCTTTTGCATTGTGCCATTTTCCAGTGGTTTGCCGGCGCGTTTTGGATACCTGTGGCCGCGAGTTTCCCTTTTTTCGTTTACAGGCTTCCTTTCCTGACTGGTCGCACATATTGATGGGGTCGGTGGGATAGTTGTATGCCGTGGAGCTTCCGCCGGGGACGGGGTCTGTGGAGGTAAAGGTCCCTGTCGCCTGGTTGTAGAGGCGCACGCCCATGAGGGTGAGACCCGCGGTAGCATCACTCGTCGCGCGTCCTTTCGCACCAAGCCACCCACACCCAACCGGACCTGAAACCGTACGCGCCTCGGAGGCTTCCACGGGCTCGTCATACTCCTTCCATCCAGCCCAACAAATGATCGTCTCCGCAGGAGTATCCGTGGCAAAAGCTCGGCATCACCATCAAAAAAGCAACGCCGGCAGACAGTAGAGTAGGCGAGCAGAACAACCTCGCCGTGGCGTTGGGCGACCTACACAGCTAACACCCACACCCGGCAGAGGCAACCAACCAAGCTCGCGCCCAGCAAGCATCGGCCCGCCAGGCCGAGAATGCGAGGGCTGCGACGTGATCCGCTGCAGCCGAGACTCGAATTGCTTACTTTGCCGCATCTAGATTGCCTAAATCCATATTTTGGATACTGAAGTGGAATTTACTACCGAGACCCTGTCTCAGTTTTGACGTGATAAACGGATCCACCATGCCGCAAGTGACACTACCCTAACGCTTCCACGATTCTCTGCGCTGCGCGACTTACAGCATTAGCATCTAGCGGGTCACGGCTAGCATCATATATTACCTGTTCTACCTGCTCACTACTGATACCCTCTTGAACGTTATTGCAAGAGTATCTGTAAATAGCATTCGCCTCGGTAGAGTAGACAGACGACGAACTTTGCAGAATAAATTCGGGGAGGTCTGCTGGATTTTCTTCGGTCAAAATTTGCATTATTATCTTTCGCACCTTACGGAAGGTTAATCTATTGCTCTCAGCCCACATAAGTGCTCCTAATTCTTACTCAGCCACCAGGACATTAGCGGGAGCCTACCCCTCATCGACATTCCAGCACCCCGTACCCCGATGGGATGCGCTCCCCAGCGACTATTGGCACCGGCCACACAATCGCACTTTTATGCGCCGCACATCTCAAAGTCTGGTCCACCCGAGCAGAAGTAGCTCAAACACTATTGCCGCGACCAGAGAGATCACCGTCAGGACTATCGAACGAGTGCACACTGATGTCACAAGCGATGTACCTAAAGCGACACTCAGGCTCTTCACAAGGGCTAACCATATACCACCTTGTGAAAATTTCTTGTCCTCTTTCAAAAGGAACTCGTACCCGGTATACGCCAACAAAATACTGGCCACTACCGTTACCGCGATTGAGACGGGTGTTAACCCGTCGGGAAGTGTGCGAAGAGTCGCATAAGTAGCAGAATCTATCAAAATAAGGAATCCATGAAATTTACTGCCTTCTCCGGACTCTTCTGTGGGCTCCAAGTCTTCGTCTTTTGGCTCACTAGCCATTTTGCCTGACACCTCCGTGCGCCTACTATTCATGGCTAACCGGGAAGCCTTCCAGAGATCCTTCCCGTTGAGCTTGTGTGCAGAGCCTTTAAGTAAACCCATGAAGTCCTCCAATAGAGGATGGAATATTTCGCCCTATACTGAAGAAATGAGTATCCGCGGTACCAGTACTTCATGACACCACCTTTTCCGCACTCTTTATACTCGGTCCATATCCAGAAACTCTTCTTTTGTAGTTGGTCGATGCCAATCCCCGAGGGTGCAACCCGTTGTGCCCATTTTGGCAACTTCTTCCATAATCCAGTTTTTTGAAGTATTTTTTTGGGACCTAAAGTCTGCCCGAAGATGAGCGCAGAGAGCCATATTTCTTTTGCATTGTGCCATTTTCCAGTGGTTTGCCGGCGCGTTTTGGATACCTGTGGCCGCGAGTTTCCCTTTTTTCGTTTACAGGCTTCCTTTCCTGACTGGTCGCACATATTGATGGGGTCGGTGGGATAGTTGTATGCCGTGGAGCTTCCGCCGGGGACGGGGTCTGTGGAGGTAAAGGTCCCTGTCGCCTGGTTGTAGAGGCGCACGCCCATGAGGGTGAGACCCGCGGTAGCATCACTCGCCGCGCGTCCTTTCGCACCAAGCCACCCACACCCAACCGGGCCCGCAACCGTACTCGCCTGGCCGGAATCCGCGAGCTCGCCGTACTCCTCGTACCCAGCCCAACCAGCGATCGTCTCCGCAGGGGTGCCCGTGACCGCGGTCGCGGAAATGGGAACGGTCGTGGCAATATCGCCATAAGTACTCGACAAAGCCAATTCTGCCGCACCGTCGGTCTTGATATAGGCTCCGATATCCCCACTAATCGACCCCGCAAACCGGGTCGTCTCCACAAGCCCGTTCGGCTGTGTCACATCCACCCAAGCCGGGTTGTCACTATCATCGGCGTAATGTCGCGTCGTCGTAGTTGTCCCCGCCGGTGTAACCGTGGTTTGGCGCCCAAACACGTCATACACATACCCGCCCGACGGACGATCAGCAGTGTCATAGATAAGTGTTTGTGTCTTCCCCGTCGTGGCGGTCCCGGCCAGCGGGCCGTCCGCGTGGATTCTTTCACTCAGCCCAGCACGAGCACCCTTCGCAGTGAACGTGTACTCACGCACCACATACGGCGACACTGTCGCATCCCCCACCGGCAGGCCAGTCAGATCCTCAACCTTCGCGAGATCACCTGCCTTGTCGTAGGTGTAACGATGATCGAAATCAAGCGGGCTCGCATCAAGCACCTCCGTCACATCCACATCCGGCGCCAGCCCCGCCGTCGTCGCTATCGCAGACGCACACAACGATAGATCCATGACCCCGCTCGCTACAGGAGCTCCGAAACTTTCAACAGCACCCACCCAACAACTTCAAAGAAAACTGTCCCATATAAAAGCTTTCTGTCAAGAGAAGTCTTGTCGCTAGCTCGGTCGACCCAATGCGCTTTACAATGTACGAATTTGGCGAACAACCCAAGCTCCTTGGGGGCATTGAACATGTCGACAACAGTATCAGCAACAAATAGTGCGAGCGAGATACAAACCGTGACGAGCGTCAAGAATTCAACACATTCACCCAATTTAGCGGGTCACTCTCCACAGCGCGAACGACTGGAGTCTAACAATACCCGCAGTCTTAAATGCCCCCCCGGTGCGCATACCCTCTGCGGTATCTGCTTCCTACTCTTCCCAAGCGGGCTCTCGCTGTAGTACCGAAACTACAAGTCCTTCGTGCGCGACTGGTCCTAGGCCGACATGAGCGGCTCAGACGGTGCCGTGCGGTAATTCTCGACCGCGCCTTTCCCACTAACGATTTGCCCCCTCCGCTTCTAACTTGGCGACTCCCAACCAACGCACTCGCGCTAAATATCTATCATAAAGAACATTTCTTACCGCACACGCCACTACGAAATTTCCACCTTTTTCAACGCTTCCGCTAATCTCAAAATGCAGTTCGCTTTAAGGCAAACTCGCCGCTCTACCTGCATGAAAGGCTACAACACCCGTGTAACAACTTTTGATATTAACAGAAAGACTAGAGTCGCACAATAGAGGTGGGAAATAATGCATCTACTTCCGGAATCTCCACATATCTGCCATCCAAGAAATCCAGAATAAGAAAGTTGTATGATGGGAAGAACCTGCGCTTGCGCTGACCAATGATGTACTCGCCTTTGGTGCACATTTCTGCAATCGCGAGAATGTCCTCCACTACCTCAATAAACATCTCCTCGCTCCAAGGCGACGGCACCGGATAAACAAGACCAAACTCAAGAAACGAGAGCCGGAAAAGGTTTTCGTTGTACCTCACCGAGAATTGCGGTCCATATTCGTTGTCCACGTTCCAGACAACGAACTCGCCGTTTACTGACGCATTAACTCCGAGCGACGAACTTAAGCGCTTCGTAGCAGGCTCAATGATTGAGCGCACCAGGTCCGACAATCCACTTAGCCCTTCTTTCGAAAATTCCACGTCTCCACTTCCTTGCCTGTACGATGGTTTCGCCAACCGCCCCATTTGCGTTCAAAGTGGAAAGAGCCACGGTTGCGCAATTTCTTCTTTGCGGAGGTTGAGAGACGCTTGTAGTGCTTTAACGACGGTCCACCCGATATACGCCACGGCGCACCCTTGGAGGTGCGACCAACTCTCAACAGATTATTCCCATTCCGCACAAACTTTGTGAAAGAGAAAAAGCCAAAAGCCCCGCCTCCTACTACGGAACTAGCCAATCCCCATTTTGAAAATGACTTTCGTCCATAGTGCTTCGACAGATATCCAGCGCCGGCAGCCACTCCTCCGACGATAGCGCCGCAAACAACACTAACTCCGCATGCAAACATACCCCCGATCGCGAGTACGGTTGCGCCACCCCCTACTACTTTCCTCCAATTGCGCTTCCACCAGCCTTTTTTGCCGTCGAGGTCGTGCTGGTTGATGGGGTCTGTGGGGTAGTTGTATGTCGTGGAGTTGCCGCCGGGGACGGGGTCTGTGGAGGTGAAGTTTCCTGTCGCCTGGTTATACAAGCGTACGCCCATGAGGGTGAGACCGGCGGTGGCGTCGGTTGTTGAGCGTTCTTTCGCGCCTAGCCACCCATACCCAATCGGACCCCCAACCGTGCCTGCTTGCGTGGGGTCAATGGCCTCGCCGTATTCCTTGTACCCAGCCCAACCAGCGATCGCCTCCGCAGGAGTATCCGCGGTCGCGGTCGCGGAGATTGGCACAGTGGTGACGATGTCACCGTGAATATTCGGCAACGTCAACTCCGCGACACCGTCGGTCTTGATGGTCGCGCCGAGATCCCCACTAATCGACCCCGTAAACCGGGTCGTCTCCACGGCACCGTTCGGCTCCTTCACGTCCACCCATGCCGGATTGTCACTATCATCGGCGTAATGCCGCGTCGTCGTAGTTGACCCCGCCGGTGTAACCGTGGTTTGGACGAGCCTGCGAGCAGAGACATCGAGCGTGAACGTTGTGGTGGTGTCGCCTTGGGTGATCTTTTGCGGCAAATCACTATCGAAATACGCGAGGCTAATATTCCCCTCACTGGGGTTCGGAGCATGTGCTGCCGGGAGCGTGGTCTGGCGGCCGAAAAGGTCATACACATACCCGCCCGTCGGGCGATCAGCAGTGTCATAGGTAAGGGTCTGTGTCTTGCCTGTGGTTGCTGCACCGGTCGGGGTGCCGTCAGCACGGATTGTTTCTTTCACCCCAGCACGAGCACCCTTCGCAGTGAACGTGTACTCACGCACCACATACGGCGACACTGTCGCCTCCCCTACCGGCAGGCCAGTCAAATCCTCAACCTTCGCAAGATTGCCTGCCTTGTCGTAGGTGTAACGATGATCGAAATCAAGCGGGCTCGCATCAAGCACCTCCGTCACATCCACATCCGGCGCCAGCCCCGCCGTCGTAGCGATAGCGGTCGAGAATGTCGAGGAGTCTGTGCGAACACGACCCGACACGTCATTAGTCTGCGACCAGGAGAACCACACGCCAGGCGCAGCAACTCCGGTCTCAGGGTCCGTGACCCGGCCGGTGTAGGTGAGGCCGGTTTCTTCGCCTGCTTCGTTGAGTTCGTGGGTGACGGTGATGCCGCCGGGAAGTGTCTCGGTGGTCATCGCACCCGCGGCGTCATACGCCGCAGCATACGTCAGAGGTGAGGATGAGCCACGGGTCACGGTTTGTTTCGTGACCAGACCGCGCCGCTCTGCTTTCCCATTCGCATCGGTGCCGTCATATTCAAACGAGGTCACGCCCTTGCCGTCATCGACCGAGGTCACACGGGCTTTCGCGTCATACGTCGTCGTGGTGACGTCCCCCAGCTGGTTTGTCGAGGTGATCTGTTTGCCCCACGCGTCGTAGGTGTAGGACTGTTTCGCACTCGCGATACCAGTACCAGCACTGTTCGCGACACCGACGGCGTCCACAAGGCCCGTGGCCTGGTTGTACTGGGTGAAGATCGCATCCATCGGCACCGATCCCGCGAGTCCACTCGTGGAGGTTTTCGTGTAGATAGCGCGGCCTGCGGCATCGTATTTCACGCTCGAGGTCCGCGTCGCGGCACCAGATGTCTCCACGGTTGTAGTGGGGGCGAGCCAATAGTCATACCCGGTGACCTTGCTGCTCGGCATACTCGGCCCCTCGCTTGGGGCAGAGGCTGGGAACGTGCGACACACCTCCCCCGCCCAGGCTTTAGCCTGCGCCGTGTTGCCACAGGAAGCATCCGCAGCATTGGGCCCTGCCGTGTAGTAAATGGTGCGAGTCGTGCCTGCATCGTCACCGTTCGAGGTCGGCGCGATCGTGGTGACAACTTTGCCGCGGGGATCAAAGATCTGTTTTGTCACGCGGCCGGCGTTGTCGGTCACGGTGGTCGGTGTTCCGAGAGTCCAGCCCGACGTCGGTGAGGTCACGGCCGAGCCGTCAAGAGGGTTGTAGCCGTTCTTTATGGTCGACACAGCCTCCACCACGCTCACCGCGTCCGGGCCACTACCTGTCGTGACCGCATCCGAGATCACGGTCGTGGCAAGCGAGTACGGCTGACCGGTCGCGGCATTGATCCCGTTATTGGGTGCTCCTTCGTCATAAATCGTGCGTGAATGCGGTCGCACCCTGGCTGTGGAGCCGTCATTGAGCATGACGTCGCGGGCAGGCCCGAACGTCTCCTCGACACGAGACCCGGCGGGCACGAGCACATTGCCTGCAGTGTCTTTAATTTCTGCGTTGTAAACGGTCTGCTCGGACAGGTCATCCACCTGGGCCTGCGACATGTCCGGGTCAGCGAGGGTCGTGTTGACTGCATTCTCGTCGAGGGTGCGGACCACGTTGCCCTTGGCGTCATACCACGTGGCATCAATCTGCCACGCACCAGCGCCGTAGCTGGCCGTGTTGATCGTGTATGCGTCCGCGTTGATGTAACTCAACGAGGCGTACTGCATGTCCGCAGCCGGAACGTCTTTGCCTACGAGGGCATTCACGGGATGGTCCGAGCCGAATACGGCGTAACCGTTGACTGGGACCTGAGCGTCAAACTCAGGCGTGCCGTCGGCCTCTTTCACCCATGCCTTCACACCCGCACGTGACAGATCCGGCAACCCGGCCCCGCTGGTGGCAACGTTGTAGACGATGGATGCGATCTGGACGGGAGGGGCGCCGGTAGTTTGCCCGTCCCGCTGGACGTTCTTCACCATCATCGTCGGGATCGAAGGGTCAGGGTTGGGTGCGTAGTTCATCGTGTAACCCGCAAGACCACTCGGGGTGATCGTCTTGAGCCTGGTCGATGCTCCATCCCACGTGTAGGTGGTCTTGAGCCCTGAGCGCACATCCGTCACGCTCGAGAGCCTGGTGAGTGAGTCGTAAGTGTAGGTCGTGACAGGTGTGGTCACCATTTGGTTCGTGGCAGGGTCAAACAGTGTCGCTGATGCTTTTGCAAGCCGCTGCACGCTCATTCCGTTCGGGTCCGTGACACTGGTGTAGGCGAGCTCTACCGCGCGGCAGCCAGGCTGCAACACGCCCGAAGGAGGGCACGCCCCGGCTGCAAGACCATCAGGAAGCGGCGCAACGATACGCGTCACCACACCAGTGGTCGCGTCGTAACCGAACGTGGTTGAGGACCCATCCCCCACCGCGGCGATCGACACCGGCCTAAAGTCAAGATTCTTACCCGCACCACCAGTCGTAGGTTGGAATGTTGTCACGGTCCCATCGTCTTCAGTCACGACGAGGGTGGGGGCCGCCGCTGTACCAGTGATCTTTGCCGTTACGCCGGAGAGTTCCGTGTCGGTCGTTCCGGGCACGAGGGTGCCGGTGACCGTTTCGCGTTTACCGGAAGGGTTGACGAACACGAGCGCGTCGCCGTCTTCCCCCATGAGAGCGATCGACCCGTCACTCATGCGCTGATCAATCACTTCCACGCCGGCGAGACCAGCGGAGTCGTCGCCTTCCAGGTTTGCCGTGAACCCGGGGCCGAAGATGCCAGTGACAGGGTCCACTGGCCACGCTTTCACATCGCCACTACCCGTAAACGATAGGTGCGAACGCGACAGCGTAATATCTGACCCGTACCCGGGGACAGTGACGTCCGTGTCGGAGGTTTGAAACTCACCCGTGTAGAGAGCGACCTGACCGGTTTCGACATCCGTGGTTGGGTAACCGTCGCCGAAAGCGTGTGGGACGCGCACCACCACAGTCGGCGCAACACCACCGGTACACATGGGGGTCTTCACACCCGAATAGGTGAAGCAGACTTGGAAATCCATGCGCACCGGACCACGCGAAGCTTTGTTCGCCGCCGCAAGTGCCGCGGCTGCGTCAAACGTGCCGGTGAACACGGTCTCTTTGCCCAGCGCACCCGTCACAGCAGTGGCACTACCCGCGTTGATCCAGGTGTCGTTGCTGCCCGACGGGCGCCACTGCATTTGCGCAGAGACGGTCATCTCGTTCGCGGTGCGTGGTGGTGCTTTCGCGAGCACCTTGAACTCGCCGTTAGATGCCTCGAGCCGTCCCGGGGAATACAAGGCCGGGCCGCCCCACCCGGCAGTGAACACGCCAGCATCGGACGTCAGGCGTGATGCTGTGGACACGCGGGCTCTGATTTGGTGCCCGCCCGCCGTCTTTGGCAACGACACCGTGACGCTCTTGCCCGCAGTCACCGCAACCGTCGCCGCTACCGTAGCCCCATCAATCCGGTAATCAAGCTGCACGGCCTGGTTATTACCGGTGAGCACTGGTGCAGTGATCGTGCACGGCACATTTGCGCCCGGCACATTCGTTGTCCATGATCCATTGCTGTAGCTCTGGCAGGTGATGGTTGGTGCGGCAGGCTTCGCCTGGGCGGTCTTGATCGTTTTCCAGCCCGACCACGACGCGCTCCACACGCCCAGCTCATCCACGACCTTCGCACGCACATACAGCGTCTTGTTATCAGGTAGATCAGCCGGAAGCGTGCACGAGAGCGTGGAACCTGACGCCCCAAGACCAGTCGCACACTTTGTCACAAACGAATCCGTCGTGCCCGCAGTCGAGGTATGCACCTCGATATTCGCTCGCATCGAATTCCCATCCGGATCCGTCCCTACCGTCGACACAACCGGGCGTTTCGAGGCCACATACGTGTCTGCACCATAGGTGGTGGTTCCGGCAACCGTTGGCACTGCTGCCACGTTCGGTTTGCGGTCGTAGGTGAACACGATCGAGGGAGGTGTGGTCGATTCCATCGACGCGAAACGCTTCCACCCGTTCACATCTGTCTCGGACGCAGCCTTCAACGCCAACGATGCGCTACCTGCGCTCGAGGTTGCCCATGACTGCGCGAGACCAGTGATCGGAATACTCACCCAGCCCGCAGCACACGACGAACTATGCCCCTTCGCAACTGTCACGCTGCCCTGCTTAGCTACCAGGCCCGGCTGCGCACGCCACCGCACCGCCGAAGTTGCGACCGCGTTCGTCGACCACACCTCCAACGCCGTCGGCGTGCACGAATACGACCACGACTCATACAACTTCAACGACGCCGACTGAACCTTCAACCCTTTAAACGATGCCGTCGAAAACGTGAGAAACGATCGAGCTTTCGCAGACCCGTCATACGTGCCCACCTTCAACTCTCGCTCACTCGAACGATCCGACGAAATATTCGACTGCACGAACGCGTCAAACGTCGGCCGCGTGGTCGCAGACGCATACACCGGATCCACCGTCACCGGAAACACACGCGCCTCATCGAGCAGCCACTCCCGCGACAGTGACAACCGAAGCGTCACCGCCGTCGCTTCTTGCTCCACGAGCTGCACACTCACACCCGTGTGCTGTGTGTGCTCGCGACTCTTCACGTCCACGAACGCGTCCCATGCCATCGGGGCCTCGAAACGAGACACCACGTTCCCAGCCGCATCAACGAATTCGACACGCTCACCTGTGATTTCGCGGGCCGTCACACCCTCTGGGATCGACAACGGCACATCCCATGTCACCAGCGAACCCGATTGGTCCGCAGCATAAGACTCGGCAGCGGTGCGGTCCGCAATAATGAACGACTGCTCGAACCCATCGCGGGTCGCTGTCACCTGAAGATCAATCCCCGGCCACGCTTTCGCATACGTTGCCGTCGGCCCCTCCACACGCGGTGCACCAAGCGCATCCGGCCACGTCACCGCGATCTGCGAATCCGCTGCCCCACCTGACAGCGACGCTACCTCAGCCGGTTGAGCATCTGTGCCCTTCACCTCCCCCGCCAACACAACTCCCTCGGGCACTGACGTGGGAGCAAGCGAACCATCCGCCTTCTCAGCCAGATCAGTGTTGAATGAGGCCCATTCACCCTTATCGTTCTTGAACCGCACCGGGGCCGCGAACTGCTCTGTCGTCACCGACCCATCCGCATTCACCCACGTGCTCGAGGACTCCGACCGTTCCGCCGTCACCTCCACACGCTTGCCCGTCGCTCGGGCCTGGATCACAGCCGACGGAAAATCAACCACACCACCCGAAGCGGGAGCGGCCTGCTCCACAGGCGAAGGAGAAGGGGCAGGAGTGGTCTCAGCCCAGGCCTGCGATGCAGGCACCAAACCCACCGACACCAACGCCGCCGACACCCCATACGCCGTCAACAAAACAGCACGGCGAAACACACGATTACTAGACCAGCCACCCACGCGAGAATCCTCTACTCACTTGCAGCAACACTGCTGCTCCCGTAACGCCCCGAAGAGGGAGTCAGAGAAACTTTACTGCCACGTAAAAGGAGCGAGAAGCGGACTTAAGTCCCCTCAAGGTTGAATGACGCCAGCTCTTTGGGTGGGCTTCGATGATGATGTTGTTGGTGCTGTGTCCGCCAGTGCGTTAGCAGCAGGCGGAGAGGGGCGTTTACCAGCTGGATTTTGGTGATGGTCTCTGTGGTGCCGTTGCCGTCGACGTCAGCAGTGTCGCCAGCTTCCACGGTTGCCGTTACCCGGTTGAGGCTACGAGTGTGGAGACCGGGATGCTCGGGTCATGATCACTGTCCTGAGCTCGGGAAATACTTTCCCGCTCAGGCTAGAAATCGACTCCTAACAACGTGTTTCCCGAAGGTGAATTTCAGGAAGCTGCAGCCGCATCGCCAGGGTTAACAGACAGTGCCTCGCGTGAGCGCGAGCGCAATACGAGAGCCGCGGCCACGAGCGCCACGATCATCGCGGCAAAGCCCACGAGCGCGAGGCCCGTCGCGGCGAACACCACGTAGCCTGTGAACGCCGATCCAGCCGCGACGAGCGCGTAGGGAAGCTGCGTGTTCACGTGAGTGCTCACGGTACAGCCCGCGCCCGTGCTTGAGAGGATCGTCGTGTCGGAAATCGGCGAGCAGTGGTCGCCGAACACGCTGCCCGCGATCACGGCGCCGAACGCTGCGATGAGCAGTTCGTGTCCGCCGGCCGAGGCATTCATGATTTGGCCCGCGAGCGGGATGAGGATACCGAACGCGCCCCACGAGGAGCCGGTCGCAAACGCCATAAGACCTGCGATCGCGAAGAGGATCGGGATGAGCCAGAGCGCCGGGAGGCTGATGCTCTCCACTACGGAAGCGAGGAAGCTGCCGGTGCCGAGGTCGCCAATGACCGCGCCGAGCATCCACGCGAGAAGAAGAATCCAGATCGCGGGGAGCATCGACTTTGCGCCCTGGAAGGCGCCGCCGAAGCGCACGGTCGAGGAGAAGATCGGGTTCGAGAGCGTGTAGCGGTACAGGTAGTAGAACGCGACGACGAGGCCAATCACGCCGCCAATGTTGAGCGCGAGCGCGACGTTGGCGTTTGCCATCGTCGAGAACAAATCCCACGCACCGGCCTCGAGGCCGCCCGTGACGTACATACCCACGACAACGCCGAGAATGAGCAAGATGAAGGGCACGAGAAGCGCGCGCTTCGCGCCGGGCTCGTGGCGCGGGAGCTTGTCCGTAGCCCCATCAGGGGCTTTTTCACCTTCGGAGTGCACGCTTCCTCCCGCGGCGGCGCGCTGTTCCTCTTTGCGCATGGGCCCGAAGTTGATCTGCCACGCGATCACGAGCCACAGGAATATGAGAGCCGCGATCGCGTAGAAGTTCATGAAGGCCGCGCGCACAAACACCTCGACCTCACTCATCTGGAGTGCCGAGGCGGCGAGAACGGGGGTCATGATGCCGATAAGGGAGGCGCCCCAGCTCGAGAAGGGAATCAGCACGACCACGGGGGCGGCGCCCGAGTCAATGAGGTAGGCGAGCTTCGCGCGTGAAACGCGCTGCCGATCCGAGATGGGCCGCGCGATCTGCCCCACCGAAAGAGCGTTGAAGTAATCGTCAATAAAGAACGACAGGCTCAAAAGACCCGTGAGAATCTGCGAGCCTCGGCGAGTCTTGACGCGTTTCTCGACCCAATCGGAGAACGCCGAAGTGCCGCCCGCCATGAGCACGAGCGAGGTGATAACTCCCAGTTCGAGAAGGAACGCGATGATGAGGATCGTGTACCAGTTGGGTGCACCACTCTCCCACACGAGACCGAGGGCGGCCTTGCCGACCTCTTTGAGTGAGCCGAGTGGCGAGAAGTCTGCGATAAGGATTGCGCCCGAGACGACACCCGCGAAGAGGGATATGAGCACGCGTTTCGTCACGATCACGAGGAGAATCGCAAGAAGCGGCGGAACGAGCGTGAGGATCGGGTAAGTCTCGACCACAATGACCTCCTAGGCGTGTCGTAGACGCAAGAACACCCCCACAGTAAGCGCGCTTGGCCACCGTGAAAAGTGCGAGAGTCTCCGAAGCTATCGATACGTGGTGAACGATACGTGTGGTTATGCCGTCGCGAGCGTGAAGACACCCACCGCGGCAAGAAGAACCGCGAAGAGCGCGGTGAGACTCGAGGGCCGCGCTTCGTTCGAGAGAGGCCCGCCAACGGCGCCACCGAGCACGGTTCCCGCCGCAAAAATGAGCACCGCCGGCCAGTCGATATGCGTGGGGGTTCCAATGCGCGCGAGCAGCGCCGCGGCGGAGGTCATGATCATGACGAGCAGGCTCGTGCCCGACGCCGCACGCATGGGAAGCCCGAGCGCGATCACGAGCATCGGCACGGCAAGGAAGCCACCGCCCACTCCAAAGAAGCCCGTAAGCAGGCCGGTCGCGCTCGCTGCGAGAACGAGGGCGAGTCGGGAGGGTTGGGGTTCGGGTTCCGACGGTTGCCGGGCAAGCGTCGTACTCTTTTCTCTCGTGTTCTCTTCGGCTCGCAGTAGGCGCGCGCGGCGCGCCATCACTGCCGCAACAACGAGCAGGAGCACGCCGAAGCACAGCATGAGCGCGCGCTCCGGCACGAGGAGCGAGAGCCTCGAGGCAAGCGCCGCCCCCGCGATCGCGATCGCGCCGAAAACGGAGCCCTCTTTCCATCGCACGTTCCCGTGCTTCGCGGGGTGGCGAATCGCCACGACCGCGGTGAGTCCTACGACGACGAGCGAGGCCCCCGTCGCGTCGTGGGGTGCCATGCCGAGAACGTAGACGAGCACGGGCACGGAGAGGATTCCTCCACCCGCACCGAGGGCACCGACCACAAGGCCGATGCCCACGCCGATCACCGCCGCGAAAAGGACGGCGTTCATCGCTTAACCGTGAGGCGCACTCTTAGATCACGCCGAAGTCGAGCATCGCGTCGGCGACCTTCTGGAAGCCCGCGATGTTCGCCCCCACGACGTAGTCGCCAGGGCGGCCGTACTCCTCGGCAGTCGCCGCGCACGTGTCGTGGATGTTCACCATGATGTCGGTGAGGCGCTTCTCGGTGTCCTCGAAGGTCCACGAGTCGCGCGCGGCGTTCTGCTGCATCTCGAGGGCCGAGGTCGCGACGCCACCGGCGTTCGCCGCCTTGCCTGGGCCGAACGCGATGTTGGCCTCCTGGAAGAGGTCCACGGCCTCGGGAGTCGAGGGCATATTTGCACCCTCGGCGACGGCGATAAGGCCGTTCTTGAGGAGGGTCTTCGCGCTCTCGCCGTCGAGTTCGTTCTGGGTTGCGGAAGGCAGGGCGATCTCGCCGGGAACATCCCACACGTTGCCGCCCTCGACGAACTTCGCCTTGCCGCCGCGGCGTTCCGCGTATTCGTTGATGCGGCCGCGCTCCACTTCCTTGATCTGCTTGAGCAGGTCGAGGTCGATGCCGTCCTCATCGACGACGTAGCCGCTCGAGTCGGAGGCGGTGATCGCGACGCCGCCGAGCTGTTGAACCTTCTCGATCGAGTAGAGCGCAACGTTGCCCGAGCCAGAGACGAGCACGCTGCGGCCTTCAAAGTCGAGTCCCTTCGCCTTGAGCATTTCGTTCGCGAAGATCGCGGCACCGTAGCCCGTGGCCTCGGTACGCACGAGTGAGCCGCCCCAGGAGAGGCCCTTGCCGGTGAGGGTTCCCGCGTCGAAACGGTTCGCGAGGCGCTTGTACTGGCCAAACAGGTAACCGATCTCGCGCCCGCCCACGCCGATGTCGCCCGCGGGAACGTCGGTATCGGGGCCAATGTGGCGGAAGAGCTCGGTCATGAACGACTGACAAAAGCGCATGATTTCGCCCTCGGACTTGCCGTGCGGGTCGAAGTCCGAGCCGCCCTTGCCGCCGCCGATCGGGAGGCCCGTAAGGGAGTTCTTGAAGATCTGTTCGAAGCCGAGGAACTTCACGATTCCAAGGTTCACGCTTCGGTGGAAGCGAAGGCCACCCTTGTAGGGGCCGAGGGCTGAGTTGAATTCGATGCGGAAACCGCGATTGACGCGCACCTTGCCCTCGTCATCGACCCACGGGACGCGGAAGATGATCTGCCGCTCGGGTTCGGCGATACGCTCGAGGATTGCAGCCTCGGCGTATTCGGGGTGGCGGGAGTGGAGGAGTTCGAGGGATTCGAAAACCTCCTTGACTGCCTGGTGGAATTCATTCTCGCCGGGATTGCGGCGAAGAACGGCGTCAAGGGTGGCGTCGAGTGAAACGGTCATCGATCATCCTTCGTGCTGGTGGCGTGCAGTCGTTTTCTTACACCTCGGCTGATACTGATTGGTAAAGGCGCACCTGAAAACTTACACGCAGTGGCCACCTTTCGGGAAGCGATGATCTCAGTATGAGAGACGCGGGGGATTAGCGGCCCGCGAGCTGCTCGATCGCCCAGCGCGGATCGTCGGTCGAAATTGACTCCGGGCGCAGCTCAACGGCCTTTGTCAGCTGCTCTTCCGTATTCACGGTCCACACGTTGATTTTGTAACCGCGCGCTCGTGCCTCATCGGCGGCCTCGGGCGTGAGCCCGTCAACGCTGCAGCTGAGCCACGTGCAGCCGAGCTCGTCGAGCGTATCCCACGTCGACTCCTCGACCTTGTTCACGAGCAGCCCGAGCCCCACGTGCGGGGCGATCTCGTGCACGGCGGCGAGAGCTTCGGGAACGAACGAGATCACCGTGTCACGCTCGCCGTGACCGGGGCGTTCATCGTGAATCAGCTGCGCCGAGGCCTTCGCGGCCGAGGCGACCTTGACCTCGACATACAGTTCGAGATCCTCCATTGCGAGGAGCTCCGTAAGAAGCGGAACCCCGTGCCCGCCCTGGAGCGAGACCTGTGCGAGCTCGGCGTTCGTGAGGTCCTTGATCGCGCCCTTCGCGGGGAGCGAGGCCGGATCGGCCATGCGGTCGATCGTCTCGTCGTGCATGATGATCGGCGTGCCATCGGCGCTCAAGTGCACGTCGCACTCGACAACGCTCGCGCCGTCCACCTTCGCCTGGCGAAAGCCCGCGAGGGTGTTTTCGGTCGTGACGAGCGCCGCACCGCGGTGACCCACGATCACGGGCCGGTACCCTTCGACACCAGCGACCTCGACTCCCTCGGCGCTCGGCGCTTCCGGGCGATGTGCGGCCGGCTCTTCCATAACGGCGGGGGCACCGGTGCCCGCAGCCTTTTCGGGAAGGAAATGATCGATGCTCGCGAGAACCGTGCGCAGGCCGTGATCGGCATCTTCGGTCATGCTGCGCACCTCGTTGCCAGTGCTGAGCGTGCTCATCACGGTCGGGTCAATGCATTCGACAATGCTCTGCTCGTAGCTCTCCCCCGCGCGCACGACGACGTTGCACGGCAGGAGCGCCCCCATCGACTTATCCGCATTGAGCGCTCGACGTGCGAGCGCAGGGATGCACGCACCGAGAATCACGTAGGGCCCGAGTTCTGCGCCGGCTTCAGCGCCAATCTTGTTGGAGAGCGTGCCCTGCATGTTGAGTTCGTACACCACCCCGAAGCCTTCTTCGGCGAGAGCGCGACGGGTTGCCTCGAGAGCTACGTCAAAGGGCGCCGAAACCTGCACTCGGTGCGTGTACTTCACGGGAAACTCCTTTTTCGTGGGATGTGCGCGCCTCTTGCGCGTGATCGGGCCAGGTTAGGCCCGCAATCTCACGGGCGATTGACGCCACGGTGGCCTCTGGGTAAACGAGCCGGGTTACATTACGGGGCGCAGCGGAACGAGCAGCTTCTCGGTGACCTTTTCGATCCCCGCGCGCGCCTTCCACTTCTCGGGATCCACCTCGTAGCAGTCCTTGAAGTCGGCTTCGAACACCTTCTCGAGGGCCTCGGCGAAGGCCGGGTCGGCAACTTCGAGGTTCGTCTCGTAGTTCAGCGCGAGGGAGAGCCGGTCGAGGTTCGCGGTTCCGACGGTTGCCCACATCCCGTCGATCGTCGCGATCTTCGAATGGTTCATCGCGGGTGTGTAGAGGAAGATGCGCACGCCCGAATCGAGGAGGTCCTGGTAAAAGCCTCTCGCGACCCAGTCGACGACAACGTGATTGGACTGCTCGGGAAGCATGAGGCGCACGTCGACCCCGCGAGCGGCAGCGGCGCGCAGCGGCTCGAGGAGCTTGCCGTCAGGCACGAAGTACGGCGTCGAGAGCCAGATGTTCTTCTGAGCGCGTTCGATTGCCGCGAGATACATGCGCCGAATCGGGTAGACGGCTTGGAGCGGCAGGTTCGGGTGGACCTCGACGCGCGTATTCCATGCGTTCGGCGCGATCCAGTCGATGCGCTCATCGGAGGGGCGATCCTCGTTCCACACGTTGACGAACGCTTGGCGAAGCTCCCATACGGCGGGTCCCACTTCGCGCACGTGGGTATCGCGCCATTCGCTCTCGTAAGCGTCGCCGATGTTGAAACCTCCCACGTAGCCCGTCTCGTCGTCGACGATGAGAAGTTTCGAGTGCAAGAGCCCGGTCGAGTGGATCGGCGCACGCCAAAACGAACTCGAAATCGGGTACATGCGGTGCACGTTGATGCGCTCGTCGATCTGCGAAAAGAAGTCGCGTGGAACGACGAGGTTCGCAAACACGTCGTAGATAAGGAACACGTCGACGCCGCGAGCGGCAGCGTTGTTGACGGCGTCCATGAAGCGCTGACCCACCCGGTCGCCCTTCCAAATGAAGGTGGCGAGCATGACCGTGTGCTCGGCGTTGTCGATCGATTCGATCATCGAGTCGTAGAGTTCTTCGCCACTCGTGAAGATCGTGAGGTCGCTCTTCTTGACCGTCGAGTCAAAGGTTCCGGGCTTGGGGGCACGGCGTTTCTTGCGCCCGCGCTTCGTGTAGGCATCCATCGCGAGGAGGGTTCCCACGGCGACTGCCTGGGCGGTGCCGACGCCGACGGCGGTCGCCACCGCCGCGCGCTTCGCGAGGCCCTTTGCGTACTGTAGAGCGCTTTCTCGCGCGGTGTTTTCACTCATGCTGCCATCCTCGCAGGTGTTCCTGGGGTTCGGTTACTCGTTCGCGGCGCGGGCGACCGCGGCCGCGACCACGAGATCTTGCCAGCTCATGCCGACGGTCGTCACAACCGTGGGCGAGGCTGGTTTCACTGATGCCTCGATTTCTGCACTGCGCTCGCCGAGAAGCGACTTCATGCTCACGAGATCCGCTTCGCTCAGGGCACCGTCCGCTATCGCGCGAACTACGTCGCCGTTTTCGCGAAGCGCAACGGCCTCGCCCTCGACGATCACGCGGGCACGACCCATCGTCTCAGCGGGAACCTCGCGAGTCTCAGGGGTGTGGGCGCCGACGGCGAGCACGGCTACGTGCGGCTGCACCCACGAATCCTCGAACACGGCTTCGCGCGCGGCGCTTGCGCACACGATCACATCAGCGGCCTCGACGGCGGCACGGCAAGCGTCGGAACCGGCCTGCACCGCACCCACGCCGCTTGCGAGGCCCTCCGTGCCCACCGCGAGCGCGCTCCCGCTCACCCGATCCGGGTTGCGCACCGCGTAGGTGACCGAGCCGAGGCTCTCAAAGCCCACGCCCCCGCTGCCGCACTCATCGGCGAGCGCCCGCACGAGCCCCTCCCCCTGAACTCCCGCGCCGAAGGCGACGACGTTCGGCCGGCGCGTGACGTGAGCGGCGATCCGCCGCAGCGCGGGCCGTGCCCCCGCGATCGCGACCCCGGGTGTGCGCAGGGCCGTGAGGGCGATCCCGTCCACGAGCGAATGGGGCGTGAGCGTTTCCGCGTCGCACAGAAGGTAGGTGCCCTGGATGAAGGGCCGGTCCTTCTCGGGATTATCCGGGGCGAGCGTAAGGATCTTGATACCCGCATCCTCGCCAACGCTCGAAGGCATCGTGAGGAACTCCCCCGCGGGGACCGCCGTAAACGTGCGCTCGGGATCGCTCGCGGGGTCGAACCCCGAGGCGAGAGCGCCCGTGAGGGCGTCGGCGGAGGCGCGGTAGCCGAGGGCGAAAACGTGCTCTGCGGTGTAGGTTTGCATGCCTTCACTGTGTCATGCGCGACTTGAGACGCGCCGAATACGGCGCGGGGGCGTAGCCTCGAGACATGCCAAAGTTGTTGATTGTTCACGGAACTACTCGCCCCTCGCGCACGGGGATTCTTGTGTCGCGCGCGTTTGAGTCTCGTGCGAACGAGGCCACGGATTTTGACGTGGATCTCGCAGATCTCAAGGAGATCAACCTCCCCTTCCTCGATGAACTCGACCATCCCCGCGCCGGGAACTACCGGCTTCCCCACACCCTCGAATGGGCGAAGCGGGTCGAGGCAGCCGACGCGATCGTGTGGGCGACTCCTCAGTACAACGGCTCATTCTCGGCGCCGCTCAAGAATGCGATCGACTTTCTCAGCGCGGAGTGGGTTGGAAAGCCCCTCGGCCTCCTTTCGTGGGGCGGCAAGAGCGGTGGCCTCGATGCGGCGAACGCCCTGCGCCCCATCGCGGCGGTCCTTCAGATGCCCGTGATCGAACCGATCGTGGGGTACGTGAACTACTTCGCCGACCTCAATGACGACGGCACGCTCACACCGACCGCCGAGTGGACAGAAGCGGCGAAGCGCCTGCTCACGAGCCTAGAGGAGAGTGTGGAGAAGAACGCGGCGTAGGATGCTCCGCATGCCTCCTTCACCTCTTCGCCTCGCCGGCGACTTCGTTGTTCTCGAACCGCTCTCGCTCGACCATCTCGAGGGGCTCAAGGATGCGGTGACCGACGGGGAACTGTGGAAGCTCTGGTACGCCAACATCGCGGAGCCCGCGCGAATGCGCCAAGAGATCGAGCGACGCCTCAAGCTGTGCGAGAAAGGTTCGATGCTCCCCTACACGGTGATCCGCAGAGTCGATGACGAATCGGGCTACATCGCCGGGATGACGAGCGTCTTGAACATCGACCGCGTGAACCGCGTCGCCGAGATCGGCGCGACGTGGTACGCCCAAAGCGTGCAGGGCACATCGGTGAACCCCGAGGCGAAGTTCCTTCTTCTCCGGTATCTCTTCGAGGTCGAGAAGCTTCAGCGCGTCGAGCTGCGCACTCATACGCTCAATCGGGCCTCCCGTGCCGCAATCGAGAAGCTCGGCGCGACCTTCGAGGGCATCATGCGCCGCCACCGCGTACTCGCAAACGGCACGACGCGCGATACGGCCCTCTATTCGATTCTCGACTACGAGTGGCCCACGGTCCGCGCGGGGCTCGAGTACCGGCTCGAGGGCGCCTCACGCTAGGGAGTTTCACTCCGACGGTTTCCCGCCCTACCTCCAGGCTTTTCTTGCCGCGGCGCTCACGAGGTCCACGAGGATCGAGAGCACGAGGAGCGCGATGACCACGGTGAGCATCGAAGAATAGTCGAAGGCCGTGCGCTCGGCCTCGAGTACGCGGCCAAGACCGCCCGCGCCAACAACACCAACCACGACGCTCTCGCGAATCGTCACCTCCCACCGGTAGAGGCTATAGGCGGCAAATCGGCCCTTGATCAGGGGAAGCACCCCGTACGTGGCCTCTGCCACTCGGCTTGCGCCTGCATGGCGCAGGGCGAGTGAGGGCCGGCGATCAACCGTTTCAAGGGACTCCGCGTAGAGCCTCCCGAGCACGCCCGCGTTGTAAATACCGAGCGCGAGGGCGCCGGGCAGAGGCCCAGGGAAAAGCAAGAAGAGCAGGAGCAGCGCCCACACGGGCGGCGAGGTCACGCGCACGAGCAAAAGAATCGCTCGCGCGAGAAAGCCGAGAGCTTCGCGAGCGAGCCGACGCGGGCCGCGAGCGCCTTCGGGCGTGACGGGCGGCGGCGTGGCGATGAAGGCCATGACCCCGCCGAGGAGGGAGGCCACGGCAATCGCCGCGATCGACATCGTGAGCGTGAGCGCCGAGTCCACGAGAAGTTGCGGGAGAGTCGAGGGAAGCGTGGGCGGAATGGCTTTCTGCACGACCCGAGCTGCGCGTTCGGCGATCCGTGGGAGGTCGAGCTCAAGGATGCTCACGCGCAAGTGGAACGCCGAAAGAACGGTGAGCGCCGCGATCGCAATCGACGAGCAGGCCATGAATCGGCGTGAAGGATCGCGAAGGTTCCGGCTCCACCATTCGCACGCGAGTCCCACGATGAGAAGCGCGTACATCACGGTCCACATGCGTCCGAACGCGAGGCCCTGGAAGGCCGTGGAAAGCTCAAAACCAAGCCCGCCCACGCCAAGCATGCCAAGGATCACCGCAGCGCGCAGCGCACAGTCGAGTCGATAGAAGGCGTAGGCCACGAAGTCCCTCCACACGCGCGGAAGCGTGCCATACGCGAACGCCGCGACTTTGCCCGCACCCGCGAGGCGAAGTGCATCCGAAGGCCCCGTTGGTGTTTCGTCGATGATCTCCGCGTAGACCTTCGCGGTGATCGCTCCGAACGGGATGCCAATCGCGAGAACGCCCACGAGTGGGTCTCTTCCGAGCACGAGCAAAAGCACGACTGCCCACACGGTTTCGTGGACTCCACGCGGGAGTGCGAACGCGAGACGCGCCGTCATCCATCCCCCGCGAGATCGCCACCAGCCTTCGCTCATGAGCACGCCGCCGACAAAGCCGATCGCGACCGCGAGGAGCGTGCCGAGCACGGAGAACGCGAGTGTCGTCAGTGTCGCCTCGAGGATGCGCGAAATATAGGTAAGGCCCAGGTCCGGCGAAAAAGCCGCGAGCCAGAACCGGGCAAGCGTCGGAACTCCCCCAGGTGCCAGGGCGACGCCCGGCATGACGCTCACGACGGAAACGAGAACGGCCGCGATAGCGGCCATACTCCACCACCGCGCGCTCCGCGCTTTAGTCATGCGTCGATCCTGTAGAGAGCACGCGTGCGCTCGAGATCCACATGGCCCGCGGGAAGATCGAACTCGATCTTTCCCGCGCGCAGGCCCACGATGCGGTCGGCGAAGTCGATCGCCACCTTGGGATCGTGAAGGCTCACGAGGAGCGCGGCGCCCGTCGAATCGACGACGCGCGAGAGGATCGCCATGACCTCGCGTGCACGCGCAGGGTCGAGTGCGGCGATCGGCTCATCGGCAAGGATCAGTTCGGGCCGCTGCACGAGAATACGGGCGAGCGCGACACGCTGCTGTTCTCCTCCGGAAAGGAGCCCCGTGCGGGTCGAAGCGAGGTGAGCGATGCCAAGCTCACGCATGGCGCCCTCGGCAACCTCGCGCTCGCGTGGAAAGACGAGCGAGGTGAGCGCGCGGGCGTTTCCCCAGCGTCCAAGGTTGCCCGCAAGAACGTTGTGGAGAGCCGAGAGCGGCTCAACGAGGTGGAGTTTCTGGTGGACAGTGCCGATTCCGGCGCGCGCGATTCGCAGTTCCCGGCTCGAAAGCTCGGCGAGATTCTTGCCCGCGACATAAACCGTCCCGGAACTGGGGCTCACAGCCGCCGTGCACAAGCGGAGGAGTGTGCTCTTACCCGCCCCACTCGGACCGATGAGCGCGACCCGCTCGCCGGGAGCCACGGTAAGGCTCCCGGCGAGAGCGCGGCGTTCACCAAAGCGCACCTCGACGTCATCGAGGCGCACCGCGGCATCGACGCGGCTCGTCACGCTAGCCGAGGAGGTCAAGTTTCTCGGCTGCTTCCTCGATGCGCGCGTAGTCCTCCGGTTTCGCGTCGATGATGCTTCCGGCCTTGTAGAGCTCGAGCACGGCCTTGCCGTCCTCGTCTTCGTGCATCGCGAAGAGAACGTCCTTGAGCTCCTTCGCGAAGCCTTCGCCGAAGTCCTTTTCGGCTTCCTCGCGAAGGATCCAGTGGTAGTCGTGGAACGTGGGGGTCTCAAGAACGGCGATCACCTTGTCGGTGTCGATCGTGCCCTCTTCGATCCGGCTCTTCCATACTTGCGAGTTCACGGCGCCACCCTCGTAGGTTCCTGCCTGGACGAGCTCGATGGTTTTATCGTGCGAGCCGGAGAAGCCCGGCTCGCCCGCGAGGTCGCCCTCGTCGACGCCAGCCTCGGAAAGGAACGACGATGGCATGAGGCGACCCGAAGTTGAGGTCTCCGAACCGAACGTGAAGCGCTTACCGGCGAATGCCGAGAGGCCCGAAACATCGCTCACGGGCTCGATTCCCGAATCCTTACTCGCGATGAAGATGCTCGTGAACTTCTCGTCGATGTCACGCTGGCCGATGATCGTGACATCCGGGTTCTGCTTGCGTGCCTGCACACCCGTGAGACCGCCGTAAAACACGAGGTCGAGATCGCCCGTGCCGAGCTGTGCGACCGAAGCGGAGTAGTCGGGAACGGCAACGTACTCGACCTCGCGCTCGAGCTTCTTCGCAAGGTACTCGGCGAATGCTTCCTCACGCTCGGTGAGGATGTCCGGATCCTGATCCGGGATCGCGCTCACGCGAAACGGGCGCGCGGAGTCATCGGAGGACGATCCGCACGCGGCGAGAAGAGAAAGAGCGGGAAATGCGGCGGCGGCCTGGATTACCCGGCGTCGCGTAACCATAGAAATCTCCTTGTGTGCAGGGGAAAGGGTGTTACGCCATCCTACGGGACGACCACCAGCGCTCGACGAGGAGACCAACGACCACGACGACGATTCCCACGGCAGCGCCGATCGTCGTTTCCACGATGCGGGGAACGAGCATTTCGTAGTTCCGCTCCGGATTCGCGAGATGCACCATGAGCAGCGCGAGCGGAGTCACGAACACCAGCCCAAGGGAATAGTTACGCGTGACGAACATTTCCGCGAGGAACTGCATGACGACGATCCACACGACGGTTTGCCACGGCTCGCTCGGAAAAGACATGAGAAACGCCGCGATCACGACGCCAAGAACGGTGCCCACGACGCGATGGAGGGCTCGATTGACCTGCCCCATGCGGCGAGTCTCGGAGAGTGGGGCGACTGCGGCCACTTGCGCCCAATACGGCGAGGGGATCATGAGCGCGGTCGAGATGCTTCCCGCAATCAGAGCCGCCGAGGAAAAGCGCCCCGCATCCTGCACGTAGTCCGCGACGGAAACCCGTGCGGGCGCGGGAACCGGACGACCCTCGTTGGCCTCCCCGAGAACGTGAAAGAGCGCGCTGAACGCCACGGACACCACGACGCTCCCCCCGCCGATCACGAGCGGAACCCACAGGGGAAAAAGCGCCGGGCTCGTCGCGATCGCGGTCGAGGCAAAAACAAAAAACAACACGCCCCGCGGGCGCAAACCGAACCGGGGAACGAGACCCGACGTGAGGGCAGCCACGATTGTGCCGACGATGACCACGAGCCAGCCCCGAGGAAGCGTTGGAACCACAGCCCCCGCATGCCGCGCGGCGGTGGCAAAAAGCTCGCATGCCACCAGGGCACCTCCCGCAATGGCCTGTTGCCGCACGCGCTCGCGGGTGGGAACGAATCTGCCGTACAGCGAGCTGAAGGTGCCGAATGACGCGAAAAGGGAAAGATCGAGCCGCCCCAAAAGAAGAAGGAGCACGAGGGGAACCGCTACTGAAAACGAGATGCGCACCGCGGGGACGAATTCGCCTCGCGCTTCGCCCAGCGTCACCAAGGTGCGGGCACTATTTCCCACGTGCGCCTTCGCCTCAACCGGAATCGCGTGCAGAAAAGTCCGGCGGTGACGAGAAACGTGAGGTTCAGGCACGTATCTCAGGATAAAACCATCCCGTGTTCGTGCGCATCAACACCGGTGACAACTCACGTCGCGAGGTGCTCGATGAGAATCTTTGCGCCGAGAGCGATGAGCACCGCACCACCGGCGATTGCGGCGGGTTTGCGGAAGCGAGCACCCACCCGGTGGCCGATGATGACCGCAAGCAACGAGAGCCCGAACGTGACGAGGGCGATCACGAGCGCGGCCTGAACGATGTTGACGGCAAGCATCGCAAAGGACACGCCGATCGCGGCGGCGTCGATACTCGTGCCGATGCCCAAAAGGAGGATCTTTTTGAGATCGAAAACAAACTCCTCGCCTTCTGAAGCGCTCTCCTCGGGCGCAAAGGCCTCGCGGATCATGTGGGCGCCAATAAGAGCGAGGAGCGCGAAGGCGATCCAGTGATCGATGGGGGCGAGAATCGTCAAGAACTGCGACGCGAGCGCCCACCCAAGAACAGGCATGAGGCCTTGAAACGCCCCGAACACGACCGCGATGAGTACCGCTGCTCGAGAGGAAAACTGCCGCATTTGCACGCCTTGCGTGAGGGCGGCGGCAAAGGCGTCAGCGGCAAGGCCGAGGCTTACGAGCAGGATGGCGAATATATCCACGTTTTCCAACTCTTTCGCCACCACGCACGGTGTGTCTAGAGGAAAACGAAAGTGAGGACCTCCAAACAATTTGACGGACTTTCCCTCGCGGGCGATTCTTGAGGCGGGCCCTAGGGCCCTTCGTCGACCGCGCACGAGAGGCTCGCCCCGCATGAACGTCACGTCGGAACCCACGAGGGTCACCGAGGACTACCTCGCCGTAATTTGGAAGGCGAGCGAATGGCCAGATGACGGGCACACGCCCGCCACGAGCGCAATCGCCGCCGCACTCGGCGTCTCACTTTCCACCGTGTCGGCGCAGCTCAAGCGCCTTGCCGCCGAGGGCCTCATCGACTATCGACCCTACGGAGCGATTACCCTCACCGATGAGGGCGAAAGAGTCGCGCGCGAGGTCGTGCGGCGCCACCGCATCCTCGAAACTTTTCTGGTGGAACACATGGGGCTCGCCTGGGACGAGGTTCATGAAGAAGCTGACAAGCTCGAACACGCGACGAGTGACCGGATCATCGCTCGCATGGACGACATGCTCGGGCATCCCGAGGTCGACCCACACGGGGATCCCATTCCTTGCGACATCCACGATGCGCCTTCGCCCGGGATCCCCCTCGCGCGATGCGGGAATGGGGAACGAGTCGTCATCTCGAGAGTTTCCGATGAAAACCCGGACATCCTGCGCTATTGCGCGAAGCGCGCGCTCTCGCCCGGGGCGCACATCACGATTCTCGAGAAGCTCAATTCAACTGGCCTCATGAGTGTCGAGATCGGGAACGAGCAAGTCGAGCTGAGCGCACAGATCGCCGGGGCGATCAGAGCGAAAACGCTCAACGATTAAGAACGCTTTTCGCGCGCCTTCCCACGCTCGATCAAGCGCGCGACGAGTTTTGCCCGGTTGGCTTCGGAAAGCGGGCGCCCGCTCAAATGGTTGTAGACCCACAAGCCCGCACTCAGGACATGGTCCTCGAGGCGGTCAAGATCCTCGTCGCTCTCAACATCTTCGCTCGGGTTCATAAGCCAGCGTTCATCGACCTCATCCCAACCCTTCTCGTAATCACGATGGCTCAGGGAGTGAATGTTGAGCAGGATTTCGGCGAGAGGTTCTTCGCGTTCGACGGCGCTCACGAGGGCGCGCTCGCGCTCGGCGGGCGTAAGATCCTGAGGCGCTCTACCTTCGCTCACGCGAAGGAGTTCTCGCTCCCACTGGTGCGCGGCGTACCGATGAAGCTCCACGAGCAGCTCGTGGCGCGAGGGAAAGTGGTAGATAAGACCCGACTTCGACATCCCTGAGGCTTCCGCAAGCGAGTCGAACGTGAGACCGTCCACGCCACCGCATTCGGTGACGAGGTGGTAGGCCACCTTGAGGGCGAACTCTTTCTTGCTAGTTCTGGGCATGGGTCCTAGGGGCGGGGTCAGCGGTGAGGGGATTCCTTTTCAAAATAACAACGGTCACGACCATCTGGGGCCAATGGTGACCATTCGAGAGGTATGGCACATTTCTTACACACGTAAGCAAGCCCTCTTTACATCTGTAAATCACTGGTTTAGTTTTGATCCGGCCAAAAAACTGACACCTGTAAGAGAGAGCAGAGTCGAGGCACCATGTCTGTCCTGTATGCCGCACGGCGGGCACTCGCCCATCACAGCGAGGAATCCCCGCTCGATCCGCGCGCCCAAAAATCGCGCGAATCGCTCATTCGCGTCATGATCGACGCCCTCGACGACGACCCGCAGCCACCGAGCGTCTCCGAACTCGTGCGACGTGCCGGCGCGAGCCGACCCACGTTCTACCAGCACTTCGGGGACATCCCCACACTCATGCACGCGGCGGCCATGGAGCGCCTCGAAGAAGCATTCGCGATGCTCCCCAAGCAGGCGTCGGACTCCTCCAACGCAACTAAGAACCCCGACACCTGGACCCGCTTTGCCGCCGAAAACTTCACGGCGCTCTTCACGCACCTCAGCGAAAACCGCACTTTCTACCTCGCCGTCCTCGACGGCCCTAGCGGCCGCGCCGCCGAAAGTGAGCTCACACGCTTCCTCGCGGGGCGCATGCTCGGCTTCGTCACCCTACGCGATGCTCTCACCCGCCTCACGGGACCGCGCGCGGCCCGATACGCCGAATTCCTCTCTGCGGGCCTCATCTCGCAAGCCATGAAAGACCTCCGCGACGACCTTCCGGTTACCGCGATGGTCGAAACGACAACCACCTTCCTCGCGGCCGCAACAGGCCTCAAGGCCGCCTAAGGAGAACGTTTCATGTCACAAGCCACCAGGCACGCCTCGCACAAGGCCAAGAGCAACTCCCTCGCGCGACGCCTTCGAAACTCGGGAAACAGCCTTTCCATCATCCGCGTCATGATCCTCGTGATCGGCGTATCGCTCGTCCCGCTTGTGTATGCCGCACTGCTCACGTGGTCAAACGTCGACCCCATCAACCGGCTCCACCAGGTGCCCGCGGCCGTCGTGAACCTCGATAAGGGCAACACCGACCCCGATCTCGAGGTCGGCGACGAGCTCACCGACGAGCTTCTCGACTCGACCTCGAACAACAACCTCGACTGGACCGAGATGTCCGAGGATGAGGCCCAAAAGGCCCTCGAAGACGGCGAGATCTACGCGATTTTGCGGATCCCCGAAAACTTCAGCACGAACGTCGCTTCCGTTGGTAACGACGACCCCTCGACGGCCGCGAAAGCCGAACTCTCGATCACGACCAACGACGCGAAAAATATGATCTCGGGCAACCTCGCCCAGAGCATCCTCACGAAGGTCACGGATTCGCTCAACGAAAAGGTGAGCGACGAGTACCTCCACAACATCTACGCGGGCTTCAACGATATGCACGACTCGCTCTCGGATGCCGAGGACGGCGCCGGGCAGCTCGCCGACGGCTCTTCTGACGCAAAAGACGGCGCCGACAAGCTCGCCGACGGCACTGCGAACGCGAAGGATGGTTCCGGTCAGCTCGTGGACGGAACGGCTGCAGCGAAGGACGGCACTGCCCAGCTTGCCGACGGCACCACGACCGCGAAGGACGGCTCCGGCAGGCTCGTCGTGGGTCTCGGCGACCTCAAGGACGGCACCGTCACCCTCGCGAACGGCGCGAACACCCTCGCGAATGGCACAACTCAGCTCAAGGATGCGACGGGGCGCGCCGCGGTTGGCGCAGGCGATCTCGCGAACGGCGTGGGCCGGCTGGATTCGGCCGCGGGTCAACTTTCCGACGGTGCCTCGCAGGTCAACAACGGCGCGATTCGCCTGCGTGACGGCCTCACGGACGCCCAGGGTGGCTCCGCGAAACTTGCCGAGGGCTTGAACGAACTGAACTCGAAGACTTCGATCCTCCCCGGAGCTGTCGCGGAGCTCAAGAAAGGCTCCGCAGCTCTCGCCGATGGCTCCGAGCTCATCGCCGAACGCACGCAAGATCTGAGCAATCGCGGACCCGAGATCGTAGATCACCTCCACGAGGTGAAAGACAAGACCCGCGGCGCTCACGACGAGGCCGTGGAACTCAAGAAACTCACGGTCGAAGACGTCGAGGGCACCGAAGACTACGCGGAATCGCTCGCCGACATTCAAGAACACTGGGACGAGATGGATCCCGAGCAGCAAAAGCTCATGATCGACGGCCTCAAGGACGGCGCCGATCAGATAGCGGAGCGCTCCCGAAAGATCAACGCCGGCGTGAGCGACCTCGACCTCAAGATCATCGTTCCCCTCGACGCTGCCGCGCATGCGCTTGACGACAAAGTCAACGAACTTCCCGCGCTGTTCGACCGCGCGGCCGCGAAGTCCCGCGAAGTCGCGGACAAGTTCAAGAAGCTCGACGAGGGCGTGGGCGAGCTCGACGCAAAGTCAAACGAACTCGTTGACGGCATCAACCAGCTCGCGACTGGCGCGAATACGCTCGATAGCGGCCTCGGGAAGCTCTCGAATGGTGCAGGCGACCTGACAAACGGCACGGGTCGTTTGGCGGATGGCACGAGCCAGCTCAAGGACGGAACGGGCACCGCGTACGCGGGCGCTTCGACCCTCGCCGACGGCGCCTCGAAGCTCGACGCCGCGAGCGGAAAACTCAACGACGGCGCACAGCGCCTCGCGACGGGCTCGAGTGACCTCACAACCGGCGCAGGCAAGCTTCAGGACGGCGCCATAAAGCTCGATGGCGGCATCGGCAAGCTCAACGATGGCGCCGTGAAGCTCCACGACGGCTCCATAAAACTCAATGACGGCGCCGTGAAGCTCAACGATGGCCTCGGCAAACTCAATGACGGCGCGACCGAACTCGGCGGCGGCCTCGGCAAACTCAATGACGGCGCGAATGAGCTCCACGACGGCCTTGCCGACGGCGTCGAGCAGGTGCCGAATTACTCCACGTCTGAGAAGGATCATCTCGCGAGCGTTGCCTCTCAGCAGGTAGACCTGTCGAAGCACCGCCTGCACGAAGTTGAAAGCTACGGCTACGGCCTTGGCCCGTACTTCATGACGCTTTCGCTATGGATCGGCGCGCTCGCGTTCTTCCTGGTGTTCCCGGCTCTGAGCGGTCGCCGCGTGGGCAGCAACATGCCTGCCGCAATGGTCGCCCTCGCGAGCTACCTTCCGAGTGCCTTGGTGAGCGTGCTTCAGTCGGTGCTCATGGTTTCGACCGTGCACTTCCTCGTGGGGATCGACATGATGCGTCTTGGCCAGGCGTTCCTTATTTCGTTCATCGCCTCGCTCACGTTCATGGCTCTCAACCAGGCACTCGTCGCGTGCTTTGGCCCCGTGGGGCGCTTCATGTCGCTCATCTTCACGGTGCTTCAGCTCGCGTCGGCGGGCGCTACGTACCCGATTGAGACGACTCCGGAGTTCTTCCAGATCATCAGCCCGTACTTGCCCTTCACGTCGGTCGTGAACGCACTGAGGGTCGCGATCGCGGGTGGCGAGATCAACTTCGCCCATCTCATCTGGGTCATGGTCGCGTACTCTGTTGTCGCCCTCGTGATGCTGCTGTTCGGCATCCGCGCGAAGCGCCGGGTCGAGATTCTCAAGAAGAAGTTTGAGGACCGTGCCGAGAGTGCGGAGATCGATGATGCGCACGCTGGCGAGGCTCCCGAAAGTGCCGAAGGGCCGGAGGAGTCCGACGGTTTCTTCCCCTTTGGGGATTTGGCAGAGGACGTGGATGCCGAGGGTGCAGAGAATGCGGGTGAAACCGAGTCGCCGGAAGATGCCGAAGATGCTCATGACCCCGAAGACACCGAAGGCGCTCCGGATCCCGAGGAATCCGAAGGGTCTGCGGACGTTGAAAACTCTGGTGATTCGGGGCCCGAAAAGGAAGCCTGATCAGCGCCGGGCGCGAGTTATACACAATTGAAAGGCCGACGCCTGCTAAGGACCGCCTGTTTCCGTAGGATCGAGGCATGACGCTTCCCTCCCAGCCGTTTCAGGTCAATCTCCACGCGGTCGTCGAACTTCTGAGTACGCACATCTACTCGCGCCCGAGCGTGTTCCTTCGCGAACTTATCCAGAATGCGCGCGATGCAGTCATGACTCGCATCGAGATGGGCACGCTCACCCTCGAGGAAGCTCGCATCCGCATCACGCCCGTCGGCCCCGATTCGAGTGAGCTTGTCGTGAGCGATAACGGCGCCGGGATGCACCGCGAGGACATGGCGGAACTCCTCTCGACCGTCGGGCAGTCGAGCAAGCGGGACATCTTCGATCTCCCCCGCACGGATCGGCTCGGCCAATTCGGCATCGGCCTGCTGAGCTGCTTCATGGTGAGCGACGAGATCATTGTGGAGACTCGCCCCGCCGGGGTCGGGGAAGCGAGCCGCTGGGTCGGCCGAAGCGACGGCACGTTCACGCTCGAGGCCCTCGAGGGGGCATCGGGAGCGCAGGTCGAGGTGGGCACTCGAGTGCGCCTCACGCCGCGTCCGGAGGCACGCGAGCTTACGTCGTATGCGCGCATCTGGGAGCTCGCGACCACGTTCGCCGAGTTCCTGCCCGTCACGCTCGAGGTGTGCGGGCCCCGGGGAGCAGAGCGTTTCGTGAACCGCACGCCCTTTTTCACGCGCCACCTCTCGCCGAATACTCTCCCCTCGAGCGCGGATACCCCCGAGGAGGGCAGCGTGGATGACCTCCACGCATGGGCCCTCGAGCGGGACCTCGAGCATCTCAGTGAATACGGCACGGAGCTCATCGGCGCCGAGCCGCTCGACATCATCGACATCTCTGTTCCCGAAACCGGCACGAGCGGCACCGCGTTCGTGCTCCCCGCCTCCCCTTCGCCCGGGGCGAAGCAGGCCACGCGGGCCTACATGGGCGGTCTCCTCGTCTCCGAATCCCTCCCGGATCTTCTTCCCGAATGGGCGTTCTTCGTTCGGGTCGTTCTCGACTCCACGGGCCTCACCCCCACCGCCTCGCGCGAAGGCTTCGTGAGCGATGAAGCGCTCGCGGTCACGAAGCGCGCGATCGCCTCGAGTTTGCGCACGTGGATTCTCACTCTCGCCGAAAACGATCCGCGTGGCCTCCAGCGCTTCCTCGCGATTCACGACCTCGCGCTGCGCTCCCTCGCCGTTCATGACACCGAACTCGCCCGCATCGTTCTTCCTCATTTCACGTTCGAAACGAACCAGGGCCGCATGCTCGTAAGCGAGATTGTCGCGGCCAATCCACGCGTGCGCTACGCCGAAACGACCGAGGAATTCCGCCAGCTCGCGGGCGTGATCCCGAGCGACCAGGTCGTCGTCAACGCGGGCTACGTGTACGAAAAGGACCTCATGCGAATGCTCGGGGAGGCAATGCCTTCCGCGAGCGCCGCCCCGGTCACGCTCGGCGATGTGATCGCGCAATTCGGTGCCGTACTTGGCCCCGAAGCCGAAGGAGCAGAGCGAGTGCGGGCCCTCGGGGAGACCGCTCTCTTCGGGCTTGACTGCGACGTTCAGGTGCGCGCGTTCACGCCCGAGGATGTCCCGGCGCTGTATGTCGTCGACCCCGATGTCCTGCGGAGCATGGAGCTTCGGCGTCTCGAAGAATCCACGAGTGGCTTTTGGGGCGACCTCATGCGTGAAGTCACGGCCGGGACTGGACCCGAGCAAGCGTCGGAAAGCCCCGAGGCGGGCCTTCCCACCCTCGCAACGCTTGTGCTCAACTGGAACAGCCCCCTCGTGAAGATGCTCGCGGGAATCGACTCCGATGATCAGGTCGTGGCCTCGCGAACGGTTCGGCTCGTGTACGTGCAAGCGATGCTCGCGGGACATAACCCGCTCCGGCCGGCGGATCGCGCAATCCTGAACGAGTCGCTTTCGGACATGCTCGCGCTCTCCACGAATCTCATGCGGCGCGACCTCAGGGTCGAAGACTTTTTCGACGGGGAGGAAGGCAGCGAAAGCTAGGCTGGGATCATGCGCGAGATTCAACACGTAATCGTCAACGAGATGGGCGTGAAGCCCCACATCGACCCTGCCGAGGAAGTCGAGCGCCGCGTCGCTTTCCTCGCCGAGTACATGCGCTCGACCGGCACGAACGGTTTCGTGCTTGGCATTAGTGGCGGTGTGGATTCAACGCTCGCGGGTCGACTCGCGCAACTCGCCGTCGAGAAAGTGCGACGTGAAGGGGGCGATGCCCACTTCGTTGCCGTGCGCCTTCCCCACGGCGTCCAGCACGATGAAGCTGATGCGGCAGCAGCGATGAACTGGATCGGTGCGGATCGCGAGATGACCATCAACATCAAGGGCGCGACGGATTCGCTTCGCGCGGAGTTCGCCTCCGCCTCTGGACACGAAACGAGCGACTTCAACGCGGGCAACATCAAGGCGCGCCTGCGCATGGTCGCCCAGTACGCGATTGGCGGCGACGAGGGACTCCTCGTGATCGGCACGGATCACGGCGCCGAATCCACGGTCGGCTTCTTCACCAAGTTCGGCGATGGCGGCGCGGATATTCTCCCGCTCTTCGGCCTCAACAAGCGCCAAATTCGCTCGCTTCTTGCGCATCTCGGCGCTCCTGAGCCGCTGTGGCAGAAGGTTCCCACTGCCGATCTTCTCGACGGCAATCCCGGCCGCACCGATGAGGACGAGCTCGGCGTGAGCTACGACGACATCGACGACTACCTCGAGGGCCGCGAGATTCCCGAGGCCGCCGCCGAGAACATCGAGCGTCGCTACCTCGCTTCGCGACACAAGCGCACGACCCCCGTGACGATCACCGATACGTGGTGGAAAGGCGCCGCGGAGTCACGATGAGCGAAACGGAGACCTTCGAAAGCCTCACGCGGCGGTTCGACTCCCCCGCGCCGATGCCGCATCGGGAGCGGTGGGAGATCGGCAAGCGTGCCGAGCGGCTCGCAGAAGAATCGGGCGATAAACGCGCCCTGTACGAGATCCGCATGCGGCTCGTCGGCTTCGCCTTCCAAGCGGCGGAGGCGACCGAGCAGCTCACTCTGTTCCTGTGGTGCGCGCACATGCACGATTCCGATCCGGTGCGCTATCCCACGCGCCCGATCGAGAGCCAACCCGATGTTGACCTCCTGTGGTGGTACAAGTGGCTTACAGTCATGCTCCTCAGCTACCCGCAGTATTCACTCGCCCAGGTGCGCTCCGCGCTCGACATGATGCGCGCCGCCTATCGCCGCGAGGGAGCGGGCGAAGCGGGAATCCTGTGGGCTGAGCTTTCGTTGGCACTCGAAACGGGGAGGACGGACGAGGCCCGCGACGTGCTCGCGCGCATCAAGGCCGCCCCACCCGATGAATATTCGAACTGCGACGCATGCGCGAGGGCCCAGGAGGCCACGATCCTGTGGCAAATGGAGAACAACGAGGAAGCGGGCCTTCGCCTCGTGGATGAGATTCTCGAGAACGGCTACGAATGCGCCGAGGAGCCCCAGTCGATCGTCTCGGAGGCGCTCTTCCCTCTCGCGCGCGCCGGGAGGCTTCCCGAGGCCGCGGCCCTCGCGGAGTTTGCGTATCCGCTCATCATGTCCTCCCCCATGCATCTGAGCCACCAGATCGACCACATGCTTTTCCTTCTCGCGACGGGCAATCCTCGCACGGCAGCAATGCTTTTCGTGAGGCACTTGCCCAACGTGCGCCACGAGGGGCTCCCCCCGAGCTCCTCTCTCGCGGCACTCAAGCAGCTCGTCGTGGTCGCGAGCGAGCTCTCGCGCGAGGGCTACGGCGCAATCGACATCGAGGGCGTGCGCGGCGAAGCCACGACCATCGAGGGGTTCATTGAATCGGCTCGCGCCGAGGCCCGCCCGCTTGCCGCGGCGTTCGATAAGCGCGATGACACGAGCGATCGCGTTGAATCGCTCGAGAACGCCGGCACAACTCCCCTTGAGCGTTTCGAGTTCGAACTCGGCGGCTGAGCACGCTCTCGCTCCCTGCTCACGTGCCGCAGAAACTCGTGAAATAGCGCGCGTTCGGCGGCGGGCTCTCGAGATCGTCGAACCCCTCGCGGCGCGTAAAGGGCTCGCGAATCGCCTCGAGGAGCCGCTCGAATCTCGCCGTCTCACCACGCTCCACCTCGCGAAGCGCCTGCTCGACGTGGTGGTTGCGCGGAATATAGATCGGGTTCGCTTCCCGCATGAGCGCTTCGGCGTGCTCGGGATCAGTTCCCGCGCGTGCGCGAAACTCCTCGAGTTCGGCGCGCCACGCACCCCCGGCGGCGAACTCCCCTTCAAGTTCCCGGCCTTCGGTGAGAGCCCTAAAGAGGAGCGTAAAGTCACCCTCCTCGCGCTCGAGCGCTTCGAGCATGCGCGCAACGAATTGCTCTACTTCCGTGCCCGGATCGCCGCCGATCCCGAGCTTCCTCGCGAACACGCGCGTGAACGCCGCGCGGTACTCTTCGGCGAATTCGCTCAGCACTGCGCTCGCCTCCTCGACCGCACGCTCGGGATCCGGGTCGATCAGGTCGAGAAGGGAATCCGCAAAACGCGCGATGTTCCACTGCGTGATCGCCGCCTGCTGCCCATAGGCATAGCGCCCACCCGTGTCAATCGAACTGAAACACGCCGCGCTCTCGTATCGGTCGAGGAAGGCGCACGGCCCGAAATCGATCGACTCGCCGGCAACGCTCACGTTGTCGGTGTTGAGCACGCCGTGCACGAATCCCACGCCCATCCACTGCGCGACAAGCCGGGCTTGGCGCGAGGCGACGCCGCGAAGGAGGGCGAGGGCAGGGGCCGGGGAGTCGCCCGGTCCCTCGTCCCAACCCGGGTAGTGCCGCTCGAGCGCGAATCGCACGAGCCTTTCTCGCGTTTCCGGCTCGATCGCACCCTGGTCTCCGGCGATCCTCGCGAACTGGAAGGTGCCCACGCGCACGTGGCTCGCTGCCGTGCGCACGAGAATTCCCGCGGGTTCAGGCTCGGGGGCGCGGCGCCTGATCCGCTCCCCCGTTTCGAGGATCGCGAGGGCGCGACTTGCGGGAATGCCGAGCGCCCTCAGCCCCTCCGAGACGAGGTACTCGCGATACATCGCGCTGAGCGGCGCCTTGCCGTCCGAGCCCGGGCGCGAGAAAGGGGTGCGCCCACTGCCCTTGAGGTGAACATCAACAACCCTGCCGTCACTGCAGGTCAGCTCGCCCATGAGGTGCGCTCGGCCGTCGCCGAGCACGGGTGAAAACGTGCCGAACTGGTGGCCCGAATACGCCATCGCGTGCGCAACCTCAACGCTCGCAAAGCTGCGAGTTAGTTGCTCGAGAGCCGTGTGCTCCGCGCCCTTGTCAATGCCGAACTCTCGCGCGAGCGGAGCATTCACCGCCCCCACGCGCACGCCCGCGGGGATGTCGGGTGCACACTCGCGCACGAGATCCGGAAACTCGCCTGCGAATCGAGTGGTGAGAGGCGGGAATTGAGAGGGCACGCCACCACGGTACTAGTTCCCTTCCGACGGCTGCCCACCAAGCGTCGCACCCACCGCTGTGTGCGCTGCCCCACTACACTTTCGGTATGCCCCGCTTTTCTCGCGCCGAAGTCTATCGGCGCCAATACAAAGCGATCGTCGCCATGTTCACCGCGTGCTTTGCGCTCGTCTCGATTGCCACGCTCGTGAACACGATTGCGGCCGGGCAACCGCCTCACTCGCGCACGAATGCCGCCGCGCCCGTGAAAACCCGCGTGATGGAGATTCCCGCAACTCCCCCCGACGCCCCCGCGCTCACGAACCTGCCGCGCGGAGTTGAGCTTGCCGAAGGGGAGAGCATCGGCATCGATGTCTCCTCCCACCAGAAGACGATTCATTGGGGCGATGTTGCCGATTCCGGCGTGAGTTTCGCGTACATCAAGGCGACGGAGGGCTCGGGCTACACCGACCCGAAATTCGCCGAGAACTGGAAAGGCGCCTTGACGGCCGGCGTCACTCCGGGGGCCTACCACTACTTCACGCTGTGCTCCCCCGGTGCGGATCAGGCGCGCGATTTCCTGAAGACCGCGCCTCCGGATACGGGTGCGCTCCCACCCGCTCTCGATCTCGAATTTGATGGCGCGTGCGAAAAGCGACCGGAAGCCGAGCACGCCAACGCCGAGGTGGAGGATTTCGTGAAGATCGTGGAAAAGGCTTGGGGTCGCAAGCTCGTGCTCTATTCGAGCAAGGAGTGGCGCATGCACTACGACCTTCCGCATGCCGAGGGCCGGCCGGCTTGGCAGTTCTCCCATCCCAAACGGCCCGCTCAGGAGGATTGGGCGGTGTGGCAGCTCAGTTTCGGTGGGAAGGTTGACGGAATTTCCACGAAGGTCGACATCGATGTGATTCGGCCGAAATACCTCACGGGAGAAAGGTCAGGCGTGATCGATGAATAGGCGCGTCAGTGTCGTCCTTTTCGAGGGATTTGAAGTGCTCGATGTATTCGGCCCAGTCGAGCTCTTGAGTCACGCCAACGGCATCGAACTCGAGTTCGTGGGGCCCTCCGCGGGGCTCGTGCGGAGCGCCCAAAGTATGCGCGTCGAAAGCACGCTCTCCTACGCGGATCTCTCGAGCCGCGATATCGACATACTTCTCGTCCCCGGCGGGCCCGGAACACGAGCTCTCGTCGATGATGAATCGTTCATTTCGTGGCTCAGCGCCGTCGGCGCGAGGGCGCGGCTCGTCACATCCGTGTGCACCGGATCCGCGCTCCTCGCCAAGGCGGGTCTGCTCGAAGGGTACAGGGCAACGGGCAACAAGGTCGCGTTTGAGTGGACACGCACGTTCGGTACGACGGTCGCCTGGCAACCCAAGGCTCGCTGGGTTGAGGATCGCGACCGCTGGACGTCCTCGGGCGTGGCCGCGGGCATGGACATGACGGCCGCGCTCATTGCCTCGCTTCTCGGCACCGAGGCGCGCGACGAGGCGCTTGCGAAGGCCGAATACACGGCCCACACCGAGGCAAGCCACGATCCCTTCGCCGCGACTTCACCTCTTTCCTGACCTCAAGCGCCCTGAGGGTGGAGAAAAGAGGGTGGGCATTCCCTCGATCGGGGTCGGTCACACCGTTGTCTCCACCCTCAAGAGTGGTGTGTGCGATGCCAGAGGGCGATCCATTCTTCAACATCCGCGAGAGGAGCAAGGAGCGGGGCCTCGCCGCCCGTTCCGGAGCGCCGCCCCACCTCGCGCACAGCCTCGCCGTTCTCCCGGCGCGCTCGAGCGTTATAGTCCTCAACGCACTCGCGCACGGCCTGCGCTGACGGGAGCGCGCGCACGGTGTCGGCAAGCGCATCGTGCTCCTTGCGCAACACCACGACGGAGGGCAAGAGCGCCTCGCGATCGAACTCTCCCGAGGCGATGCGCGACTTGATCCACCAATCGGGATCGTGCACCTCCGGCAGCTCAAGCTTCGTGCCCGCGAGGGCGAGATTGTCGAAAACGCCGGAAGCGGCGGCAAGGTCGGCAGCCGTCGGAACATAACCCGCGCCCTCCCCCACAGCGCCGAGCCAGGCGTTCTGGTGCTCATCCGCGCAAGATTCCTCGCTCATTGCCTCCCTACCTCTCGCTCGTTGAACCATTGGCAGATACGCGAAAGCCCCTCCCGAAGGAGGGGCCCGCACTGGGTGCGCAAGGGGGGACTTGAACCCCCACGCCCGCAAAGGCACACGGACCTGAACCGTGCGCGTCTACCAATTCCGCCACTTGCGCAAGCACTTCGACACCAGGTTTCAATGCACACCGACATCGAAGCGCTCCCTAATATAACCCCACCCTCACGCGTGCGCGAATCAAGGAGAGGGCCTGGTGGGCAACGCCACGGGTGGGTACGTTAGCCATCCGCGGGGGTCGGGAGAACAACGAGCACGCCCGATTCCTGCGCGTTGAGGATCGTTGCCGCGATCACGGTCGCCTCGCTCTTGCCCCATTCGGCCTCGACCGGGCATACCTGCGAGTTGCGGCCTTCCGGAATAAACACTTCGCCCGCACATTCGAACTTCGACACCGGCATCTCGAACGCCTCGGTGGCCTTGAGCGCTTTTTCCGAAACGTTTGCGCCATCGACCGGCGCGTCGGCCGCCCACATGCCGCCCGCACCGTAGGCAAACACTTCGGTGCCGGCTTCGGTCAGAGTCGAGGTAAGCGAGGGGTCAAAGTCGTTCTCGAAACTGACGAGGAGGCCGGTGCCTTGCACGCTCGAGAACGTTCCGTACACGTAGGCCTCGGTAGTTGTGCCTTCGCCCTTCACGGTGCAGTGGGTCTTCGGTTTGCCGGCCGTGATGTCCACGTCTCCATCGCATTCGACGCTTGCCGAGCCTTCATCGGGAATCACGCCCGTGATCGCTTTGGCGATCACATCCTTCTTGACGGGAAAATCGCCGATCTCGGGGTCATCATCACTCGTGAGGTGAGCAATCATGGCAGGGGCGGATGTGACATCCCCTCCGGATTCGGCCGAAGGCTTCTCACTCTGTTCACTGCTCGGTGACTCGCTCGCCTCGGCGCTCTCGGTGGACTCCTCACTCGCCTCCGAGCTCGGCTCGGTTGTGGGGAGCGGAGTGGGGCTTGCCGTCGTCGTTTCCGGTGCGGCGCTGGGGATCTCGGTGGGCTTCGCGTCCTCACCACCCGTTGCGCTACACGAAGCAAGTACGAGGGCGGCTGCGAGGGCGGCTGAGGCGCCGCGGAACGTGGTCCTCATCGACATGGATATCTCCTTTAGACATCGGCACGAGGGAAGTTCATGCGTAGACATCCTCCCCCGCCCGGCATCAAAAGTAAAGACTCGGCAAAGTGTCGATGTTGTGAAAGGACCTACGCGCTCGGCGACGAGGCTAAGAGATCGTCGACTGCGCCTTCTCGGCTTCAGCGAAACTCGCCTCGATCGCCTCAACGCTGATGCGGTGACGGAACACGAGCGCATACGCGAGAGTCACAGCAATGACGAAGGGGATACCCACGAGCGCCGCCATCTGCATACGCTCGACTGCGAACACGGTCGAGAACACGAAAAGAAGCCCCACGACTCCCGCGCATGCCGTCGCGACGCCGCCGGGCATGCGGAACAGCTCGCGCCCATCGCGCGTGCGGTGGTAGACCACGTAGGTCACGAGGATGAGCACCCACACGATGACCGCCGAGAAGATCACGGTCGACATGATGAGCGGAAAAAGACCGCCAATGCCGGTCATCGCGAGAACCACGACAAGCAGAATGCCGCACGCGTGCACGATGATGCCGGGAAGAGGGATACCGCGACTCGTCGTACGCTCGAGCACGCGTGGCGCGAGGGAGTCGGCCGCAAGTGAATGAAGAAAGCGCGAACCTGCGTACACGTTGGCATTCGCGGCCGAGAGTGCTGTGATCACGACAATGAGATTGGTGAGACCGGCCGCCGCAGGAATCCCGAGCTCGTGAAACACCATGACGAAGGGCGATAGGCGCACGTCACCCGAGGCGCCCGAGGCCTCCTTCCACGGAACAAGGGCAACGATGATGCCGATCGCCACGACGTAAAAGAAGCTCAACCGAATCACTGTGGACTGTGCCGCCGTGCGGATCGAACGCGCGGGATCCTTCGCCTCGGCCGCGGATATCGACAGCATTTCGATACCACCGAACGAGAACATCACGAGCGCCATCGACACCCACACGCCCTTGAACCCAAACGGCATAAAACCGCCGTCCCTCGTCCAGTTCGAGAACCCCGCCGCCGGGGTCCCGGGAAGGCCGAAAAGAACCAGACAGAGGCCCACGAGAATGAACACCACAACCGCGATGACCTTGACACTCGAAAGCCAAAACTCGATCGTTCCGAAGCTCTTGACGCTCACGACGTTTATTGCCACAACGATCGCCCCGAGAATCGCGACACTCGCCCACTGGGGAAGGGCGGGTGCCCAAAACTGCAGATAGAGGCTGCACGCGTAAAGCTCGGCAGCGGTCACGCCGACCGTCACGATCCAGTAGAGCCACCGCACGAGGTAGCCCCAAAACGGGGAAAGGTAGCGCGCGGCGAGTGTTCCGAAGCCGCCCTGAACGGGGTGGCGCGAAGCCATCTCGCCCATGGCGAGAGCGATCGTCATGGCAATCGCCGAACCAATCGCAAAACTGATAATCACAGCGGGCCCCGCGACGGCAATCGCGTCGCCCGAGCCGAGGAAAAGGCCGGTACCAAGAGCGGAGCCCATCGCGATCATCGCCATTTGGCGGTGAGTGAGGGAGCGGCTGAGGTGCCCGCCCTCGTGAGGATCGACCGGCGTGGTCGGTGAGTGAGGGGATGAGGAGGTCATTGCATTAATGTATGCAATTTCTTCCGGTCGCGGGGGTTTGACCACCCAATGGCAACGTTGAACGCCCCGCGGCAAGAAAAAGCGGCGGGCCCAAAGCCCGCCGCTTCCTCATGCGCTCTTGCGTGAGCGCTTACGCTATACCGTTCAGGCGCGCGCACCTTTCGCCGCGACAACCTGAACAACGAGGTTCGCGTAAACCTCTTCGTGCAGGCGCACCGTCACGGTGTACTCGCCGAGCGACTTGATCGGTGCGGTGAACTCCACCTTGCGGCGGTCGATCTCGCGATCGAAGCCAGCCTTGACGGCTTCGGCAACCTCGGCGGCGGTCACGGCGCCGAAGAGGCGACCGTTCTGACCCGCGCGCTCGGCCACGACAACCGGCTTGGTCTGAAGAACATCGCGGAGAGCCTGGGCCTCCTCGAGCGACGCGACGGCGCGCTTCGAGTTTGCGGCGGCCATCTGCTCAAGCTGACGCTCAGCACCCTTGGTCCACGGCGTGGCAAGGCCGCGGGGCACGAGGTAGTTTCGAGCGTAGCCAGCCTTGACCTCGACGACATCGCCGGGGCCGCCGAGCTTAGAAACCTCATTGGTGAGGATGAGCTTGGTAGTAGCCATGTTTCTCTATCCTTCCTTGGCTCAGCGACCGGAGGTCGAGTAGGGAAGGAGTGCGAGCTCGCGAGCGTTCTTGACGGCCTTCGCGATCTTGCGCTGCTCCTGGACACTCACGCCGGTCACGCGGCGTGCACGGATCTTTCCGCGATCCGAAATGAACTTACGCAGAACCGCCGGGTCCTTGTAGTCGATGTTCTCGATACCGGCGCTCTTGAGCGGGTTCTGCTTCTTCTTGGGCTTACGAAGCTCTGGCTTCGCCATCGTGGTGCTCCTTTGAGTGAGGGGAGCCCGGGTTTTCGACCCGGGATGGAATGAATATTGTCAATGATGTTTGCGGATTGGCGTGGTTTAGAAGGGCGGGGGCTCTTCGGCGCCGCCGTTACTCCACGGGTCAACATCGGCGGGGTTCTGGCCGCCCTGCGGCGCTCCCTGGTTGCCACCGCGGTTCCCGCCGTAGCCTCCCTGGTTGGAGTAACCGCCCTGGCCGCCACCGTAATTGCCGCCACCGCCATTGCCACCGTTGAATCCGCCACCGAAATTTCCGCCGCCGCGCTGAGTGCGGGTCGGCTTTGCGGTTGCATAGCGGAGCGAGGGACCGATCTCGTCAACCTGAAGTTCGATCGAGGTGCGGTTGTTACCCTCGCGGTCGGTGTAGGAGCGCTGCTGGAGGCGGCCCTGAACAATCACGCGGGTGCCCTTGGTGAGGGACTCGGCAACGTTCTCGGCTGCATCGCGCCAAATGGAGCAGCGCAAGAAGAGAGCTTCGCCGTCTTTCCATTCGCCGGACTGGCGATCGAACGTACGGGGGGTCGACGCGACGGTGAACGACGCAACGGGAACGCCCGAGTTCGTAAAGCGCAGCTCGGGATCGGCGGTCAGGTTTCCGACGACGGTGATGACGGTATCGTTCGCCATGACTCTCCTTCAGCTGATGGTGCGGTGTGGCTAGTGGAAGTGGTGTTTACTTCTCGTCGACACGCATGAGCTTGGTGCGCAGAACGACCTCGTTGAGGCCGAGCTGGCGGTCGAGCTCCTTTGCGGTTTCGGGCTTCGACGTGAAGTTGAGGACGACGTAGATGCCTTCCTGCTTCTTGTCGATTTCGTAGGCGAACTTACGCTTGCCCCACACGTCGGTGTTGTCGACAGTGCCGCCCTCAGCGGGAACAACCTTGATGAGCTTCTCAAAAGTGGTGTCCACGGTACGCTCGTCGATCGACGGGTCCAGGATCACAACCATTTCGTACTTACGCATGTGTAAATCCCCACCTCCTGTGGTCTATCGCGGCCACGGTCCTTCCGTGGCAGGAGGGTCATGCATATGCCTGCGGTTTTCCACAGACTTCCCAAGTCTAGCGGCTCCCCAAGGTTCGCGGAAGGGGGTCCGACGGTGGCCTAGACCTCACCGCTACTGAGGTTCTTGGGGCTTGTCGGTCGGCTGAACGGGTCTTTCATGGCCGCGCGTCGGTTGTACCTTCGGCGCCTCCGGCTTCTCGCTAGGCTTAGGCTTTTCGGGCTTCGGCTGAGGTTCTTCCGGCTTGGGCTCTTCCGGTTTGGGCTGCGGCTCCTCCGGCGGTGCCGGCTGCTCCTCTTCGGGCGCGGGCTCCGGAGCCTCTTCGGCGGGGTCTTCCGACGGCTCCTCGGTCACCTTGGGCGTCTTAGTTCGGCGCGGCGCGGGCGCCTCGGTTTGCTTCTTCTTTCGTTTTTGTTTCTTTTTACCGTCAGCATCGACTTCGTCGGGGAAGTCGACCTTGTCTTGGCCGTCTAGCGCACTCGTCATGATGTCACCGAAAATGGCCGCGGGAGCAGCGCCTCCGGTCATGTTTTCCCACGGACCGAACGGAGTAAGCTGTTCTTCCGTGCGGCCGTCGGCACTTGGCTGGAACATTCCCACAGCGGTCACGAGCTGAGGTGTGTAGCCCACGAACACTGCTGAACGGAACGAGCTCGACGTACCCGTCTTACCCGCAACGGGGCGGTCGTCCATTTTCTGCGCGACGATCTTCGCCGATCCGCGCGAACTCGTGGGCTCTTGCAAAGCGACGGTTGCGTTCGTAGCCGTTGACTCCTTGAGAACGCGTTCGCCATCGTCCTTGTAGGCGTAGCGTGCCGAGCCGTCGGCATTCGTGACCTTCTCCACGATGTGCGGGGTGCGCTTAACTCCGCCAGAGGCGATCGTCGAGTATGCACCCGCCAGTTCGAGCATCGTGGGCGAAGCGGAGCCGAGAACATTGCTCGGGCTGTCATCAAGTCCTGGGGTCTTTTCCGAGAGTCCCATCGCGACTGCCACCTCGCGCGTCTTTTTGGCCCCCATGTCGATATTGAGCGCGGCGTAGGGGGTGTTGTAGGAGTGGCGGGTCGCGGTCAAAAGATCGACCGTGCCCCGCGAGGCATCGCCGAAGTTTTTGACCGTCCACCCCTTGAAGGTCTTCGGCGAGGAGGCATCCCAGTACGAGTGAAGGCCGTACCCGTTTTCAAGCGCGGCAACGAGTGTGAACGTCTTGAACGTCGATCCCGCCTGCATGCGGGACTGTGTCGCGTCGTTCCGCTGCTGTTCGAGGTAATCCTTGCCGCCGTAGAGTGCGCGTATCGCACCCGTTGACGGATCGATGCTCACGGTTCCCACGTGGTTGTTCTCTGGGCGATCTTCGGGGAGATTGTCAATTGCTTCGACGGTCGACTCCTGGGTGTGCTTATCGATCGTCGAAACGATCGAGAAACCGCCCGTGGCGATCTCATCCTCGTCGAAGCCTCGTTCTTCGAGCTCGCGGCGCACGGTCGACATGAGGTAACCATTCGTGCCGCGCATCGAGTTTTGCGGTTTGAAGTCGATCGTCTCGGGGAAGGTGAGCTTTTCGGCCTCTTCCTTCGTGAGGCTACCCGTCTCGTTCACCTCTCGATCGATCACGCGCTCCCACAGGGCCTTCGCCTTCTCGGGGTTCTTCGCGGGGTCGTAAGCGCTCGGCGCTGGAATCACGGCGACGAGAAGAGCTGCTTCCGCGTCATCAAGCTCGCTTGCGCTCTTGCCGAAGTAGGCCTGTGCGCCTTCCTCAATTCCATAGGCGGAGCGCCCGAAGTAGATCGTATTGAGATAGCGCGAGAGGATCTCGTCCTTGTCGAGCTCCTCGTCGATCTTGATCGCCATGATCATTTCGCGCACCTTGCCGGAATAGGACGTGACCTTGCCCGTGTAATAGTTTTCGACGTACTGCTGGGTGATGGTCGACGCTCCCTGCCGCGGGCCACCGGAAGCGTTGTTGATGACTGCGCGCAGAATCCCCTTCGGAGAGATGCCGCGGTTTTCGTAGAACGTCGAATCCTCGGAGGCAACGACCGCCTCTTTGACGTTATCGGGGATCTCGTCGGCGGGAAGAATCGTGCGGTTGAGCTCGCTGAACTCGCCCAGCAGGGTCTCGCCGTCGGAGTAGTACACGCGCGTCGTTTGGGCAACGGCGATGTCGGTGGGTTCGGGCACCTCGGTCGTTGCATACAACCACGCACCAAAACCCACGCCGGCGAAGAAAAGAAGAATGAACGCGAGGGAGAGGAGCCGCCACGAGGGCCACCAACGCCAGAATCCCTCTTTCCCGGCACGCGGGTAGTTCAGGAGATTCGTGGGCTTGACCTTGTTTTTGTTCGTGCCCTTCTGCGTGAGAGTCGCGGACTTGCCGCCCGAGCCCTGCGGCTGGTGTTCTAAGCGCGGCTTCGTGCGGCTGCGGCTAATACTCGCCGCGGCAGGAGTCGTCGCGGGGCGCGCGGCTCGCTTCCCAGCGGAACGGGTACGGCTCGTCCCCTTCGGGGTTTTGTCGCTCACTGCGAGTGTCCTCCCGTCATAGGAGCGCTTTCGTGCGCCCCATTATGCGCCCACCATTCCTGAAGGCGCTGTGCGGCCTCTTCTTCTCCGAGGGGGCCCTCCTCCATGCGCAGATCAAGAAGGTAGGCGTAGGCCCGGCCAACGGCGGGGCCCGGCTCCAGGTCGAGAACCCGCATGATGGCGCGGCCGTCAAGGTCGGGCCGGATCTTCGAAATCTCCTCCTGCTCTGCAAGTTCCGCGATGCGCTTTTCGAGGTGATCGTAGGCTTCGCGCAAACGCTGAGCCTTGCGCTTGTTGCGTGTCGTGCAGTCAGCGCGCGTAAGTCGGTGGAGGCGTTCAAGCTGCTCTCCCGCGTCGGTCACGTAGCGGCGCACCGCCGAGTCTGTCCAGGTGGCATCCGCGTAGCCGTGGAAGCGTAGATGCAGCTCAACAAGGTGGGCGACCGCTTTCGTCGTCTCCTTATCGAATTTGAGAGCCTTCATGCGCGCCCTCGTCATGCGCGCGCCCACCACCTCATGAAAGCGGAAGGTCACAACCCCTCCCTCCTCGTAGCGGCGCGTATCGGGCTTCGCGCAGTCATGCATGAGAGCTGCAAAGCGCAAAATAAAATCCGGCCCGGGCACGGGACCCTCGGGGCCGGTTTCAAGATCGATCGCCTGTTCGAGAACAGTAAGCGAGTGTGAGTACACGTCCTTGTGCCGGTGGTGCTCATCGATCTCGAGGCGCATGGCGGGGAGCTCGGGGAGGACGATCTCGGCAAGACCAAGGTCAACCATCTGTTCGAGGGCGCTCCTCGGATTCTCGCCGAGCATAAGCTTGACGAGCTCGTCACGCACTCGCTCGGCGCTCACGATCCCGAGACGTCCGGCGAGGGCCGTGATCGCTCGCGCGGTCCCCTTCTCGATCTCGAAACCGAGAGTCGAGGCAAAGCGAACAGCGCGCATCATGCGTAGGGGGTCATCGCTGAAGGATTGCTCGGGACTGACGGGAGTGCGCAGGAGTCCGTTCGCAAGGTCTTCGAGCCCGTCGTACGGATCGATGAACTCGAGGGAAGGAAGGCGCACGGCCATCGCGTTCACGGTGAAGTCGCGGCGCGAAAGGTCGCCATCAATCGTGTCGCCGTAAGCGACTTGCGGTTTGCGTGAATCTGAGTCGTATTCCTCAGTGCGGTAGGTCGTGATCTCGACCTTGACGCCATCAAGCTGCGCGCCAAGGGTGCCGAACTCCCGGCCCATGTCCCAGATCGCACCGCGATTGGCGACCCACTCGCGAAGAATGCGCTCGGTCGCCTCGGGCCTGGCTGACGTCGTGAAGTCCAGGTCGTCACTGCTGCGCCCAAGGAGAGCATCGCGCACGGGCCCACCCACGAGAGCAAGCTCCTCGCCTGCATTCTCGAACATCTCGCCGAGTTCATGGACCGAGGCGGGAAGCGCCTGAAACATGCTGCGCGCACGGATGCGAACCGTGTCGATGCCGATGCGGTGCGCTGCGTGCGTGTCGCCATTAGTCACGTTCGTCATTCCTCACCTTGGTGTGTGATGTGCGGATCGCTCCGCGTGCGCGGCCTGTATTTGGCACGCGGCACGAAGGCGCGCCCTCTACAGTGGTTCCATGCTCCGATCCGTGACGCGGCGTGCTTCTCGCGCCCTCCTCGTCATGGTCGCACTGTACTCGGTCATGTGTGCGGCTCTTATCCCCGCTGGCGCTCTCGCCCAGACGGGCTTCGCAGCGTACCAGTCTACCGGCCAGAAACCACGCGCGAATGTGGCACTGACCGCACCCGAACTACCGTCGGAACCCGCACCTGAACCCGAGCCCGGAACAGAAAATACAGCACCGCTCACCCTCGATCTCCTTTCGCTTTCACCAGGAGCGGTCAAGCCCGACGACACGCTCGAGGCCCGCGTGAGCATCACAAACACCGCAGACGCGCCGATCGAGGGGGTGGCCCTCCAGCTTTCGGGCCTCACCTCGCGGGTCACCGATCGCACGATTGCCGACGAATGGTCGGCGACCCCCACGACCGACACCTCCAACCGAGGCACGCTGCGCGGAGCCTCTGCCGCGCGCACCCTCGGCCCAGGCGAAAGCGTCGATTTCACGGTTCGAATCCCCGCGAAAACCCTCGGATACTCGCGCGACGAATCGCTGTGGGGCCCCCGTCGAATTGCGCTCACGGCCGTCACTGGAGCGACGTCCGCGCCCAACGCAGCTCAATCCTCCGAAGGCGGCACACCGGCCGCGACCCTGCGCACATTCCTCGTGTGGCAGCCGGCCACCACTACACCGAGCGTAACCCTCGCGTACCTCGCGCCACTCACCTCGGCCGATCCGGCACGTATCGCCACCGACCCGGAGTCGTTCGAGAAGGATGTGAAAGAGGGGGCATTCGCTGCCCAGTGGGAGATAGCCCAGCGCGACGATGTGAGCTGGTGGCTCGACCCGTCGATGCTCTCGGACCTCAAGGTTCCCGAGAACATGAGCACGCTCGACGAAGCACTCTCGAGTATCGAAGAGAAGAAACCCACTCCCTCACCGAACCCAAGTCCAACTACGCCTGCACCGGCCTCGGATGCGGGCGGCGATGAACCTGCGAGCGAAGGCGAAGGGACCACCGCGCCCGGCGAAAGCGCGGTGTGGGGGTCGAATAGAACCTGGGATGAACGCCGTTCAGCACTCATTGAGGCGGCCGCGACACACGATGTGACACTCGCGCCTTTCGCACTTGCAAGCCCCGCGACGGCCCGACCCACGGCTGCACTTCTCGAGAAGGAAGGTGCCTTGGCAGCCAAAAGCGCAGGTCTCGAGAACGCTCCGACCCTCACTCGCTTCGATCCCAAAGCTGTGACGACGAAAGACGTGCGCGCCTCCGGAGCAAAAACTGCCCTGATCCCCGCCGAATCTTTCTATTCCTCCCTGAAACCGAGCGTGACGCCGAGTGGCTACGCGCGGCTCGAGCACGACGGCAAGCCCGACGCCGCACTCCTCGGTTACGACATGCGCCTCACGCACCTCACGGAGCAGCTCGCCGACCAAGGCGATCCCGAGCTCTCCGTCCAGCGAGCCCTCGCGGATACGGCGCTCATCGCGGGTGAGCCTTCGTCGGCCCCCCGCACACTCCTCCTCGCCCCCTCTCCTTCCTCCCCGGTTGACCCCGGCCGCACCTCAGACCTTCTTGACGCTCTCGGCTCCGCGCCGTGGGTTACGCACGCCCCCGCTTCCACCCTCGTCAAAGCTGCACAGGCGGGAGAGGGCACCCGGTCGATCAGCGACAAGCGGGGAAACTATTGGGTGGGGAACGTAAGCGAACTGCACGCCATTGGCGAGAGGGCCGACGCCCGCCCCGCCCGCATCGAAGCGATAGCTGAGAAGGTGCCCGCCGGCGCGAGCGGAAGAGTCGAAAAAAGCCTCTCGACCCTTAGCAATGTGCGCGCCACTCTCGAAGATCCGAGCTTCCTCTCCGGAGCGGTTCTTCTTGCCGCCTCAGGCGTGAGTACCCCCGTGCTCAACGACTCGCATGCCCACGTGACCAGGCTTGCGAGCATCTCCACGGTGACCGAGGCGAACGCAGAACGGATCTCGCTGACCCTCGCGGGAACCTACAATCTCGTTTCGAATGAGGCCTCGATCCCGTTCACCGTCCACAACGGCTTCCCCACGCCCGTGACCATCACCCCATCGGTAGCGTTTTCCAACCGCATCGCGAAGACGAGCACTACGCTCGAACCCATTACCCTGCCAGCCTTGACCGCGAACGATAAGGCGATTCCGGTCGAAGCCGTGCGCAGTGGCAATGGAACGTTCACGGTGATGATCGCGAACGGCAACGAGGTGATTCTCGACTCTCGCGAAAGCCAACTGAGTGTCAATCCCGAATGGGAGAACTGGACGACCCTCGTCGCCATGGTGCTTCTTGCCGCGCTCGTGATCACGGGTGTCGTCCGCGCCGGCCGCACGAAATCAGATGCGCGCAGCCCGGCCATCACCGCGCCTGAGAACCTCGAAAGCGTCGACCGGCCCGACGAATCCCATAACTCACGCGAAGACAGCTAAAGGACCACACCCAGATCATGAACCAATCGAGCACTTCCTCTGCGCGCGGCAAGGCCATGCGCGCGAGCGCAGTCATGGCGGTTGCGTCGGCATCGACGCGCCTTTTAGGCTTCGTGCGCACGTTCTTGCTCGGCATGGTGCTTGGCGGTTCGGCATCGATCGCGGCTAACGCCTATTCGGCCGCGCAGATCCTGCCGAATTCGCTGTGGATTCTTATCGGCGGCGGCACGCTTAACGCGATTCTCGTACCGGCGGTCGTGCGCGCCGCAAAGTTCCCGGATAGGGGCGAGGACTTCTGTTCGCGCCTGTTCACCCTGTTTTTCGTCGTCGCGGTCGCCGTCACGGGGCTTTGCACACTCGCCGTCCCGTTCCTCACGATCGTCGCAAACTCGAAGCTTGATCCGGGAACTCTCCAGGCCGCGACCGTTCTTGGCTATTTCATGATGCCGCAAATGATCTTTTCGTGCGTGTACATCATGTTCGGGCAGATCCTCAATGCCCACGAGAGTTTTGGCCCGTTCACGTGGGCACCGGCCCTCAATAACCTCATGAATATCGCGGGGTCGATTCTTTTCCTCGTGCTCTGGGGGGCGCAGCCGGACGGCACGCAGTGGACGTGGGGAATGCTGCTCGTTCTCGCGTTTTCCCAGGTGGGCGGCAGTATCGCGCAAGCTCTTCTCGTATGGGTGTGGACGAGGAAGATCGGCCTCAAGATTCGGTTCAAGTGGGGTTTTCGAGGACTCGGGCTGCGCAAGCTCGGCACGATGGGCCTGTGGACATTCGCGATGATGGTCGTGGGCCAGGTCGCGGTGTTCGCTCGTCGTTGGTCGACGGGCGGGGCCGTATCGGCGGTCGAGCGGGCTCAAGCCGCCGGGGACGGCGCAAATCGCGAACTGTTCCCCGCTCTCGCGGCCCTCGACTGGTCCTACACCGTGTTTATGCTCCCGCAGGGCATCATCGCGGTCTCCCTCGTGACGAGCATCTTCCCGCGCATGTCCAAGTGCGTGAACGTGGGCGATCACCTCGGGGCCTACCGCACTTACTCTTCAATGAACCGGATTCTGTTCGTTCCCATGATCCTCGCGACGGCCGTCCTCGTTGTGCTCGCCGCGCCGATTATGTGGGTCGTCGTGGGCGGCACTTCACCCGTGGGAGCGGGAGCAAACGGCCTCGTGCTCATCGGGTACACGCTCGGTCTCGCCCCCTTCGCCGCGACGTATCTCGTCACCCGTTATTTCTACGCGTACGAGGACACGCGCACCGCCTTCATGATGCGTGTTCCACCTACTGTGCTTTCGCTTGTCGCGATCCCGGTGATCCTTTTTTGGGTCGACCCCCGCTACGCGGCGGCAACGGGGGCTCTTGTGAGTTCGATCGGGGTTCTCATCGGATGGCTCGAGGGTGTGTGGCACATGCGTCGCAACCTCGCCCGCAAGGGAGTCGACATGAGCCAGATCAACTCCTTCGGCACCATTTCCACAATCGCGCGGCTTCTCGTAGCCGGGGCAGTCTCGATGGCAACCGGCTGGGGCCTCCTCGCTCTGCTCGACGAATTCACATGGCGAGGGCGCCTCGTCGCCATCGTCGTGGGTGTAATCGTCGCGGTCATCATGACCGGGGTATTTGCGCTCGTCGCGTGGATGCTGCGGGTATCGGAGATTCGCGATGCCGCGACCATGATCAGTTCGCGCCTCCTTCGCAAACGCGGTTCCGGGAAGCAGGCGAGCAAGGCTCCCGTGGTCGTGGAGGAAACCTCGAGCGAGGAAGTTGCGCCCCGCTACGATGGTCAAGCATCGGATCGACATACTCGAGCGAACCAAAGGATGACAGTGACCGATAACCGCAGCCTCGAGGAGCTCTTTTCTTCTCTCTCACTGAGCCCCGCTCTCGACGGGTCGGCGCGCGAAGGCTCTGGCCGCGTGCCATCGTCCGCAACCGAGGGTGCGTCGTGGCACCGCGGCGTGTATGACAATGGCGAACCCATCCTCGTGTTTCTCGTGCGCGGTGAGTATGCCGCCGATGTTCTCGATGCCGCCCGACGCGTTTCGCTCGTGAGCATCCCCGGCCTTGAAAGTGTTCGGGACGTATTCGATTCCCAGGATGGCGAAGCGAAGGCAACCGCTGTTCTCTACACCGACCCGGGTATTCCCACCCTCGCCGATCTCACGCGCGAAGGCGCACTTCGAGCGGAAACCGCCCGAACAATCGCTGGTCGCGTCACGACAATCCTCCACGAAGCGCGCAGCAAGGGCATCCGCCACCACCACCTCGACGAGGACCGCGTTTTTGTGGATCTCGAGCACGACCAGGTGACGATCCTTGGCGCGGGAGTCGAGGACGCCGGTGACGAAGGCATTTTGCACCTGACCGAGCCGTTCACGCTCAGCCCCGATGTGCGCGCGGTCGGTCGAATTCTGTACGTGGGGCTTACGGGCAGGAGCCCAGAGTTCTTCGGTTCCGACGCCTCTTATGATCCGTCGACCACATCTCCGCGCACGGTTCCCTCCGATTTGGCGGCACTCACTGCCGCTCTCCTCACCCCGCTTACGCCAAGCACCCCCGCCGACGGTCCCCGACCGTTGTCGATCGAGGACGTGCGTTCGGAGCTCTCTCCTTGGCAATCCCTCCCCGTGACCCTCGAAGCGTACGATCCTGAACAGCACGCGGGCGCGCCGGTCCCACTCGCCGAACGCGAGAACTCCGAGACTCCCGCCGAAGACTCCGGTGCAGCCGGTGCTGCCGGGGTTGCGGGCGCCACGGGTGCCGCCGCTGGAACCGTCGCGAGCCTTGCTGCCGCCGGTCCCGTCGTCGCGGGCCCATTCGAGCGTCAAGAGCACCAGGCTGAAGCGGAGCAGGCCAAGACTGAGCAGTCGGAGGCTTCCGCCGACGCCGCCGAGGACAACACCGAGAATGACGCACCCGCCGAGAATGACGCCCAAGCGAGGCAGTCGGCGACGCCCGAAACCGCCCCCAACGATGACGACGATCTCGACATCACATCGAGCGAGAACTCGATCGGTGCCGAGGAAAGCGAATCTCGTGACGAGGCTCCGCTCACGGGGAGGGTCGAAACTGCCGGCAAGCCTGTCGCCGAAGTGGAAAAGCCGTGGTCCGAAGTGATTGATGCCCCGCAGGCGCCACCCGCGGCGAGCACATTCCCCGGGCACATCGAAACGGGTACGCGCCAGGCGTCGGCACCGTCGGCGGAGGAACCCACAGCACCGGTGGCGCCCCCAGCACCATCCACTCCCGCACCGATTCCCGTGGCAGGTCGCGAGGAATCCCTCGCCGAAGCCCCGAGCACTCCGAATACGGATGACGACCCCCACGAAACATCCGGCCGACCCATTGTTGTGCCGCCTTCGGCGGTGCAGCACCCGGCACCCCGAGTACGCGAGAACTCCCCCGGAGCCGGCGTCGTCATCCCCGTGCAGGGACGCGACGCGAGCGCCCTCGACACCGACGCTCCTGAGGCGCAGAACACGCAACACACTTCGGCATTCCGCGATGTCATGGGCATCGCGCTCGCTTCCGACTCAGCCGAAGAAACTAGCTCCGCATCCGGGAACACCGTGTCCCGCTCGACGACCGCGCGGATTATCCTCGTTGCCGCCCTCCTCGCCGTCATCCTCGGTCTCGTGTGGGCCGTCACGTCGGTCACGTCAGTGGGCCGCCACGATCGAGATGTGGCGACAAGCCCAACGACGCAGGCGTCGGAAAAAAAGACCCCCGAAAAAACTGAAGAACCGACCGAGGAACCGAGCAAGGAGCCAACAGAGGAGCCAAAGCCCCTCGCACCGCTGAACCAGGTGAGCGTCGTATACCCGCCCGATCCGGCAAAAGCAGATAATCCCGAGAATGCCGGGCGTATGTTCGACGGTGACCCGGGCTCCGTGTGGAAGACCCAGCGGTACGCGAGCGCAGAATACGGCCGGCTCCGCGAGGGCATGGGCATCAAGCTTGATCTTGGTGATGGCGAAGTCAAAAACGTTCGCATCACGCCAGGCGCACAACAGGGCGGAACGATTGAGCTGCGCACCGTGACCGAGGATGGGCAGCTCGGCGACGTTATCGCCGCCGGCGATGTCACCCCCGGTCAGGATCTGACGCTCACTCCCGAAAAGCCCGTGGATGCACGTTCTCTCGTGCTGTGGGCACCCAACCTCGGCGCCGTTGATGGCGGGTTCCGGCTTGAAATCGCCGAAGTGAAGGTCAATCAGGAATGACTCCGATTCGTCCCTTCTCGCGTCGCGCCGACCGTGTGCGCGGCGAGATGAGGAGCTGGACGGGCTTCCCTCCAGGTGTGTTCGCGGGCTTTCTCGCCGCGACGATTGTCCTTGGCATCATGCTGTCATGGGCGCTCAACCTGAGCGTCAAAATGGACGCCCCGGCAGCGCAGAATCTCACCGATTCGGATGTTGCCCCCGGGACGGATAACTCCGGTCTTCCAGTGCTCACCGAGTACACGATCGGCGCCGAGGTGCAGAATCTCCTCGACACGGGAAGCCTGCAAACGCCGGCAACGTTCGACGTGACGAAGTGCCTGAAGTCCCTCTCCTCAAACGAGTCGGTGCTTATGCTCGAGCGTGTTTCGTGGGGCAGCGACGAGAACGCGTGGCTGCTTGTGCTGGATGAGCACAACCTCACTCAAGTTCGCCGCGACGGAGGGGAAGTTTCCGCATCGGTCGTGCGTTCCACGTGCGGGAGGAATGCCGATGGTTCCTCAGAGCTCCTGTTCTCGGCGCAGGTGCTCGTGGATCCGAAGCGCTGACTACGAGACTCAGCCTCCACCCCTACCCTTGTTCTGTTTGATTGTTGGCGAGCCTTCGCTGTGAAAGGACATCATGACCACTTCTGAGCCTCAGACCCCGATTCTCAACACCCTCGGTGGCGGTTTCGGTATCGACCTTTCGGCATCGCAAACCGACGCTTCCGAGGCCCCTGCACCCGCTGATGCTTCCAATGCGCCCTTGCGGGAAGTCGTGGTCGTCGGCTCCGGCCCCGCCGGATACACCGCAGCCGTCTATGCGGCGCGTGCCGGTCTCAAGCCCGTGGTCATTGCCGGCTCGCTCGACGCGGGCGGCGCCCTCATGACCACAACCGAGGTCGAGAACTTTCCCGGCTTCCCCGAAGGCATCATGGGCCCGGATCTCATGGGAAACATGCAAGAACAGGCCGAGCGCTTCGGCGCCGAGATCCTTTTCGAGGATGCGACGGAGGTTGACCTCGCGGGTGACGTGAAGACGATCCGCACCGAAGGCGGTGACATTTTCCGCGCGAAGACGGTCATCATCGCGACCGGATCCGCGTATCGCAAGCTCGGCGTTGACGGCGAAGAACGTCTCTCCGGCAAGGGTGTGAGCTGGTGCGCGACGTGCGACGGATTCTTCTTCAAGGACAAGGACATCTTCGTGGTGGGCGGCGGCGACTCCGCCGTTGAGGAAGCCACATTCCTCACGCGATTTGGCCAGAGCGTGACGCTGCTTCACCGACGCGACGCGCTCCGTGCCTCCAAGATCATGGCCAAGCGCGCCGAAGACGACCCGAAGCTCGACATTCGTTGGAACACCCAGGTTGTTGGCATCGAGGGCGAGAACGAGCTCTCACATCTCGTGCTTGAAGACACCCTCACCGGTGAGCGCGAGACCGTCCCCGCCGATGGTCTTTTCGAGGCGATCGGGCACCTTCCTCGTTCGGGTCTGTTCAAGGGCCAAATCGATATCGACGATGAGGGCTACATCATTTGTGAAGGGCGCACGACACACACGTCCCTTCCTGGGGTGTTCGCGTGCGGCGACGTTGTGGATCACCGCTACCGCCAGGCCATTACCGCGGCCGGTTCGGGTTGTTCCGCTGCCCTCGACGCCGAAAAGTACCTCGCTACTCTCGAGTGAACGAAGGACGCTCTTCCGACGCTTCCTCACCTCTCGGCGCCGTCACTTTCGAAATCCATCTCTTTTGGGCCTCGTGGGCGGCGCCCTCTCTTCCGGCGCCGCTTACCGCGCGTGAACTGCAGGGCGTTTTGCCTTCGGATGTTTTGGTGATCGTTCACGATGTCTCCGTGAACGAACTTTCCCTCGGACGCACTTCCCAAGCGTACTTTCCCGACGTGCTTCCTACGTGGCGAATCGTCGCGGTTCGGGATTCGAAGGTTATAGGGGAACGACTGTTGGCCGGCGCTCACCCCAAGTTCGAGATCCGAGAGGCGCTCGAGGTGCTGCGTGCTGACAAGCATGGCTAGCCAGTACCGGTAGGCACTTCCTTCTTCCGTGACCTATGTACTTGCCCAAGCGCCCTCCACATAGGTATAACTGCGTTATCCCCAAGGTTATCCACGCCGGTTCTTGACATCGTGAATAGCTTGGACGATTGTGATGTTCTCTCCGATCTAAAGTGCTTGACCAGGGTGTTTGCTGCCGGTGCAGCCCATGCATCTAGGTTCTCTACCCTTGCGGATGACACTTATCGCCACAGGGCGAAACGTTTATCCACAGCGCTTTGCACATTTGTGTATGAGGGATCGGGTTTGATGTGAAACCCGCAGCCGTGCTCGCCCGGAAGTTTCTTTACCTGGCCATACACCCGTATTTCGCTTCTATTCACTATGTGGAGCCTGAGGTGGAGAGATGTGTTGCCCATTTTTCGCCTTTTCACGTGAAACATCGCCTTCAAGGGTGACCGCACTAGTTTGTACATAGCCATCTTTTGGATTGTTCCTCCAACTGAAGCTTTGGCATGTGGCCAAGGAACACCTTTGCTCCTTGGCGATGCTCTTGCTTAGTCATCGGTAATCGAACAGAAAGCGACAACAGTAGTTCCACGTGAAACCAGTTCGACGTGAAAACTAGTTGGACTTCCACGCACAACCACCTAGGGACTAAAGCATCAGTTTGCTTCGCGAACTTAGCACGCATCGACGGTTTCACATGAAACACCCGTAGACGTTGTTCGCGCGAGTCGATTTCGCCGGGTCACAAAGATATGTTCTGATTCGATGCTTTATCTAAGTAAGGTGCACTCTCGACCAGCAGTTTCACGTGAAACATGTAAGTCCCAACGACCAAACGACACTGGCAAGTCGGATTGCACATACTTTCTAGCGAGGAACTTTGAGGTTGTTTCACGTGAAACCGGGCGCGAACGGAATATTCCCGTGGCGCGAGAAGCCGATACCGCCATTCAGCTAAGTTCGCTTCTATGTCTGCGACCGATCGAGGATGTTTCACGTGGAACGAATACGAATGACAGTAGACCATGGCCGCGATTCTTGTGAGGGATGCGCGCTGAAGACTCCAACAAACATGTACAACCCAAGCAACCTGACTCTGACAAATATCAAATCCATGATGAGGCAAAGACAGAACCGGTACCCGTTTCACGTGAAACCGATGGGGTGGTTGGGACCTGAACACCCATAGTCAATCGGCACGAAGAACGACGCTGCCGGGACAACACACCACAGGTTCACATGAACATCCAGTTCCACGTGAAACCTGCGAAAGTGAACCAGGGTACGAAAGCGAACCTCATCGCTAGCAGGCAAGCGAAGAATCGCTTCAAATGACCGAACTACATAGATCAACTACCGAGGCGAATACGCTTCGCATAGGGCACGGTAGAACAGCGGTGAAGACGGTGCGGCTGAAGAAAAAGGTTCCACGTGAAACTATGCGCTGGCTAGCTGGGTACAGCACATCAGAACAAAGCGAAAAAATGCCCTGCGGCCCAAGCGCTGCTACAAGATCCTCGTAGTCGACCGGTGAAAGCGAATGTGGCGAGTTCAGAAACCAGTTCCGCGAATAAACGACATGAAATACGGCGCGGTGGCGCCAGCGTGAACTACTCCTGGGGGAGCTCGACGTCGTCGAGACCCAACTTCTCGACGATACGCTCGAGGTCATCGAGATTCGTGAACTCGAGCGTCACTTTGCCCTTACGCTTGCCCACGTCGATACGAACAGGAGCCTCGAGCTTCGTCGAAAGCTTCGAGGTCAGAGAAACAACACGCGGGTTGTAGGAGCTGCGACGAGTGACCGCGCGCGTTGCGGAAGAAGATTCCACACCATTAGCGATGAGGCGCTCCACAGCGCGAACACTGAGGCCTTCGCTCACGATACGCTGCGCGAGTTCCTCCTGGAGTTGAACATCGTCGAGCCCGAGCAGCGCGCGCGCATGACCAGCCGAAAGCGCTCCCGACTGGAGCCGGCGCTGCACAAGCGGGGGGAGGCGCAAAAGGCGCAGCGTGTTGGAAATCTGCGGGCGTGAACGCCCGATACGATCCGCAAGCTCATCCTGAGTGCAATTGAAATCCTCAAGCAACTGGCCGTATGCCGCAGCCTCTTCAAGGGGGTTGAGCTGGGAACGGTGAAGGTTCTCGAGAAGAGCATCGCGCAGAAGGTCGTCGTCGGTAGTCGACCGCACGATGGCGGGGATCGATTCGAGACCGGCGCGTTTCGCCGCGCGCCAACGGCGCTCACCCATGACGATCTCGAAGGACTCACCATCAACGGAATCGGAAATGGGGCGCACGACGATCGGCTGGAGAACGCCAACTTCACGCAGCGAGTAGGCGAGCTCATCGAGTTCATCGTCGTCGAAAACGGTTCGCGGATTGCGCGGATTCTCTCGGATCTCGGCAATCGGGATCTCAACGAACTCGGCTCCAGGAACGGGCACGAGACCGGGATGCGAGGAAGCGAGTGCGGAATCCTTGGCACTCCGGTTGGCTTCCGACGGTAGCTCTGCAAGAACCTCAACAGACTTGTGCGGGCCCTTCTCGGCCGCGGCCTTACGCGCCGGAGCAGGCTTCGCAGCGGTTCTCCTTCCGCTTCGGCGCTTCGAGCGTGCGTCTCGGGCCCAGGAATCGGCGAGTTCTAGATCGGCGGCCTTCTTGCGCTCGCTCGTTTCCTCGCCCGGGCGTGAATCAGAGCTAAAAAACATATCCGCACCGCGGTTGCCGGCGGAGGACGACGGTGAATCCTCGGCTTTGACGGGGGCGGGGGTGGCGTCGGAACCCTTCTTTGACGAAGAAGAAGACTGAGCGGGCTTCGAAGCACGAGACTTCGACGCAGAGGACTTCGACCCGGCAGGCTTGGAATCCGCGCCCGAAGAATCGCTAGCCTTTTTCGACGACGAGGAGCGCTGAGCGGAGGCGGCAGGCTTCTTTTCCGCGGGCTTCGCGGGGGTTGCGGGGGCCTCCTTCGCTTCGGTCGCCTCGGGCTTTTCGCTAGGCGCAGGTTCAGAGCTGGGGATCAGCGCACCGATACCCCGACCAAGGCCACGTTTCTTCGCCATGATCTCCTCGTTTCAGTTCTTCGGCTCGGGGCGGCGGGAAATCTCGTGCGCAGCGGCGCGGTAAGCGAGGGCTCCCGTGCTATTGGGATCGTAGTTGAGAACGGTTTGCGCATAGCTCGGGGCCTCCGAGATGCGCACCGACCTGGGAATCACGGTGTCAAGGGTCTGCGTGGGGAAGTGCTCGCGCACATCCTCGGCGACCTGGGCGGCGAGGCGGGTGCGGGCGTCGTACATCGTGAGCAGGATCGTTGAGACAACGAGGTCGGGGTTGAGGTGCTTGCGGATGAGATCGATGTTCTTCCACAGCATCGCGATGCCCTCGAGCGCGTAGTACTCGGCCTGGATTGGCATGAATACTTCGCGCGCGGCGACGAGCGCGTTGATGGTGAGCAGGCCGAGAGAGGGAGGGCAATCGATGAGCACGTAGTCGAGGCGCGCCTGGCCCTTCTCCTCGCGTTCGGCGAAATAATCGGCAAGCGCGTTCTTGAGGCGCGACTCTCGCGCCACCATGGGCACGAGTTCGATTTCGGCGCCGGAAAGATCAATCGTCGCGGGGGCACATTCAAGCGTTTCGGCCTCGGGAGAGGGGGTGACGATCGCCGAAAGCGACTCGTCGTCGATCAGCACGTCGTAAAGCGAAGCGATTTCGGGATCGTGGGGGATGCCCAGGGCGGTCGAGGCGTTGCCCTGTGGGTCGGAGTCGATCACGAGGACGTTCAGCCCGCCTTTGGCGAGGGCAACCGCAATGTTGACGGCGCTCGAGGTTTTACCGACGCCGCCTTTCTGGTTCGCGACGGCCATGATGCGGGTATCTTCGGGGGCGTCAAAAGTTGCCTTCTCAAGGCGTTTGCGAAGCTCCATGTCGTTTCGCAGTTGCCGCATGAGCGGCGTCTCGTCGAGAGAGCTCTTCTTCTCAGCCACGACGCGGCCCCTTTCGCCCCGATGTTTCACGAACGTGTGCTCGTACCACTGTAGTAGGAACCTCCACGGAGGGATCTCCGAATTCCTCAACTCGCACATCGACCGCGCCAAGACGCGCAAGGGTCTTCGAGGCTTTCTCGACCTCGTCGCGGGCGCTCTTGCCTTTCATGACCACGAGTTCACCGCCGATCCGCACGAGTGGAACGGTCCACTTCGCGAGCTTGTCGAGGGCGGCTACGGCACGCGCGGTCACAGCATCAAACTCGCGCTCGCCGTGCAGATCTTCGGCGCGGGCGCGCACGACCTCGACGTTCACAAGGCCAAGCTCCTCAACCGCACGCTCGAGGAAGTCCACGCGCCGCTGCATCGTCTCGATAAGGGTGACGTCAATATCCTCGCGGGCAATAGCGATCACGAGCCCGGGAAGGCCCGCACCCGAGCCGACATCCGCGAGTGATTCCACGAGCCCCACGGGCCCGAGCGCACGCACCATGAGTGCGCAGTTGATGATGTGCCGCTCCCAGATTCGATCCACCTCGCGGGGCCCGATGAGCCCCTCTTCCGCTCCGCGGGTGCGCAGAATCTCCGCGTACCGCTCGGCGAGCGGGAGGCGCTCACCGAAGAGGTCGCGGGCGAGGGGATCGAGGTGTTCGGGGGCGGGAAGCATCAGTCTTGCGGGTAGATCACGACGTGGCGGGTCTTGCCTTCGCCGTCTGATTCAGAGTGGAGCCCGTGGCGCTTCGCGACATCGTGCACGACCTTGCGCTCGAAGGGGTTCATGGGCTGAAGCGGAACGGGAACCTCCCCGTTCTTTGCTTGCTCAACGGCCTTCTCGGCGAGTTCTTCGAGTTCACTCTTGTGGCCCGCGCGGAAACCGCCGATGTCGAGCATGAGGCGCGAGCGAACGCCGGTCTTTGTTTGCACGGCGAGGCGCGTGAGTTCCTGGAGTGCGTCGAGGAGCTCCCCCTTCGGCTCGTTGAGGGCGCTCAGCTCGGCGGCGCCGCGGATTTCCACGGAGGCACGGTCGCCGTCAACATCAATGTCGATGTCGCCGTCGAGATCGGCAATATCCATGAGTTCTTCGAGGTAGTCGGCGGCGAAATCGCCCTCTTCTTCGAGGCGCGCGAGGCGCTCCTCAGCGGAGGCCTGCGCGTTCGCCTTCTCGTTCTCGATCGTGTCGTTCTCGCTCATCGGAAATCCTTACTTCTTCTTACGCTTCTTACCGAGGGCATTGCTCTGCTTCGAGCTGCCCTTTTGGGTGCCACCATTTTCGGCCGCCTTCTTGCGGCGCTCTTCGATGGCTTTCGCCCGCTTCTCGCGGGCACGCTGGAGCATTTCTTCATCGCTCAGTTTGCGGCCGTTTTCGTACCGCTTCGGCTGAACGCGGATGTTTTCGGCCTCTGCCGCTTCCATCTCCTGAACGCGCTTCGACTTCTTCGGAGTGAAGTCGAGCGGCTCAAGCCCCTTCTTCTCGCGCTTCTTGTTGATGCGCTCGTGGCGTGCCTTCTCGGCCGCCGAGCCAGGGGTGGGGTTCTTCGTGATCATCCACCACTGCTGACCGAAGGTCCACACGTTGGTCGTGAGCCAGTAGCCGAGCACGCCGATCGGCATGCCGGGGCCCGAGATCACGTAGATGAACGGGAGCATGTAGAGCATCATCTTCTGCGTGGAGGCCATGGGGCCTTCGAGTGCCGACGGTGGCATGTTGCGCATCGTCAGCTCCTTCTGCGTGAGGAACGTGACGAGCACCATGAGCGCGATGATGACGCCTGCGATGATCTTCGCGGACATGTCGCCCGTAAGGAACGAATCGGAGATCGTCGTTCCGCCGAAGATGCGCGCATTGTGGGCGCTATCGGCAAGCTCGGGCGTGAGAATACCGAAGTTCGTGTTCTTTTGTGCGGCTTCCGGGAGCTTGTAGAACAGCACGCGAAAGAGCGCGAAGAAAATCGGCATCTGGATAAGGACCGGGAGGCAGGAGCCTACGGGGTTCGCATCGTGTTCGCGGTAGACCTGCATGGTCTCGTTGGCCATGGCCTGGCGCGATTCCGGATCGGTTTTGCCCTTGTACTTCTTTTGAATAGCCTTGAGCTCGGGGGCGGCCATCTGCATGCCGCGCGAGCTCTTAATCTGCTTGACGAAGAGCGGGAAGATGATGATGCGGACCACGACCGTGAGCAGCACGATCGAGAGCAGCCAGGTCCAGCCCGAATCAGGGTCCATCACGAAGGACAGCAGTTTGTGGGCCTGGACCATAATCCAAACGACGACCCACTCAATTGGGTAGAGAATGTTCAACTTCGGCCTTTTCTTCCTGCCGCTCGCATGCGCATGACGGTCATGCGATGAGCGGCGTGAGGTCGGGTGTTCGGGTCAAGCCTAGTGGGTGTGGGCGAACTCGGGGCTTTCAGTGTCCCGCCCTGTGACGGGTTTCGGGTTCGTCCACATGCCCGGTGCTGGGGTCGGGTCGATCCCGCCTCGGCTCAGGGGGTTGCAGCGAAGGATCCTCCACGCGGTGAGGAGAATCCCCTTGAAGATTCCGTGGCGGCGGATCGAGTCAACCGCGTACTGCGAGCACACGGGCGTGAAGATGCACGCGGCGGGCAGGTACGGGGAGATTCCGCGCTGGTACGCGCGAATGATTCCGACGGTTGCCTTCATTTCCCCGCTCCCTCCTTTTTCGCGGTGCTCTTGTCAAGCTTCCTCAGGGCGGAGGTAAGAGCGGAGTCGACTTCACCGCAGAGCGTGTCGTGATCGATCTCGTTGATCCCCGCACGCGTGCGCACGACGACGCTTGCGTACTCGGGGAGCGAATCGAGGCGGGCTCTCATGATTTCTCGCAGTCTGCGCTTAGTGCGGCTGCGAACAACCGAGTTCCCCACTTTTTTCGACACGACAAATCCCACGCGCGGCTCCTTCTGTGTCCTTTTCAGCTCCGGGGAGGAAAGGATCGCGAGGTGCACGATCACGTGGGATCGAGCCGCCGACACGCCCTTGCGGGTGGTCAGGCGGAAGTCGTCATTGTGACGGAGGCGGTTTGGCGCCCGCACGTCACGCCGCAGCTCAGGCCGAGAGGGAGGCGCGGCCCTTCGAGCGGCGCGCGTTGATGATGGCGCGGCCCGCGCGGGTGCTCATGCGTGCGCGGAAACCGTGCTTCTTGGCGCGGCGGCGGTTGTTCGGCTGGAACGTACGCTTGGTCATCTTTTCTCTCCAAATGAATCGGGGCCCTCGTACTCCGGGAAGGAACCGCGAGGCGGCCGGAGGGCCCGGTTAAAGACGGCCCGTGGGGCCGGTGGTTTCGGATGTGCGCGCGAGTTCGAAGGTGTCGTTCTCGTGAACACAGACTGATCGAGTCTAGAATCGCGCGGCTAGCCGGTCAATGGATCGGGCCTCTATTCAGAGAAGTGTGCCTAGAATCTCATGGTTATCCCCAATGATTCGACAGGGTGGTCGCCTTGTTCCACGCTGTTGGGCATAAATGTGGAAAACATGGTGGATAATTATGGACGTCCACTGCAGACCCGATCCCCACGAGGAGCCCCCGAATGGACGAGACCGCACTCGATCGCGATGCGCTGTGGGCCCAGTGCCAACAGATTCTGCGCGCCGATGACTCGGTTTCGAATCGCCACCTCGCCTACGTCACTCTCTCGAGTTTGCGTGGATTTCTCGAGGATACGGCCCTCATCGCGGTTCCAAACTCAACCGTGAAGGATCTTTTCGAGATGCGTATTCCCGAGCAGCTTCGCTCGGCGCTCTCGCAAGCCATTGGTAAGCCCGTAACCTTTGCGGTCACGATTGACCCGACCTTGGGTCTCGATGACGCCCCCGATTCGCCCGCGCCGGCACCCGCCCCCGCATTTGACCACATTGTGGATAACTCTGTGGATTCATCGGGAACAATCGGTATCACCCCACCTCAAGATGGGGATAACTCTGTGAATGGGGCCCAACCGGGGGGCCAGCAACCGTCGGAACCGGTCCCCTTCTCTCCCTACACCCCCGCCGAACCTCTCGAGCGAACCGAAGCACCGACCGCCGATTTCCCCGTGTCTTCATCCCTTGGAAACGATTCACGGCTCAACCCGAAGTACACGTTCGCCACATTCGTCGTGGGCGCCTCGAACCGCTTCGCTCAGGCCGCCGCCTACGCCGTGGCCGAACAACCGGCGCTCGCTTACAACCCGCTGTTTATTTATGGCGGCTCCGGCCTCGGTAAAACACACTTGCTTCACGCGACCGGACACTACGCAAAGCAATTGCACCCGAACATCCAGGTGCGCTACGTCAACTCCGAAGAATTTACGAACGATTTCATCAACTCGGTTCAATCGGGTCAGTTCGGCAAGGCGCAGGAGTTCCAGCGCCGCTATCGCGATATCGACATCCTCCTGATCGACGACATCCAGTTCCTCCAGCGCGCGCCCGAGACCCTCGAAGCGTTCTTCCACACGTTCAACACACTGCACAACGCGAATAAGCAGATCGTCATTACCTCGGATCTTCCGCCGAAACTCCTCGGCGGCCTCGAAGATCGCATGCGCTCTCGCTTCGAGATGGGCCTCATGACCGACGTTCAACCACCGGATCTCGAGACCCGCATCGCGATTTTGCGTAAGAAGGTCGCAGCCGAAAACAACGAGGAAGTGCCACGCGAGGTGCTCGAATACATCGCGGAAAACATTTCCTCGAACATCCGCGAGCTCGAAGGCGCGCTCATCCGCGTCCAGGCGCTGCATTCGCTCTCGAAGCAGCCCATGGATGTTGAGCTCGCCCAGAATGTGCTGAAAGACCTGCTCACACACGATGGGGGCGCGGAAATTACGCCGAACCTCATCATCGCGGAAACTGCAGCGTATTTCGGTTTCGGGGTGGAGGAAATTAAGGGTACTGCCCGCACACGTGCCCTCGTGACGGCTCGCCAGTGCGCAATGTATCTGTGTCGCGAACTGACCGAGATGCCGCTCATGGCGATTGGCGATGCGTTCGGCGGGCGCGATCACACGACTGTGATCCACGCGTACAAGAAGGTCTCAACGCTCATGAAAGAGCGGCGCGCGCTCTTCAATCAGGTTACGGAGCTCACCGCTCGGGTCAAGACGAACGCGCAGGAACAGGGAAGGCGCTAGAGAGTTCGACGGTTGCAGGATGTGCAACAAGCCTGGTCACGAGCAACCTTTCCAGAATTGTGGATAACTTTGTGGAGAATGTGCGCGCGCGGCTTGCCTCTTGTGAGTAGATCTTCCTCCCGAGCGCTCGATAATGCTCGTTATGCCCAATACATCAACAGTTTCTCGTCGTTACTCGCACGGAATCCGAGACTTGTAGTTTTCAGCGTGACCTGCATGAATGCTGGTTATCCACAGCGTCAACAGCCGTAATTAAGAGGATTGTTTAAGCTTGAGACACGGGTAATGGGGAAAAATCGAGTCGAGCGAAAAGCTCGGCCCTCGAGCATGTGGAAGCCCTGGGGACGAGAATGACAAGCGTGTAATTTTGGCCCGGGCGCGATCCCAGGATTTTGGCTAAAGTTGGAAAGTACGCGCGAGGGCGCGAGAAGCTTTTTCGTAAAGGAGCCGAGGCGTGAAATTTCATCTCGATCGGGACGTGCTGAACGATGCTGTGTCATGGGCGACCCGCACTCTTCCGCAGCGCCCCGCAATGCCCATCCTTCAGGGCGTGAGGATCGTTGCTGAGGATGGCGAGCTCAAGTTCTCCACGTTCGATTACGAAGTGAGCGCTCATATCTCCGTTGAGGCTGAGGTCGATGAACCCGGTGAAGTCCTCGTCCAGGGCAAGATGCTCAGCGAGATCGTGCGCGCGCTCCCGCACAAGACCGTCTCGGTGAGCCACGAGGGCCCCAAGGTCGAGATCCTGTGCGGTTCTTCCCGCTTCGCCCTCGCGACCCTTCCGGTCGCGGAATACCCGGTTCTTCCCGAGATGCCGCCCGTTGTAGGCACGATCGATTCGGGAACCTTCGCACGCGCGATCGCGCAGGTCTCGATCGCCGCGAGCAAAGACGACGTGGTTCCTCTGCTCACGGGCGTGAAGGTCACGATCGACGGCGAGAAAGTCATGATGGCCGCGACCGACCGCTACCGTCTCGCCGTTCGCGAATTCACGTGGAACCCCCAGAACCCCTCGAGCGAACTGAGCGCCCTCGTACGCTCGCGCACTCTCACCGAGGTCGCCCGCTCGCTCGCGGGAGGCAATGTCGAAATCGCGCTGAGCGAAGGCGAATCAGCGAACCTTATCGGCTTCGAATCCTCGGGCCGCCGCACCACGTCGACCCTCGTCGATGGCGACTACCCGCCCGTGCTGCGGCTCTTCCCCGATGTCACCCCGTACACCGTGAGCGTCGCGACCGCGCCGCTTATCGAGGCCGTGAAGCGCGTGAGCCTCGTGGCAGAGCGCAACACCCCCGTGCGCCTCACCTTCAGCGAGGGCCAGGTTGCCCTTGAAGCGGGCGATGGTGACGAAGCCCAGGCGAGTGAAGTCCTCGAGGCAAACGTCGAAGGCGGCGATCTCGTCGTAGGCTACAACTCGGGTTTCCTTCTTGACGGCCTCGGCGCACTCGGCACCGACTTCACGCACTTCTCGCTTCCCGATTCGGTCAAGCCCACCGTTTTGCGCGGGCAAGAATCGCTCGAAGCAACCCCCGAGGAGCACTACCGCTACCTCCTCATGCCCATGCGCATCTGAGCTCCTGATTCTCGATGCACCTCAAGGCGCTCGAACTCACCAACTACCGTTCCTACGCGCACACCTTCCTTCGCTTCACGCCCGGGATCACCGTGTTCGTGGGCGCGAACGGGCAGGGGAAAACGAACATCGTCGAGGCCCTGTGGTACCTCGCAACCCTTTCCTCCCATCGCGTCGCACACGACGCCGCCCTCGTGCGTCGAGGGGAGAAAACCGCGATTATCCGCGCGATGTGCGAACGTGCCGGGCGCGATGTACGCATCGACATGCAAATTGCCCCCGGCCGCGCCAACGAGGTGCGCCTTCACTCGCAGCCGCTTTCACGCCCCCGCGAAATCCTCGGCCAGGTGCGCGCCGTGATGTTTTCGCCCGAGGATCTCGCCCTCGTGAAGGGAGAACCGGAAGGGCGTCGCCGCTTCCTCGATGAAATCCTCTTCGAGATCGCCCCGCGCTTCGCGAGCATCAAATCGGATTACGACAAGGTGCTCCGCCAGCGCAATCACCTCCTCAAACAGATGCGCCAGATGAACAAGGGGCGCGGTGGTAAGCATGCCGCGGATGAGATTGGCGGCATGGATCCGCGAGAAGCCGCGGAAACAACCCTCGCCGTGTGGGATGAGCAGCTCGCGCGCCGCGGCGCCGAACTCATGCGCGCACGCCTCCACCTCGTCAACCGGCTCAGGCCTCACGTGGGCTACTCATACTTGCGAGTCTCGAGCGACGAAGGAGCCGATCCCAACCTCGGCCTCGGCCCCGAAGGGCGCGGCGCCGTGTCGAGCCCCGCGAACATCCGCTACGCCTCGAGCGTTCTCGACGGAGGGCTCGCCGCCGCAACCGAAGCCGAAACCACGCACGACGAACCGCCCCTGCCGAGCCTTCAACAACTCCACGACGCCCTCCTGGCCCACATCGAGGAACGCCGCGACGACGAACTCGACCGCGGCGTGAGCCTCGTGGGACCTCACCGCGACGATCTCGAGATTCGCCTCAGTGACTTCCCCGCGAAGGGATACGCGAGCCACGGCGAATCATGGTCGCTCGCCCTCGCGCTTCGCCTCGGTTCCTATGACCTCCTCACGATCGAAGAAGGGGACATCGGCGACGGCGAACCGATCCTCATCCTCGACGACGTGTTCAGCGAGCTCGATGCCCACCGGCGCGAACGTCTCGGCCGCATCATCAAGGGGGCCGCGCAAGTGCTCATCACGACAGCGAACGACGCCGATATTCCGCGCTCGATTGGCGATGACGTTCACGTCGTGGATGTTGTGAAGGGCTCCGCGACCGTGCGCGAGGGCGGGCCTCGATATGGCAACGATACGGGGGCCGCGTGGTGAACGGAATCGACGAAAGTTACGGTCAGCAGCGGCCATCACTCAACCCCTATGCACTCGGCACATGGCAACAGGGCGCTGGTTCGCACGAAGCCGTGCGCAGCCGGGGAAATGGGGCCGCGCACAAGAGCGAGCCGAGTGCGCAGGGCGTGAAGCCGCTTGGCGAACATGGGGGCGAGAGGGGCGAGGCAGGCGTCGGACCCCAGGGGACAGATGAGGGTGCAGACGAGCTTGCGCCCGATCCCGAAGCGAAACCGCGGGACTTCTCGCGCCCCGATGAGCTCGGCCGACGCGCCCTCAATCAAGCCCGTGCGGCTGCGAAGAAGCACGGGTACCGGCCTCGCGCAAGCCGTCTGACGCGGCCCAAGGGCGATCCGCGCGGCGAGCGGGCTCAAGGTGCCGGCTATTCGGGGGCGCGCCCCGATCCGCGCGACCCGCAGCGCCTCAACACCGTACTCGAGAAAATGCTGGTCAATCTCGGGTGGGATCGCGGGTTGAGCGCGGGGCGCGTGCTCGCCGAATGGGACGAGATTGTGGGGCCGGCGATCGCGCAGCACTCTCACATCGAGAGCTTCGAGGAAGGAGTACTCGTTGTGAGCACCGATTCCTCGGCGTGGGCAGCGCAGCTTCGCATGCTCGGCCCGCAGATCGTGACCCGGATCCACGAGCGTGTGGGCGCGCAGGTCGTCAATGAGATCAAGGTTGCGGGGCCGAGCACGCAGTCGTGGAAGAAGGGGCGGCGCACCGTGAGTTGGCGCGGCCCACGCGATACTTACGGATAGAACAGGAGGGTGGCCGCCGCGCCCTTTTTTGGTCCCGCCACTTTGGCTCATCTAGCTGGCCCCGCCACCTCGGCCCATCTAGCTGTTCTCCCTGTTTGGTTGCCTTCCTTTTGGTTTCGCCACCCTGGTTCATTTAGCTGTTTTCCTGTTTGGTTGCTTTTCTTTTCCCGCCGCCGCAACGAAAGTGGTGAAAAAGCGCCCTCTCACGGAGAAAAACGGTGCTCTGACGCGGTTATTCACCACTTTCGTGACAGGGAGGCGTAAGGGAACTAAGGAGAGGCCATGGGGTAGGGGAAAGGCTGTGGGGGTAGGGGAAGGCTGCAGCAGCAGGGATGCTGCTACGGGAGCCTATTGGGGTAGGGGAAGGTGCAGGGAGGAGAGGCTAGCAGGGAGGGCTGTTTGAGGGAGGTTGCCGGGGAGAGCGCGACTCTCAGCCAGGAGGGGGCAGCTCGGGGTGGTTCGGCGGTGCCAAGATTTCCGACGGATGACCAGGCAGTTCATCTTATCTGTGTCATTTTTTGGTCAACCGGCCACCAAATTGTCACTTTGAGTCTAGGCTTCACTGAGAACTGAGTCACAGACCCTCCTCTCGTCCCTTCCCCGGCCCCGGCCCTGGCGCGTCGATGATCCTGGTGCGCTCGGTTCGATTCCTCGAAGTTTCCCGTCAAAGGAGATCAGCGTGTCCCCAGGCTTTACGCGAAAGGTGCTTGCCGCGCTGTCGGTCAGCGCCGTCGCCGCGAGTTTCGCCGTTCCGGCAGCGCTCGCCGCACCTACCGATGACCACGACTCAACGCCTGCTATTTCGCAGATTCAGCGCGAGGCAATCCACAAACATCGCGAGAAGCGCGGCACTCGCCCCGTGTCGAATGAGCGCGTGCGCGTGGTCGTCATGTTGAAGAACCAACCGTCGGCCCCGAGCGAATCCGGCGAAAAGAACCGCCTTTCCTCCCAAGCGACGTTGCTTGAGTCGTGGAAGGCGAAGTACGGGCTCAAGGTTGATCGCCAGTTCGGTTACCTCGTGAACGGGTTCAGTGCTGAGATCCCCGAGGGCAAGATCCAGAATCTCGCGACCGAGAAGCAGGTGGCCTCCGTGCGCCGCGAGCGCGTGTACTACCAAAGCGAGTATTCAGCGCGCGACCTGCAGGGCATTCCTGCAGCGTACAAGGACTTCGGCGTTGATGGCGAAGGCACGGTCATCTCGATTATCGACTCGGGCGTGTACGCGAAGCACCCGGATATGCGCCTTGATGAGGGCGTTTTCTCCAAGGCGAAGATCAAGAAGATCAACCCGGAGGCCGCCGGCAAGTTCAACGAGAAGGTGCCCACCGGCTACAACTACGCGGATGACAACTTCGAGGTCATGGACCTCACCGATTCGCAGCACGGCCAGCACGTTGCCGGAATTACCGCGGCGAACGGTTCCGAGGGTGACACCCCCGACTTTGCCTCGACTGGCCGCATCGACGGCGCCGCGCCGAACGCGCAGCTTCTTGCGATGAAGGTTTTCTCGAATGACCCGAAGAAATCGTCCGGCGCGAACGATGGTGACATCATCGCCGCGATCGAGGATTCGGTGAAGCTCGATGCCGATGTCATCAATATGTCGCTCGGCAGCCCAAATGGCGTTCCAGATCTTTCCGATGGCGCCTACGAGGCGATGCGGAAGGCCCGCGAGCAGGGCGTGATCACGCTGGTCGCCGCCGGTAACGAGGGCCAGAACTTCTCGCTCGACGGTGGGCCAGATGACGTGCTCGGGCGCCTCGATGATGGCGTGGCGGGAAGCCCCTCGACGAACGATTCGGCCTTCTCAATCGCCTCGGTGAATAACTCGACATTGAGCGTGCCGCTCGCGTATTTCGAGGCAAACGGCAAGCGCACAGATATCGGCTACCTCGAGGGCGTGGGTGAGCCCGACGCCAAGCCTCACCCCTACGAGTACGTGGGGCTTGGGCGCCCCGAGGATTACAAGGACGGCATCGACCTCAAGGGTAAGTATGCGCTTATTTCGCGCGGCGAGATTTCCTTCGCGGAGAAATTCCAGTACGCCCTTGATCATGGCGCCGAGGGCGTCATGGTGTTCAACAGCGATGGCGAAGAGGGCTACCGCGGCATGGCGGGCATTGAGGACTTCGAGACCTTCGGTGCTGCCCTCACGAATGAGCAGGGCCACCAGCTCATCGATGCCCTCAAGGCCGATCCGAATGCGACCGTGACGTTTACCGACGAGATCAAGCAGGATCCGGCGCCCGACGGCCTCGAACCGAGTTCGTTCACGTCGTGGGGAACCCCGAACGACCTGTCGTTCAAGCCTCAGCTCGCGGGTATCGGCGGCAACGTGTACTCGACCGTTGGCGAAGATGGCTACGAGAACATGAGCGGCACGTCGATGGCGACTCCGAACGTTGCGGGCATGAGCGCGCTTCTCACGGAGAAGTTCGCGGAGCGCTTCCCGAACGTCACGGGTGAAGAGCGCGTGGATCTGATCGAGACTTCGCTCATGAACACCGCGACGATCCTCGAGAATGAGGATGGGGTTCCGTACCTTCCGCGCCAGATCGGTGCGGGTCTCGCGCAGGTTGATCGCGCGCTCACGACCGACGTGACCGCGACCGTTGATGGCGAGGCATCCGTGGCGCTCGGCCAGATTAACGGCCCGAAGAGCTTCACGGTGACCCTCACCAATCGCGGCGATAAGGACCGCACGTTCGCCATCCCCGCGCAGAAGGTGCTCGGGGAAACGAATGAAGCGGGGCAGCCGACCCTCGCTCAGGTTTCGAGTGAGTCGCTTGCGGCGTCGGCCTCGAACGTGACCGTGCCTGCGGGCGGAACCGCCACGGTGCAGTTCACCCTGACCCCGCAAACGGCCTCCGGAAACCACTTCATCGAGGGCTGGGCGCAGTTCAAGGGCGAAAATGGCGCGCTTGACCTCGCTGTTCCCTACCTTGGTTTCGTGGGCGACTGGAATGAGGAAAACATCATCCAGGAGCCGGGCAAGCCGTGGATGGAGGATGGCCCCGCCGACAATACGAATCTCGTGGGTTCGCTCGGCGAGGAGACCGCCGAGTTTAATACCCCTGACGAGGCGCCGCTCGCGCTTTCGCCCAATAACGACGGCCTTCTCGACACCGTGACTCCGGGCATTCTCCTCATGCGCAATGCCGATGCGATCGAATACGAGATTCTCGATTCGAACGGCAAGGTCCTCGCGACTCTCGGCAAGGACGAGATGGTTCGACGCGTCATCGGCGCGAACGTTCCAACCGCGTTCGACGGCGACCTCACCTTCATGGGGCGTTCATTCGATGGCACCCTGTGGGATGAGTCGACGGGCAAGCATACGCCTCTTACCGACGGCTCCTACACGTTCCGCCTCAAAGCCACGATCAACGAAGGTTACGAGCCGCAGGTCACCGATCTCCCGTTCACGGTGGATACCGCGGCGCCAACGGTGGAGATTCTCGAGAAGGAACCGGGCCGCGTGCACTTCACGGCCGTGGATAACGATGGCGGCTCCGGCATCCTGGATGACCCGATCGTGCTTACCGCGAGCGGCGACAAGGCCGAGGTGAAAAAGCAGGCCGACGACAGCTTCGTTGCAACGTTCGACTCTGCCACGCCATACGCCACGGTCGGCGCGGTCGATCACGGCTACAACGAAGCCTCCACGATCGTGACCTTCAGCAACGATCCTCTGTTCGTGAACGTCAACGGGTACAGCATCGGTGAGGGTGAGAAGGCGTACGTGGGTAAGGATTCCGACGGTGCCCTCGAAGTATCGGGCGTCGTTCAGGGAGATGTTTCCCGCGTGAGCGTGAACGGTAACGACGCAAAGATCGTCGATGGCACGTTCGAGTACGTCGACAAGGCGTATAAGGGCCCCGAGCCGTACACCCTCGAAGTGGTGGCCTATGACGCTTCCGGCAAGGAGCTCGCGAAGCGCACGATCACTGTCGAGCAGGATTCACAGGCACCGACCATCACCCTCGATGATGGCGTGCTCAACGAGAACGGGAAACTTGTGGTGGCGGAAGATGGCTCCTACACGCTCTCCGGGACAATCGCGGATGAGCGCGAAGGTGCCAAGCTCAAGGCCTGGATCTTCAACGAACCTGTTGAGGTCAAAGAAGACGGCTCGTTCACGTTCTCCGGAAAGGTCGATCCAAACGTTCCCGTCGTGACCATCGTTGCGAGCGATGGCGCCTCGAAGGACACTCTCGACGTTGAAATCGAGGGCCGCGAGGCTCCCGCGCCGGAGGAAGAACCGGAGGAAGACGCGTTCGCGCGCCCCACGTACGACCCGGAGACGTGCGACTCGGAAGAGAACTGGTGTGACATCAACTCAACGAGCGAAGGCGTGAGCGAGGACGGTAAAACGCTGCATCTCACGGGCACCATCAACGATCCCGTGAGCTCGATCGAGTTCATCCCCACCTCGCGCGCGAAGGATGGCACGATCACGAGGAACGAACCGATTTCCGCGACGATCGAGGGCGACAAGTTCAGCGTTGACCTCCCGATCGAGATGGGCATCCTCGACTTCCATCAGATCGTGAAAGACGACAAGGGCGAAGAGAAGTTCAGCGGGTCGTTCCGCCTGTGGGTGGACGTCAAGCCGCCGAGCCTCGACTTCACCGAGCCGAGCCTCGTGGGTGGCACCCTCTACACGAACACCGACGACGTGACTTTCAAGGGCACGATCAGTGATGACGGTTGGGGCCACTACCTCGCGCTCAATAACGAGTACGTGACCGATTTTGTGCGCGACAATCACCCCGGTGACGAGGTGAATCGTCAGGACTTCGAGCACCTCGTGACGGTGCGCGATGGCGACAAGCTCCTCGTGTATTCGAATGATTCGATGGGGAACGAGCTCGTCGCGGTGATCCCGGTTGTTCTCGATAAGGTCAACCCCACGGTGGGCCTCGACACGGTTGAGAACCTCCAGGTCATCCGTGACCAGCGTGACCTCGAAGCGTGGGGTGAGGACGACAACCTCGCGAACGTCTCCGTGAGCCTCAATGGCAAGGAGATCTACAAAGAGAACACCGAGCTCACGAGCACTGCCGTGGACGTTGAAGGTGTCCTCGCGCCGCCCAAGAATGACGATGGCGGCAATGAAGACCCGGCCGCGCAGCAAAGCGCGAACGGCGGGGGCGAGGCTGCGAACACTGAGGAGTCCGCAAACGCTGATGAGGCCGCAAGGCCTGCCGAGACCACAGCCGTGGATGGCACCGAGACGCACAACGTGCAAACGCGCCTCGGCACCACCATCAAGACTGCCGATCTCCCGGCGGGCTTCTACACCGCGAGCGTGCAGGCGACCGACCTTGCCGGCAACAAGGAGACGACCACTACGACGTTCTACGTTGACGACGAGGCCGCGATTGAGGGCCCTGACTCGGTGACGTTCGAAGTTGAGAAGGGCGCGCTCGCGGACCAGGCCGCGGCAGCGAAGCAGGTTCTCGATCACTACACGGTGATCGATGATGGCTCCGCGTTCGCGAAGGGCGACACGGTTCTGGGCCTCGCGCCCGGTACCGTTCTCGTTCCCGGAGAGCAGAAGGTCACGCTCGTCGCGACCGATGCCGATGGCCGTATCGTCATGCGCACCGTAACGGTGACGATCACCGAGAAGGTGAAGCAACCCGCGCCCGCGGATTCTGCCCCGCCCGCAAACCCCGGTGACGACGCCCCCGAGCGGCCCGCCAACCCCGACACGGATGGCGGCACCAGCCCAGGCCAGCCGCCCGTGCGCGACGACGGTACCAACTCGGGCCAGCCGCCTGCGAAGGACGGCGGAACCGAGGGTGGCCGTGCGCCCGGGAAGTCCGACGGCTCCTCCGAGGGCTCGCGCTCGCATCGCCACATCGATCTGCCGCGCACGGGTGCGGAGATCGCGGCGACCGCGGGTCTCGCGGCGCTCATCGTGCTTGGCGGCATCGCGATCCTTGTGATTGCGAGGAGGCGAGGCGACAAGTAACCAAAGGGCATCGAAGGCATGTGCTCTCGAAGAAGGAGTAAGGCCCTGAGGTAGGCCCGGGAACGGGTCAAGGAATGGTGGGGTGTTGGAGGCCGGCAAGCGTCGGACTTCGCACCCCACCCTTTTCTCCTCTTTCCCTGGATTGCATAGAGGTTATGGGGGCTATTTCCGCCGGCCCCGCTCGGGACTGCCCGTCTGGCCTTGGTTTGGTGTGGCTCCTCCAGACCTTCCTCGCCCACCGTGTCACGTCACTCAAACCCCCACAAACCCTCTGGAATTCAGTGGGGGAGGGCTGTGCTGACCGACACACGCGGTGCCGATCTACGCTCATGACACCATTTTTGGGGTTCCCGTGCGGTAAAATTTGAGGGTTGAGAGTGGTCGAGCCCCGCTCAGCGGCCCGCAAACGGCCCTGAGAGGCCACGGGCCCCCGAAATGGGCCCGGCCCCGTACCGAGGGGTGGAGGTGGCTTACGGGCCCTCGATCCTCACACCCGGGTTCGACCGACCCGGCGTTGACCATCAAGGAGATTCCTTCGTGAGCGAAGCCCAGGAAAACGCACCGCATTACGACGCCTCGGACATCACGGTCCTCGAAGGCCTCGAGGCGGTTCGCAAACGTCCAGGCATGTACATCGGCTCGACCGGCGAGCGCGGGCTGCACCACCTCGTGTACGAGATCGTCGATAACTCGGTTGACGAAGCGCTCGCGGGCTACGCGAGTGAGATCACCGTGGACGTGCTCGAGGATGGCGGCGTGCGCGTGATCGACGATGGCCGCGGTATCCCCGTTGCCATGCACCCCACGGAGAAGAAGCCGGCGGTTGAGCTCGTGCTTACTGTTCTTCACGCGGGCGGCAAGTTCGGTGGTGGCGGCTACGCGGTCTCGGGTGGCCTCCACGGCGTGGGTTCTTCCGTGGTGAACGCGCTCTCGAAGCGCCTCGAGGTCGAGATCAAGCGCGACGGCTACGTGTGGCGCCAGCAGTACACGCATGGCGTGCCGGATGCCCCGCTCGAGAAGGGCGAGGAAACCGAAGAAACGGGCACGTCGCTCACCTTCTGGGCCGATGGCGACATCTTCGAAACCACCGAGTATGAGTTCGAGACGCTGCGCAAGCGTTTCCAGCAGATGGCGTTCCTTAACAAGGGCCTCAAGATCACCCTCACGGATCACCGACCGGTGGAGGATCCCGTTGACGATGATCTTCCGGATCTCGACAACCTCGACGAGGACGTTGATGAAAACGACGGCATCAACGACGCGGCGCGCCCCACCGACGCGGGCGCCGATACGGCCGAGAAGCCGAAGACGAAGACCGTGACGTTCCTGTATGAGCAGGGGCTTGAGGATTTCGTCAAGTACATCAACAAGCAAAAGCGCGCCGAGGTGATCCACCCGGAGATCATCAGCTTCGATAGCGAAGACACCGACCACATGATCTCGGTGGAGATCGCGATGCAGTGGACCACGGCGTACTCGGAGTCGGTGCACACGTACGCGAACACGATCAACACGCACGAGGGCGGCACCCACGAAGAGGGCTTCCGCAGCGCCCTCACCGGCGTGATCAACCGCTACGCGCGCTCGAACAACCTCATGAAGGAAAAGGACGCTAACCTCACGGGTGAGGACATCCGTGAGGGCCTCACGGCAGTTGTGTCCGTGAAGCTTGGCGAGCCGCAGTTTGAGGGGCAGACCAAAACGAAGCTCGGCAACACGATTGCGCGCACGTTCGTGTCGAAGGTCATGACCGACAAGCTCGGCGACTGGGCCTCGGCCCACCCGAACGAGATGAAGATGATCGTCACGAAGGCGCAATCGGCGGCCGCGGCCCGCGAGGCCGCCCGCAAGGCGCGCGATGCGACTCGCCGCAAGTCGCCGCTCGAAACGGGTGGCATGCCCGGCAAGCTTCGTGACTGCTCGAGCCGCAATCCCGCGATTAGCGAAATCTTCATCGTTGAGGGCGACTCGGCAGGCGGCTCGGCTGTGTCTGGCCGTGACCCGAAGACCCAGGCGATTCTCCCGATCCGCGGCAAGATTCTTAACGTGGAGAAGGCGCGCCTTGATCGCGCCCTCGATAACGCCGAGGTGCGCTCGCTCATCACGGCGTTCGGCACGGGCATCGGCGAGGATTTCGATCCCACGAAGCTGCGCTACCACAAGATCATTCTCATGGCGGATGCCGACGTTGACGGCCAGCACATTTGCACGCTCCTGCTTACCCTGCTGTTCCGCTACATGCGTCCGCTCATCGAGCTTGGGCACGTGTTCATCGCGATGCCGCCGCTGTATCGGCTTAAGTGGACGAACTCGCCGCACGAGTACGTGTTCAGCGACGCCGAGCGCGATCAGAAGCTTGAGGAGGGCCGCGCCGCTGGCAAGCGCATCCCGAAGGACAACGGCATTCAGCGCTACAAGGGTCTCGGCGAGATGGATTGGCGCGAGCTGCAAACCACGACGATGGATCGCAATCTGCGCACCCTCAAGCAGGTGACGATGGCCGAAGCCGCCGACGCCGACGCGGTGTTCAGCGTGCTCATGGGCGACGACGTGGATGCGCGCCGCCGGTTCATTCAAGAAAACGCGAAGGACGTGCGCTTCCTCGATATCTAAATCGCGCGCCGAGAGGCGAAGCGCGGTTATTGAGAGAGCATTCACGCGAGGAAGAGTAGGGGAGAAGACATGAGCGACGAGAACATCGAAGATCAGGGCCCGAAGAGCGCCGAGGATCTCGAACACGCGATCCCGCAGGGCCTCACGACAACCGTCGATGCGATCGACGAGGACGAGAGCGATCAGATCTTCCAGGTTGATCTGAATAAGGAGATGCAAAAGAGCTACCTCGATTACGCGATGAGCGTGATCGTGGGGCGTGCACTCCCCGATGTGCGCGACGGCCTCAAGCCGGTGCACCGCCGCATCGTGTACGGCATGTACGACGGTGGCTACCGCCCGGAGCGTTCCTTCAGCAAGTGCGCGAAGGTCGTTGGCGAGGTCATGGGTACGTACCACCCGCACGGCGATTCCGCGATTTACGATGCGCTCGTGCGCCTCGTGCAGCCGTGGAACTTGCGCTACCCTCTCGTGCTCGGCCAGGGCAACTTCGGCTCGGCCGGTGATGACGGCGCCGCGGCCTCGAGGTACACCGAGTGCAAGATGTCGCCGCTCGCCCTCGAGCTCGTGCGCGACATCAACGAAGACACCGTGGACATGGTGGGCAACTACGACAACACGGTCGATGAGCCCGTGGTTTTGCCCTCACGTTTCCCGAACCTCCTCGTGAACGGCTCGGCGGGTATCGCCGTGGGTATGGCAACCAACATCCCCCCGCACAACCTGCGCGAGGTTGCCTCGGCGGTGCAGTGGCTGCTCACGAATCCCGAGGCCACGAAGGAAGAGCTCCTCGAGGCGTGCATCGAGCGCATCCAGGGCCCCGACTTCCCGAATGGCGCGACCATCACGGGTCGCAAGGGCATCGAGGAGGCGTACCGCACGGGCCGCGGCTCGATCACGCAGCGCGCGGTCGTCAAGACCGAAGAGATCAACGGTCGCCTCGCTCTCGTCGTGACTGAGCTGCCCTACCAGGTCAATCCCGACAACCTCGCCCGCAAGATCGCCGAGCTCGTCAAGGCCGGCCGCATCCAGGGCATCGCCGACATCACCGATGAAACCTCCGGTAAAACTGGCCAGCGCCTCGTGCTCACCCTCAAGCGCGATGCGGTCGCGAAGGTTGTGCTCAATAACCTTTACAAGCAGACCCAGCTTCAGGAGAACTTCTCCGCGAACATGCTCGCGATCGTCAATGACGTGCCGCGCACGCTCTCGATCGACTCGTTCGTGCGGGAGTGGACGAAGCACCAGATCGACGTCATCGTGCGTCGCACTCGCTTCCGCCTTCGCAAGGCCGAGGAGCAGATCCACATCTACCGCGGCTACCTCAAGGCCCTCGATGCGCTCGACGAGGTCATCGCGACCATTCGCCGCTCGCCCGACGTGGACGAGGCCCGCACAGCCCTCATCGCGCTCCTCGACATCGATGAAATCCAGGCGAACGCGATTCTCGCCCTCCAGCTTCGCCGCCTCGCGGCCCTCGAGCGCCAGAAGATTACCGAGGAACACGATCGCCTCGCCGCGTTGATCCTCGAGTACGAGGAAATCCTTGGCAGCGAGCAGCGCCAGCGCGAAATCGTGAGCGAGGAACTCGACGCGATCGTCGAGAAGTACGGCGATGAGCGCCGCACGCAGATCGTCCCCTTCGATGGCGATGTTTCGGTTGAGGATCTCATTCCCGAAGAGGACATGGTCGTCACGATTACGCGCGGCGGCTGGGTCAAGCGCACGAAGACCGATGAATACCGCGCGCAAAAGCGTGGCGGCAAGGGCGTGCGCGGCGCGAGCCTGCGCGAGAACGACGTGGTCGATCACTTCTTTACGACCACGACCCACAAGTGGCTTTTGTTCTTCACGAACTTCGGTCGCGTGTACCGCATCAAGGGATATGAGCTTCCCGAGGCGCCGCGCGATTCGAAGGGCCAGCACATCGCGAATCTCCTCGAGTTCCAGCCGAACGAGTCGATCCGTTCCGTGCTCGTGATCGGCGGGTACGACGAGGCCGAATACCTTGTGCTCGCCACCAAGCACGGCATCGTCAAAAAGACCGCGATGAGCGCGTTCGATTCGAACCGCAGCGCCGGCCTGATCGCGATCAACCTGCGTGAGTTCGAGGGGTCCGACGGTTCCCTCGTCACCGATGAGCTTGTGGCGGCCCGCGCTGTCAACGGCGACGATCACCTGCTGCTCGTGTCGAAGAACGGCCAGAGCGTGCGGTTCCCCGCTTCCGACGATGTGCTGCGCCCCATGGGCCGCGTTACGGGCGGTGTGACCGGCATGAAGTTCCGCGGTGATGATGAGCTTCTCGCGATGGACGTTGCTCATCCAGGAACGTTCGTGTTCACCGTGACCGATTCCGGCTTTGCGAAGCGCTCCTCGATCGATGAGTACCGCGTCCAAGGCCGCGGCGGCCTCGGCATCAAGGTCGCGAAGCTCCCGAACGACCGCGGTCACCTCGTGGGCGCTGCCGTTGTGGAAGAAACCGATGAAGTTTTCGTGCTCATGGAGAAGGGCAAGGTCGTGCGGTCTTCCGTCGCGGGCGTGCCGTCCAAGGGCCGTGACACGATGGGCGTCGTCTTCGCGAAGCCCGACCAGAAAGACTCGATCATCCTCGTCAACGTGTTCAAGGAAAGTGAACCGGATGACGAGGCGGAGGAAGCTGGCAATGATGATGCCGGCGATGCCGTAGTCTCGGACTGATCGAATGAGCGAGGAGAACACCGTGAGTTCCACTAGCGACGACAACACCCAGCCAATCGCGAAGCAGGGCGGTCCCGAGCAGAGCGCCGAATCCCGCAACGCCACCGCCGCGCTTTCGGAGGGTGTCACGAGCCGTATCGACGCGATCAAGAGCGGTGAAAGCGAAGAGCCGAAGTCGAGCTCGCGCACGAAAAAGAACGCCCAGCAGCAAGGTGCACATGACGCTCACGGTGTGGGCGGGCAGGCGTCGGACCACCGGAGCTCGCAGGCTCCCGCACCCGCGGGACCGCAAAGCGGAACGTCCCGCACTCAGCGCCAGGGCGGCGCGCAGCCGCTGCCGAAGAGCCGCACGACCCACCAGCCGGCCGGCCGGCCCGCTTCCGGCAACCCTGCGCCCGCGCCCGCTCAGGACGCTCCGCGCAAGGGCCGCCGCGTGAAGCTCACGCTTTCGCAGCTTGACCCGTGGAGCGTGATGAAGCTGTCGTTCCTCGTGGCGATCGCGTTCGGCATCTCGCTGATCGTTGCCGTGGCGCTGCTGTGGCAGATCGTTGACGCGATCGGCCTGTGGGATCAGATCAACCAGATCGGCTCCGACCTCAACAGCGGCAAGCCACTGCCGTTCATGGAGTACTTCGAGTTCTCCAAGATGATTTCTTACGCCGTGATCGTTGCGGGCCTCAACCTCGTGATCATCACCGCGCTCGGCACGCTTTTCGCGTTCCTGTACAACATCGTGGCTTCGCTGCTTGGCGGCCTCAAGGTCACGCTTACCGACAGATAAACTCTGTAGCAGGGGAGAGGGGCCAGGTTCGAGGGGACCTGGCCCTTTCTGCATGTCTTTAGCGTGTGCTGGTCACGTACGATGGGGGCATGATTCAAGGCGAGCTGCGCAGCAGAATTGACCGGGTGTGGGATGCATTTTGGTCGGGAGGTATTAGTAATCCTCTTGAGGTGATTGAGCAGATCACGTACCTGCTGTTTTTGCGGCGCCTCGATGATCTTCAAGACAATGCCGAGAGGAAAGCCCGCTACACGGGAAGCCCCATTGAGAATCCTGTCTTTTTGCCTGGGCAGGAGCATTTGCGGTGGAAGAACCTGAGGGAGCTTTCGCCCGATCTGATGTTTGCCCGCATGAGCGGTGAGGTTTTCCCGTACCTGCAAAACCTGGGGGAGCAGTTCTCCGGTGGGGATTCGACGTTCACTCAACACATGAAGGGTGCCCGCTTCACAATTCCGAACGCGCAGCTGCTCACGAAGGTCGTGGACATGCTCGATCAGGTGCCCATGGAGAACCGGGATACGAACGGCGACCTGTACGAGTACATGCTGAGCAAGCTCGCGACCTCGGGAACGAACGGACAGTTCCGAACTCCTCGGCACATTATCGAGCTCATGGTCGATCTGATGGCGCCGAAGCCTGGTGATCGCATCGTGGATCCAGCTTGTGGCACGGCTGGCTTCCTCGTGGCCGCCTCTGAGTACGTGCGTGAAAATCACGAGGAACTCTTCCGGGATGCCTCGCAGCGCAAGGCGTTCCACACCTCGATGTTTAGCGGCTTCGATTTCGATTCAACGATGCTGCGTATTGGCAGCATGAATATGCTCATGCACGGCGTGGAGAATCCGGAGATTGCGTATCGCGATTCTCTTTCGGAGGGCGCTGCGGGTGAGGAGAGCCGCTATACGGTGATCCTCGCGAACCCGCCCTTTGCGGGGTCGCTTGACTACGATTCCACCTCGAGTGACCTGCTCAGCATGGTGAAAACGAAGAAGACGGAACTGCTGTTCCTCGCTCTCTTCCTTCGCTTGCTTGAGCCCGGTGGCCGCGGGGCGGTGATCGTGCCCGATGGTGTTCTTTTCGGTTCGAGCAAGGCACATAAGGACGTGCGTAAGGCGCTCGTGGAGGAGCAGAAGCTCGATGCCGTGATCAAGCTTCCTTCGGGCGTTTTCCGCCCCTACGCGGGCGTTTCCACCGCGATTCTCCTGTTCACGAAGACCGATTCGGGCGGCACCGAGGACGTGTGGTTCTATGACGTTCGCGCCGACGGTTTCTCTCTTGACGATAAGCGCAACCCGATCGACCAGAGCGACCTTCCCGACGTTCGCAAGCGCTGGCTCGAGCGCCACGGCAGCGAGAAGGACCGCGCCCGCACCGAGCAATCCTTCTGCGTTCCCAAAACCGAAATCGTCGAGCAAAGCTACGACCTCTCCCTCAACCGCTACAAAGAAATCGAGTACGAAGAAGTCGAACACCGCGACCCCGCCGACATCATCGCCGACATCAAACAGCTCAACGCCGACATCGAACGCGAGCTCGCGGAGCTGGAGGAGATGCTCCGATGAGGATGGTGAAGCTGGGTGACGTTGCGAAAATCAATCCTCGTGCTGCGCGTTTGCCCGCCGACACTCAAGTTTCCTTCGTTGGGATGGCTCAGCTAGATGCGGTTAACGCTAAAGCGATTCCATTGGATGAACGAAACTATGCCGATGTCTCCAAAGGGTATACGCAGTTCCGCGATGGAGATATCCTAGTCGCCAAAATCACGCCCTGCTGGGAGAACGGGAAAGTGGGGATAGCCGACCTAAATCAGGAGTTTGGATATGGGTCGACAGAGTTCCACGTTATTAGGCCAGGACAAGAGCTTAACGAGCGCTATCTTCTGCACTATCTGCGGCAGGACTATATCCGTGCATCCGGTGAACTCAAAATGACCGGTAGTGGTGGTCAGCGTCGAGTTCCCGTAGAGTTTTTCTCGAATATGCTCGTACCTCTACCTAGCCTTGACGAGCAGCGGCGGATCGCGGCGATCCTGGACAAAGCCGACGCCATCCGCGCCAAGCGCCGCCAAGTCCTTGCCGACCTCGATGCCCTCAAAGCTTCGTTGTTTAACTCGATGTTCCAGGTAAAGGAGTATCCATCCTCGTGCCTGAATGATGTGAGTCTCGGACGCGGGGAATACGGGGCTACCGTTGCCAGCACTGAAATCAGTGAGGATCTCCCTCGCTATGTCAGGATTACTGATATTCGAGAGGACGGAACTCTTTCAGACGAAGCACGTGGACCGGCAGGAGAGTATTCGGAATGGAGGCGTTATCTTCTAAACGAAGGCGATATTCTTTTTGCAAGGTCGGGCGCAACAGTTGGCAAGACATTTCGCTATCGAACTTCGGATGGCCCTTGTGTTTATGCCGGATACCTGATTCGTTTCGTTCCGAACCCTGAGTTAATTGACTCAGATTTTCTCTACGCTTACACCCGTACCTCGAAATACCGGGGGTGGGTCGCTGCGCGACAGAATGTTGTAGCGCAACCGAATATTAACGCGAAACAATATGGATCTGAACTTATGATTCCGTTGCCACCAATGGAAGAGCAAAAAGAGTTTGCTCGCCGTACTAAGATCATCGACCGCGTGATCGCTTCGGCCAAACATTCTTTCGAGCGCGATACCGAACTGTTCGCCTCCCTCCAGTCCCGCGCGTTCAAAGGAGAGCTGTGATGGGGAACTTCGACTTCCTGAAGGCTGAATGGCCGCAGATTCACGAGGGCTGTGCGAAGGCGGAGTCGTATGTGACGAATGATCCGTCGACGGCGTGTATTCACGCTCGGCGCTCGATCGAGCTGCTCGTGATGCACCTGTACCGCTTGCTTGATCTGCCGGAGCCGTACAAGCGCGACCTTGCGGCGCATATCGCGGATCCTCGCTTCAAGCGGATTACGGGCGATGGCATCTCCACCAAACTGATGCTCATCAAGAATGTGGGCAACAAAGCCGTGCACTCCACGCAACCGATTCCCGCCGGGGCCGCCCTGCAGGTGATGCGGGAGCTCTACCTCGTCATGGTGTGGGCCGCGTTTCGCTACTCGGCCTCGCCCGATGCCGTGCCAATGGGACGGCAGTTCGACCCGAAGCTCGCGGCGCAGGCCGCGCCGCTGTCCCGCGCGGACGTCGTGAAGCTCGCCGAAAAGTTCAGGGAACAAGACGAGGCGCACGCACGCGCACTCGAAGAGCGCGACAGCCTCATCGCGGAACTCGACGCGGAAATCGAGAAGATGCGCGCCGAAGTTCGGGCCGCACAAGCAGAAAAAACCCGCAGCGACACCCAGGACTACCGGGAAGACGAAACCCGCGACCAGTTCATCGACCTGCTGCTCAACGAAGCCGGATGGCCGCTCGACAAGCAACGCGACCGCGAATACCCCGTCACGGGAATGCCGAGCGCAACCGGCAAGGGGTACGTGGACTACGTGCTGTGGGGGTCCGACGGTCTCCCGCTCGCCGTCGTCGAAGCAAAGCGCACGCGCCGCTCACCCCTCGAAGGCCAAGAACAGGCCCGCCTGTATGCCGACGCCCTCGAACGAGAATTCGGGCGAAGGCCCATCATCTACTACACCAACGGCTACACGCACGAGATCTGGGACGATGCCTCGGGCTACCCGCCGCGTGCCGTGCAAGGGTTCGCGACCGCTGAACAGCTTGAGCTTCTCATCCAGCGCCGCTTGACCCGCCGCCCGCTTGCCACTGAACCCGTGGATCCCGAGATCGCGGGCCGCTACTACCAAGTGCGTGCCATCAGCGCCATAGACAACGCGTTCGACAGCAAGCAGCGCCACGCCCTGCTCGTCATGGCGACTGGCACAGGCAAGACCCGTACGTCCGTGGCCCTCGTCAAACAGCTCATGAACGCTGGGTGGGTGAAAAACGTGCTGTTCCTCGCCGACCGCACGGCTCTCGTGGACCAGGCGCATAAGGCGTTCCTTGCGCACTACCCCGAATCGGGGCCCGTCAACCTCCTGAAGGACCCCGATAAGTCGGGCCGAGTGTCCCTCTGCACGTACCAAACGATGCTCGGGCTGATTCAAAAAGTTGACGGCGAGCAGCGACTCTTTGGCCCCGGGCACTTCGACCTCGTGATCATCGACGAGGCCCACCGCAGCGTGTATGCGAAATACGGCTACATCTTTGAATACTTCGACTCCCTTCTGCTGGGCCTTACCGCGACCCCGAAAGACGAAGTCGACCACAACACCTACCGCCTGTTCCAGCTCGAAGACGGTGTTCCCACCGACGCCTACTCCCTCGACCAGGGCATCACCGACGGGTACCTCGTGCCGCCGAAGGGCGTGTCCGTGGGGACGACGTTCTTGCGCCGCGGCATCCGCTATAGCGATCTCAGTGAAAGCGAAAAAGACGACTGGGACATGATGGACTGGGGCGAAGACGGGCCGCCTGACAGCATCGAGGCCGATGAAATCAACCGGTTCCTCTTCAACGAGGACACGGTGGATAAGGTTCTCGCGCTCCTCATGGAATCCGGACACAAGGTTGCCGGAGGAGACCGCCTCGCTAAAACCATCATCTTCGCGAAGAACCAGCGCCACGCCGAGTTCATTGCCCAGCGGTTCGATGCTGGCTGGCCGCATCTCGCGGGGGAGTTCGCGCGCGTCATCACGCACGGCGTTTCCTACGCGAGCTCGCTCATCGAAAGTTTCGAGAACGCGGATTCCGCTCCGCATATCGCGATCAGCGTGGACATGCTCGACACCGGCATCGACGTTCCCGAAGTGGCGAACCTCGTGTTCTTCAAACCCGTGCGCTCGAAAACAAAATTCTGGCAGATGATCGGCCGCGGCACCCGCCTGTGCCCCGGCCTCTACGGCGAAGGTGAAGACAAGAAAGACTTCTACGTCTTCGATTTCTGCGGCAACCTCGAATTCTTCAGCCAGGACCTTCCCACCGTGGAAGGCTCCGTTCAAAAATCGCTCACCCAGCGCGTTTTCGAGCACCGCGTGGCTCTCGTGCGCGGTATCGACGCCTCGAGTGGCGACGCGGATCTTCGCCGTGACACCGCCGAGCGCCTTCACGAGTTCGTCTCCGGCATGACACTCGACAACGTGCTCGTTCGGCCGCATCGCCGCCTCGTCGAAAAATTCAGCGACGGCCAAGCATGGGACCACCTCAGTGCCGAAGACGCCCACGACGCGCTCGAACTTGGCGGCCTGCCGAGCGCGGCAAGCGTCGGAACTGAACCCGCGAAACGCTTTGACCTCTTGATCCTGCGCGCCCAAGTTGCTCTTCTGGAAAACGACACCGCAACGGCTGATCGCGTCCGCGAAACCGTGCAAGCCATCGCTACGGACCTCCTTGGCCGCACAAGCATTCCCCTCGTGGCCGCCCGGGCCGAATTGCTCGAAGACCTGGCCGGAGAGGACTGGTGGGTGGACGTCACGCTCCCCATGCTTGAACTCGCGCGCGTGCGGGTGCGGGAGCTTGCCGGGTTCGTGGTGTCCGACGGCGCCCGCAACCCGGTGTACACCGACTTTGAAGACTCGCTCACCGATGCCGTCGACATCGACTTGCCCGGCACAACGCCCGGCATGAACTGGGAGCGATTCCGCGATAAAACCAAGGCGCACCTGCGCGAACACAGCGACCACCTCGCGATCCAGAAGCTTCGCCGTAATAAGCAGCTCACCGAGACCGACCTCGGCGAGTTCGAGAAGATGCTCTACACGCTCGGAGCCGAAAGAACCCACATCGACAGGGCCGTTCACGAAAACGGTAGCCTCGGCCTCTTCCTCCGCTCCCTCTCGGGGCTCGATCGTGCCGCTGCAGTCGAAGCCTTCGCCCACTTTCTCGACGAGTCAACCCACACCGTTGAGCAGATCCGCTTCATCGACATGATCGTCTCCGAGCTCACCGTGAACGGCGTCATGGAGCCAAGCAGAATCTTTGAATCTCCCTACACCGACGACTTCCAGCCCGTGGATGTGCTTTTTCCCGAATCAGATGTGGAGGGCATCGTCACGAGCCTCCGGGTGATCCGCGCACACGCTGATCCTGAACCCAAACGCGCCTGAGCGCTGGCACTTTCGTGGAAGAACCGTGTGGCGTGCCCTACACGGCCCATTGATCGTTTGTGTGGGCACCCTGCACTGGGTTAGAGTATTTCCTCGTTGGAGTTACGTCAGTTGCTCCAGGAGGGCCTATAGCTCAGTCGGTTAGAGCGCTGTCCTGATAAGACAGAGGTCGCTGGTTCAAGTCCAGCTAGGCCCACTCAACGAACGGAGGCAACGTGAAGTATCTACGCGCACTTCTCTTGCTCATCGCCTCCGCCGCCGTCGGCCTCTTCGCCTGGCGGAAAGTTGAAGAAAAACAGTTGAGGGACGATCTTTGGCAGGACGCCGAGGAGCAGACCCGCTGACATACCGGGGGCTATGGCGCAATTGGTAGCGCACCTGCTTTGCAAGCAGGGGGTTACGGGTTCGAGTCCCGTTAGCTCCACAAGGAAAACCCCAGGTCGGAAGGCATACGAGCCGGAAAGCCTGGGGTTCTCTCATTCCTCCAGTACGCAGTCAGTACGCAGTATTTTCGAGCGCCGCGGCCAAAGCGCCCAAATCATCGGGGAAAAGGTGCCCGTATCGGTCCAAGGTCATCGTGGCCGTTGAGTGACCTAACAACGCCTGAACCGCTTTGATGTTTGCCCCTGACTGAATCGCGAGAGACGCCGCCGTGTGTCGAAGGTCGTAGATCCACATCTCGTTTGGGATCGAATCAACCGCGAACACTCCTGGCTTGAACACTTGCCTGGTGAAGTTTCTGATCCGCAAAGGGCCACCCTTCGGTGCTGAGAAGATGAGTTCATCGACCGAACGCCCGCGGGTCAGGCTTTCTAGCTGAGACGCTAGGGACGGGGGAAGTGGAACGGCCCGGTCCCGACCCGTTTTTGTTTCGCCCAGCTCCAGTTTCCCGGCTACGTCTTTCCAAGCCTTCGTGACGTGCAAACGTTGCCGCTTAGTGTCTAGGTCCCCTACTTGTAGGGCCGTTGCTTCCCCCCATCGAAGGCCACAAATGCCTAGGAGTTCGACTAGAACGCCGTAGTCACCACAGGCGGTGGAAAGCGCGTGGAGCTGCACGGGCGACAGAAAGACCGCCTTGTGCTTCTTCGTGTCTTTCGGTAGTTGGACGTTCGCGGCCGCATTGGTTGCAAGTACACGATCAGACACACCAACGTCTAGAATCCGTCTAAGCGTTCCCACGCACTTTCGAACTAGCGAACCGGAAAGCCCTTCGTTCACCATTCCTGCCACCCAGGCGTTTACGTCCGACGGAAGTATGTCCCTGGCATAGACGCGGCCCCATTTTGGCCGAACTCGTGACTTGATAACTGACTTCAGTTCGTAGAGGGACTTAGCGGACAGGTGCCCCAGACCTGCTTCGAAACGGTCCGCGAGCTGGTCCACTGTTACGCGCACATGGGGGTCGATGTGTGTGTTAGTTCCTAGCGCGGTCGTTTGAGAGTCTAGCCAGGCTTGAGCGTCAATCTTTCGGGTGAACGCTTTGGTGTGTTCTTCACCGAGGTTATCCACGTAGCGGGCGCGCCAACGCTTTCCAATCCCGTGCCGCGCGCTTTTTGCCCCGTCCCGTTTTGTCCACAGGTCTTCGACCCCGGCGCGCCTATTCCTGCGCTGATTCACTTTCCGCTCCGCTTTGAGGGCTCCAGGAAACCCGACTCGCGAGCGAGCCTTACCCAGCGCGTTGCTGTAGATCGCGAGACGCCGAACGTTGTGACAAGTTCCGCCACAGGCTTCTTTCCTAATGCGTCGGCGTGAGCATACAGGCCAGCAACCAGCCGCAGGGTCTTTTCAGTTGGCCCGTCGGAACGTGCTTGTTCGGCTTGTTGAGGGGTCACTAGCACCAATGATTCACCCGTTGCACGCTCCAGTATTTCGTTGCCGGCAATAAAGCTAAGCGAGGCGACCGGAATGCTTCGCAACATCTCGTTTGTGACACCAGGATCATGAAACGGGCTGAGGGGGGCCACGGTGACCGCCTGCACTTCCGGAGTTAGCACCAGGCTTTCTTCGTCCCCCCAAATCGACTCCTCGACGAGTTCGATGTGGACAGTCACAAAAAACGGCGGTTCAAGTGACTCCACTGTGAAGCGTACTTCGCCGGAAAAGTCATTGTTCGCAATATCCGGAACTTTCAATACCTCGTGCTGCATGACTTGACCTTACCCGTATAACTCATGCTTGCACAAGGGTGAGCCGTACTGTACATTGAAGCCAGTGACGCACCATTGCTCACGAATGAGTTACGACTTGAAAGGAATTGCAGTGCAAAGCACTAACGCCGGGGCCTCTCCGCTAAACACAGAGCAGGCCGCCTATCACATCGGGGTAGCTGAAAACACACTTCGTTACTGGAGGAACTGTGGGCGCGGCCCAAAGAGCTACAAAGTGGGTCGCGCGGTCCGGTATGACCGGGGCGACCTTGAAGCTTGGGTGGCCGCGCAGCGCGCGAACGCCGTTGGCGATGACCTTTAGACCATGCAACAGGAAAGCCCCCATTACCCGGCTGGCTGGCTAAGTAATGGGGGCACAATCTTTCGATCAGGAACCAACTCAATCATGCACACACGTTCACGCGCACGCCAACCCCGTGCGAACACACCGACCGACACGGGCGATCATTTACCACGCCCGCGGCTTTCCTCCGTCCCTGATTCACGAACTACGCCGCGCCGCCGTTGCACAGCGACAAATAGACACGGGCGATAACTTTGGCGCACCAATTCATCGCATGGGCACTACGCGCCGGGAAAACACCAACGGAAAAGCTCGCGCTCGCGGTCATTGCGGAAGCGGCCAACGCTGAAACAAGGGAATGGGCTTTGTCTAGCGCTGAACTTGCCGAACGCATGGGCTACAGCCCCGAAAGCAGGGCCACGGTACGGAACGCCATTAAGTCACTCGAAGAGGCCGGTCACATAAGCGTCCAGCGGCGCACCGATCCCAGCAACCCAAAGCGCAATTTGCCGAACAGGTACAGGGTCCACTACAACCCTGTCCTTGAATGGCCTCACCACGAAACCCGTAGAGGGGTGGGTCCTATTGACACCCAGGGTGGGACCTCACAACCCCTAGGGGTGGGTCCTGACAGCACCACTAACCAGGAACATAACCAGGAACATAACCAGGAACATACTTACACCCGCGATTCTTCCGAATCGACGGGACCGACCAGCAAAACCAATGACCCAATTTCAAAAGAGTTCGCGCGGTCCCCTGACCGCAAAGAACTTCGAAAGTACGTTCAGGAGTTAGGCCGGGCAAAGGCCGCAAAAGACTGCACGCGCTACGACAGCCTTCTAACGGCCTTCCACATGAAACTGGCACAATCCTTCAACCGTGATCCAAACATGGAGGCATGGGGCCTGGAAGACGGCTGGGACAGCATTCCCGCTCAATGCTCCAAGCCATACAACGCCGGGGCATGGCTAAACAAATACCTCAACGCATGGGCCAATGATGACGGCCCCCTCACATGGACACCAAAGCAAGCACAGGCGTAACCAGCAACAAAGAACGAAAGGCGCGAACGATGACCATTTTCAACACAACCATCGGGGACGGCATCCCAGCTACCAAGCCTGTAATACTCGAAACACACGAACGCGAACCCATCGACTTCCAAGTGACAGACGATCCTGATGTTGGCCTAATGTTCTTCATCGGAAACACCGCCCTCACTGAATCCGGCGCACGCCTACTAAGTGAGTCTCTCGCTTCCACGCTGTTCCACCTTGACGCGGATAGATGGACGGAAACGCTGAACGATGAGAACGATGACCCAGTTCGCTTGCTGAACGAGTGCCCCAGCGACTTACGCGCCGCGTTTGACGATGACGAAGACCCCCTGAATCGCTTGGTCAACGAATTGCCACCGCTCAATAGCGAGCCAGACGCAGAAAGCCTCGAAGCTTCCTAACAACCGAACAGCCAAGACAGCCAACCCCATCCAAGCAAGGCTCGCCGCTTCCAAAAGTAAGCGGGCCTCATTGCTCCCTGACCGTCACGCCGAACGGCAACATTCCCCCTGAATCGAACACCGACCCCATGCAACCCGCGAGCGCACACCGACCCCATGCAAACACCACCGTCACGTTCACCCGCCCGAAAGCGGCTACCCGTCAAATAGGGCATGAGTTTTCAACCTATGAAACGACCTTCAACATCGTGCAACCGAACACGCGCGCGTTTTCATCATCAGGTAATACCAGTGATGACCAGGTAATTCGCACTGTTGCCGGTACGCAGTCAGTACGCAGTAGCGCCGCGTCACGCCATAAAACGCCATAAATCACCATTGCTCGAATAGTGCTCGCACCAGCGGAAACGTTGAGATGGCCCAGGCTATCGAAACGTCTGTTTCTGCTTTGCAAGCAGGGGGTTACGGGTTCGAGTCCCGTTAGCTCCACACATAAAACCCCAGGACGGCTAGATCCGGCCTGGGGTTTCTTCATGCCCTGATGCGCGTGACCGGTGGTGCCAAACCGAGGTGGTAAATCCCCGGAAATGGGGTGGCAAATCCCCGCGCTGAGGGTGGCGAATCCCCGGAAATGGGGTGGCAAATCCTCGCGTTTCGGAGCTATCCGCTCCAGGATCCCCCGATGAGCTGGCATTTTGGGTAGGAGCATCAAAACATCATGATCATTGATGCTATGATGCGTGCATGCGGACGACACTTACACTTGACCCCGACGTATCCTCGCTACTCGAGCGTGAAATGGCGAATCGGAAGCTTCCCTTTAAGCAGGTTGTGAACGATGCAATCCGCAAGGGGCTAGGAGTTAGCTCGCCGGCGGACTTTACGTTTGCTCGCTACGAGATGGGACAACCGCGTGTCGACCTCACGCATGCAACCCGAATTGCGGCGGATCTAGAGGACGAGGCCCTCGCTGCAAAGTTGTCCGAGGGCCGCTGATGCTCATTGTTGACACGAATGTGCTGGTCTATGCCGTAAATGTAGACGCAAGGCAACACGAAGCTAGCCATACATGGCTTTCGGAGCAGCTCCGTAGCGGGACAGAAGTCGTCGGTATGCCGTGGATGTCGCTCCTGGGCTTTGTGCGCATCTGCACTCATGCCCGTATCCTCGGCCGCCCAATCACGCCAGAGCAAGCAATGGCTCTGCTCAATGCATGGATCTCTCATCCCAGGGTCGTCACTCCAGAGCCCTCGGTTCGGCACGGGGCACTTCTTTCCGGCCTACTCGCGGAGGCAGGAGCGGCGGGGAACCTGACGAACGATGCCCATCTCGCCGCACTGGCGCTTGAGTACGGCGCCACCATGGTCACGTTTGATCGTGACTTCGCACGGTTTGGCGTCCGCGTTCACGTCCCGACGGTCCAGTGACCGCGGGTTGCGTCTAGAAGTAGTCGCGCTTAGAAGTAGGTCACGCACCACGGCTCGCGGCGGCGCTGCAGGAGGATGCCGAGCTTGTCGACCGCATCCTCGTCACCGCGCACCCAGCCCACCGTTTCGAGGGCCTGGATGTTGACGCCGCCAAGGAGAGTCGAGCCGAGAGCCGGAACATCGATCTCCACTTGCGGATCTCCCTCGTAGGGCTCGCACGTGCCCTTGCCATCTTTCACGGTGAGGCGCCAGGTGCCGTCGGCAAACCCCATCGAGTCCACGACGCGGAAGGTGACGTCGCCCTCGGTGTAGTAGTTGCGGGCTTCGAGCAGCGCGGCCGGGTCGATCACGCGCAGCCACAGGAAGTCGTTGTGCTCGTTGATCTGGTAGCGGCGGCGATCGGCGAGGGCCCAGGGCAGGTGCTCGTCGTTGCGGGCGTTGTTGAAGCGCACGCGGCGCACGAGGTCGAGGGAGCCGAGGAACGCCCACATCGCGATGCTCGCGTCGGTGTTGCAGGGGACGAAGTCGATCACGTCGAGGGCGCCGCCGCGGCTTTCGAGGCGCCACGTCGCGTAGCCGTCGAGCTCGCCCTTCTCGTTCCAGTGGCCGATCGCGCGGGTCTTGTTGTTGGGCTCGCGCGTGGGCTTGTCGATCGAGCCGTTGCGGATCTCCATTTCGGGCGCGCAGCGGTTGATCGAGCCTGTTTGGCGCGCGTGGAACTTATCGAACACGAAGCGGGAGGCTTCGGCGAGCTGGGTGACGTCGATGTATTCGCACGTGCCGGTGACGGGCGCGGAAACGCTAAAGCCTGAGCCGGCATGCAGCTCAACCGACGTGCTAAAGATTGCGGGACCGAAACCGAAGCGCCCGTAGATCGCGGCCTCGGTCGCGGTGAGGGCGGCAACGGCGAGGCCCTTCTTCTTCGCCTCGGCGAGGGACTCGGTCATGAGGGTCGTTGCGATGCCCTGGCGGCGGTGGGAAGCGAGAACGGTGACTTCGCTGATCTGGTGGCAGTCGATGACCTTGCCGCCCACGTTGAGTTCGCCCGTGTAATCCATGAAGGTCGCAACGGGAACATCCTTGCCGAGGCCATACTTGCGACGGTCGTCGTCGAGAACCGTGCGGGCGGTCGCCTTGCGTTCCGCGTCGATTTTCAGTTGGTGTTCGAGGAATTTCTGCGAGGGGTAGGGGTCGTGGAATCCCTGCTGGACGGCGGTGAGCCAGGCGGGATACCAGGGGTGGTCGTCGGGATTCGAGCTCGTGACGTGATGGGTTTCATATTTGAGATTCACGCGAGTGACACTAGCAAAGTAGAGTTTGGAGGATCTGAGCCAAAGAACGGGAGGTGTCATGGCTGCTCTAGTTTTCGATTCCGTCTCGTTCTCGTTCTCCTCGCGCCCGCTTCTCGAGCGCGTGAGCTTTCGCTTGGGGGCGGGGGAGCGCGCGTGCCTCGTGGGGCCGAACGGGTGCGGCAAAACCACTCTGCTTCGGCTTGCGCTCGGGGAGCTCTCGCCCGAAGGTGGCGCGGTCACGTGGGAAGGAATGGGGTCCGACGCTTGCCAGCCTCCGTCGGCAGAAAACTTCACGGGGCGCGTAAGCGAGTATTTCGATGAGTCACTCGCGCCCGTTCGTGCCCTTTCTGCGAGATTCGAGCAGGTCACGGCGCACATGGCGCAAGCTGCGGGTGAAAGCTCGGGTGATGAGCGCGAGTATGACGCGCTGCTCGCGGAGATGACCGCGCGCGATGTGTGGTCGCTTGAGTCGCGCATCGATGAAGTGCTTGCGGGGCTTGGCCTTGCGATGCTCGCCGGGGAGGGCCGCGAACGTGATGTGGCAACACTTTCCCCAGGCCAGCGGGGGAGGCTTCCGCTTGCGGCGATGCTCATCGCGCGGCCCGAGGCGCTCATACTCGACGAGCCTACGAACCATCTCGACGCCGAGGGCTTAGCCTTCCTTGCGCGCACCGTGCGCCAGTGGGAGGGGCCGGTGCTCATGTCGAGCCACGACCGCGCGTTCATCGAGGACACTGCCACGGCGATCTACGACCTCGACGTTGCGACGTGGCAGGCGCTCGCAACGGCCGAGGGACACGAGCTTCACGGTGTGTATCGCACCTCGGGCTCGTATTCGAAGTTCCTCGAGGCGAAGCACAAGGCCCGAAAGGCGCATGCGCAGATTCACGCGGCGCAGCAAAGCGAGAAGCGAGAGATTGGCGAGCACCGCCAAGCGGCGGGGGCGATCGCGAGCGGAGGGGTGCGTCTCGCAGAGGCGAGCGGTATGGCAAAGAAGTTCTTTGCCGATCGCGCGCAAGCCACTTCAACTCGGCGCACGCGCAACGACGACAAAAAGCTTGAGGCGCTTGAGGAGCGAGAGGTGCGTCGGCCCCGTTCTTACGACTTGACGTTCCCGCTCGCGCCCGCGCAGAACGCCGCTGGCCTTGCCCTTTCCACACGCGCTGCCGCCGTTGAAGGGCGCTTGGCGCCGCTCACCCTCGACTTGTCTCGCGGCGAACACTTGCTCATCACGGGCGGTAACGGCGCCGGCAAATCAACGCTCCTCACCTGGATTGCCACGGGTGAGCCGCCAGAGGGCGCGAGTGCCCACGGTTCCGTGTCGTGTGACCGGCCCGTGGGATTCGTGCCGCAACGCTTGCCACGCCTGGGCGATCCAGGCTTCACGCGCGAAGTGTGGACCGAGGGGGTCGGGGAGCGCGGATCGGGAATGCTGCACCCCTCCATGTGGCGCACGCGCGTCGACGAGCTCTCTGCGGGAAATCAACGCCGTGCGCAGCTCGCCCTCGCGCTTCACGAGGCGCCGTCGTTCCTCGTCATTGATGAACCCACCAACTTCCTCGATCTCGCCACGGTTGAGGCGCTCGAGCAGGCCTTCAATGAATGGACGGGGACCCTCATCATTGCGAGCCACGACCGCTGGCTCATTGAGCATTGGGTTGGGCGGCGGCTCACTCTCGCGCCCTCGCCCGTTTTTGGTGTTACCGAGTGAAGGCCTGGCGGAGCTGTGCCGGGTGAAAGTGGTGAAAAATCGCCGTGTCGAGGCCGTATTTGGGCCTAACCGGGTCGTTTTTCACCACCTCGGCCACAGCCGCTCCGAAAGGAACCTGAGTTTAGGGACGCCAGAAGGTCGTGACGTCTTTTTTCGTCGCGAGCTGGTAGTCGATGAACTCCGCGAGCAGCTCATAGTCGAAGGGTTTGCTCCACGGCTGGCGGGCGAGCATCGCGGTGCGGTCGGTGTCGCGCTCATCCATGAAGGTAGCGAAATGGTCCATCGTTGCCTTCTCGGGAGACACGGACATATGCATCTTCGCCGCCGAGAACCCCACGATGAACGTGCCGTGATGCGTGAACATGGGCGTGCTCCACGCAATGCGCATCTCGAGCTCAGGGTACGTCGCTTGCACCCAATCGAGAACCTCCACCATGCGCTCGCGTTCGGCGCCGTCGGGGATGGTGTCGAGGAACTCGTCCAACGTCCTGATCGTCATGACCTCACCCTAGCCGTCAGGGCGAAAAAGAGACATACGGGGGATGAGTAGCATTATTGGAGCCACGGCTTGGCAGGAGCCTTGGGAAGTGGCAATTCCTAGAATCATCGTTGACAATTCATTCCTGCGAGGAGGGAAAGCATGAATGCACCAAGTGTGCTGTTTGTGTGCGTGAAAAATGGCGGCAAGAGCCAAATGGCGGCGGCGCTTATGCGTCACTATGCGCACGATGCGATCGAGGTGCATTCAGCGGGCACGAAGCCGGGAGCGACGCTTAATGAAGCCTCTCGTGTGAGCGTGGCAAGCGTCGGAGGAAATTTCGACGGTGAATTCCCGAAACCGATCGACCCAGGCATCCTGCGCGCCGCGGATCGCACCATCATCGTGGGAGGTGACGCGCGCGTGGAACCGATCGAGGGTATGCGCGGCACGATCGAAAAGTGGGAGATCGATGAGCCATCGCTTCGTGGCATCGAGGGGGAGGAGCGCATGACCCTCATTCGCGACGATATCGATCGCCGCGTTCGCGCCCTCTTGGCCGAGCTCACCTCGAACCCGAACTAGCCGAAAGGAACAACCGTGCAGGATACTGCCGCACCTCGACTGTCCATCCTTGACCGCCTTTTGCCGCTTTTCATACTTGTGGCAATGGCCGTGGGCATTGCCCTCAGCGTGTGGGTGCCGCAAACCTCGGAGCTTCTCAATCGCGTGAAGATCAGCGATATTTCGCTGCCGATCGCTCTTGGCCTCCTCGTCATGATGTACCCGCCGCTCGCGAAGGTGAGGTTTGAGAAGGCGCGCAAGATCGTGCGCGACAGGCGGCTTATGGTCCTCTCGCTGCTGCTCAACTGGGTGGTGGGCCCTCTCGTGATGTTTGCCCTCGCGTGGGTGTTTCTGCCGAATGAACCGGAGCTTCGAACTGGTCTTGTGATCGTTGGCCTGGCGCGTTGCATCGCCATGGTGCTCGTGTGGAGCGATCTCTCGTGCGCGGACCGTGAAGCAACGGCTGTTCTCGTGGCGATCAATTCCGTGTTCCAGCTCCTCATGTTCTCGGTGCTCGGCTGGTTTTACCTGCAGGTTCTCCCGGGATGGCTGGGGCTAGATACCGCCAGTGTGCACTTCTCCTTCGCGGCGATCGCGAAAAGCGTGCTCATTTTCCTCGGCATCCCGCTCGCCCTCGGCGTGCTTTCGCGCATCCTCGGTGAGCGATACAAAGGCCGGGAATGGTTCGAGAATTCCTTTCTCCCAAAGGTCTCCCCACTCGCAATGATCGGCCTTCTGTACACGATCGTGGTGCTGTTTTGCCTCCAGGGCCGGCAGATCCTGCAGCACCCCTGGAGCGTCGCAAGTGTTGCCTTGCCACTGCTCGCCTATTTCGTGCTCATGTTCGGCATCTCGCTTATCGCCGCCCGTACATCGGGCATGAACTATGCGCAGAGTGCCTCCACGGCTTTCACTGCTGCCGGAAACAATTTCGAGCTCGCGATCGCCGTGACAATCGGAACCTTCGGCGCGACCTCTTCGCAGGCACTCGCGGGCACGATCGGTCCGATGGTGGAGATTCCCGTGTTGGTTGCGCTCGTGTACGTGATGCGCGCTGTGGGGCCTCGCCTTTTCCCTGGGGATCCGACGCTACCGCGCGTCTCGCACGGCGCTTGATCTGCGGGCTATGAGCGGCGGCGCGAGCCGGGTAGGGCTTCCACCGGTCAACCAAGGTGTTGCGCAGTCGATGTCGTGGACGTGACGGTCGAAGGGCCTCACCTCAAGACTGAGGTGAGGCCCTTCGAGAAATTAGTGCCGTTAGCGTCTAAGCGGGGGCTGGTGCTGACGTATCGGTGTCGAGAGCCTTCTCCGCCTCTTCCTCACGCGCATCACGTTTACGGTGACTGAGCCAGGTGCTGAAGCCGAGAACGGCAATCAGAAGTACGCCCCATACGAAGTTGGAGGCGAATGCCGAACCTGACCAGGAGCCAAGGACCATGTTGATTCCGGTTTGGAGTTCCTGCATCGCGATCGCGCCGATCGCGATCATCCACAAGCGACCAGCACCGCCGTAAGGGTCCATGCCGGCGATCACGGCGATAAGAATGGCTTGCATGAGGTAGGAGCTCGCGAACGACACGTTGGCCGCGTTGGTCGAGGCAAACATGAGAAGCCCCGCGATCGACGCGAGCACGCCCGAGGAGGCGTAGACGACGAGGATCGTGCGGTCCACGGGGATGCGCGCAAACCGCGCGACCTTGTTTGATTCACCGATCGTGTACATGTGGAAACCGAAGCGGGTTTTCAACGTTACGAGGGTGAAAGCAGCGAGGAGAAGGAGGAAGATCACGAACGACATGGGCATGAGCGCCACGGTTGTCGTGGCAATCACTCCCGCGTTCCCGCTGCCATACACGGTCGCGCCTTTCGTGAGGCCCGTGCTGATGCCGAGGTACACGCTCATTGTGCCGAGCGTGATGGGGATGGGGTGCACGCGAAGTGTCGCGATCAAGAAACCGTTGATCGCGCCAGCGGCGGCACCCACGACGAGGGCGGCAAGTCCTGCGAGGACGGTCCCCACCATCGATCCCATCGACGGGACGAGGGCTTCACCCACGAGGGCGGCGGTGATCGCGGCCGTGTTCGCGACGGCCACGATCGAAAGGTCGATGCCGCCGATGAGGAACGTGATCCCGATGCAGATCGCGAGAATACCAAGCGGCGCGATTTGTCCCATCATGCTTTGCATGTTGAGAACCGTCGGGAAGGTGTTCGGCGCCATGATGCTGAGCGACACGGCGAGCACGACGACGAGTGCAATGAGAGTCCACACTTGGGCGCGAGGCCCGAGACGAGCGTCGTTCATTCCGTCACCACCATTCCTCGCCTGCGTTCAACGCGGCGGTCGCGAATTGCCGGAACGCACACTCCGAAGAGCAAGAACGCGCCGATGAAAAGGTCTTGCCACGCCGCGGGAATGCCCACGAGCACGAGGCTCGAGCCCACGACGGTAATGAGGAGAACGCCGAGCATCGTGCCAAGAACACTGCCGCGACCTCCCGTGACTGCGGCACCACCGAGGACAACGGCGGCAAGTACCGTCATCTCCAGCCCCGTGAATGTCGAAGGGTCCGCGGCGCGGTTCATGGCGGCATAGAACAGGCCTGCCAATCCCGCGGTGGCACCCGACACGATGAACGCGGAGGTGCGAATGAGGTTGACCTTCACGCCCATGCGCTTTGCTGCTTCTTCATCGTCGCCGATCGCATAGATGTAGCGGCCCCACCAGAGGCGGTGCAGGAGGAACGCGAGCACGATCGCGAGCACGAGAAGAATGAGCACACTCGCGTGAAGCGAAACCGTGCGCCCGGCACTTTGCGTCGTGAAGAACTGGGTTTTCGCGAACTCGGACATGTTCGCGGGGAGGGTGCGGATTCGTTCGGTTCCGACGAAGGCCAAGAGCCCGCCGCGGTACAGGGTGAGCGTGCCGATCGTGACGATCATCGACGGAAGCTTGAGCCACGCGACGAGGATGCCGTTGATGAGGCCGAGGAGGGCCCCGATGAGAACGGTGAGGGCGATCGCCACGAGGAACGTTCCTTGATAGTCGAGCGCCTGGAGCGTGACCGTCGTGAGGTACATCGAGGAGACGGCGATCGCGGAACACGAGACGTCGATGCCGCCCGTGAGAAGCACGAGGAGTACCCCGAGCGCCATGATTCCAACGACAACTGCGGATCGGCCGATGCCGAAGAGGTGCGCGGCAGAGAGGAACGTGGGGTTTCCGAGAGCAAACACGATGCATGTCACCACGATGACGATGCCGAGGAGCAATTCACGCTTAGCGAGCAGGGTTGCGAGCCACGACCTGTCTGGCGACTGCGTTACCTGAGTTTCAGCCACAGAACTCATACCTGACTCCTTTGACCATTGATATCGATGATGATTTCCTCGGTGAGCTCGGTAGCCTCCGCCTGCTTCACGATCTTGCCCTGCACCACGAAGGCAATTTCGTCGCACAGACTCATGAGCTCCGCAGGTTCATCGGACACGAGAAGAACGGCGGTTCCCTCATCAGCAACCGACCGGATCAGATCGTGAATGTCGGCGCGAGACCCCACATCGACACCTACGGTCGGATTATTGATGATGACGACTTTGGGCCGTGGCGCGAGAGTGCGGGCAAGCAGCACTCGCTGTTGGTTACCGCCGGAGAGTGACGAGGCTGGTGCGCTCACGCTCGGTGCTTTAATGCGCAAACGCGAACGCCACTCTTTCGCACTTGCCATGATCGAGCGCGCAGAGATGAGACCGCCTTTTCCACGCACGTTGTGCAGGTTATTGACAGTCATGTTGTCGGCGATCGACCAGTCGAGGAAGAGACCTTCAGTGAGCCTGTCGTCAGGCACGTATTGGATCTCCTTCTTCGAGCGAAGATCCTTCGTCGGCTTGCCGTTGAGCTCAATAGTGCCTTTATCGCAGCTGATGAGGCCGGCGAGGGCGAGGCCAATCTCGATCTTTCCGCAGCCGACGAGTCCTGAAAGCCCGAGGATCCTGCCGGGATGAAGCTCGAGATTAACGTCGTGGAACTCGTGGCCAAGGCTTATGCCTCGAGCTGCCACAATCGGTTTTTCGGCGCGCTCCCATGCGCTCTCGCGGCGCTCATTGAGAACGTCGGTGCCCGTCATGAGCTTCGAAATTCGCTCCAGATCGTAATCAGCCGCGGGGCCTGTCGCGATGAGGTTGCCGTCGCGGATCACCGTAACGTCATCGGCAATCTCGACTACCTCGCGCAGTTTGTGCGAAATGAAGATGAAGCTCATGCCTTGCGCCGCGAGGTGACGCACAGTTTCGAGGAAGGAGTCGATCTCATCTTGGGTCAGAGCCGCGGTGGGCTCGTCCATGAGGATGATGCGGCCGTCCGCAGAAACGGCGCGGGCAATTGCCACGAGCTGACGTTCAGCCGTGGAAAGGTCACCGAGGCGCGTGTTCGGTGAAATGGTCATCCCGAGGGTGGCCAGTGCTTTTTTCGCGCGGGCGCGGGCTTCGCGGGAGGGAACAATTCCGACAGGGGCTTTCGATCCGTCGAAACTGATGTTCTCAGCGACGGTCATGTTCGGGAAAAGGGCGAAATCCTGGTAGATCACGCGAACGCCGTGAGCCAAAGCATCGCGCGGGGTGATGGACTCGATGACGTTGCCTTCGAGTTCGATCGTTCCTGAATCCGGGGAGTAGGCCCCCGCAATGATTTTGGTCAGGGTGGACTTTCCGGATCCGTTTTCACCGACGAGCGCGTGCACGGTTCCCTGGCGCAGGGTGAGTGAAACGTCGTTGAGGGCCTTGACGGTTCCGAACGTTTTTGAGATGCCGCTGACGCGAACGGCAGCCTCACCGTTCGCGTCAGTAGCGTGTACGGGTTTAGTAGTCATAGTCGCCGGCGTTGTCCTTGGTCACGTTGATCCAGGCATTGTCGCCGTACACGACCTTGTCTTCGATGGTGATCTTGCCGTAACCGTCGATGCCGAGGTCAGTGCCTTCTTCAACTTTCTTGTCGTCGAGGAGAAGCTTGGCGATGGCGTTTTGAGCCCACGCAGCGTGGCCCGGATCCCAGAACTGGATCACGTCGATCGCGCCACTTTCAAGAAGGTCTTTGGTGTCCTTCGGGGTGGATGTACCAACCACGGCGATTTTGTCCTGAAGTCCTGCCTCATCTACTGCCTGGCCCACGCCAACGACGTCAGTCGAGGCGGAACCCTGCACACCTGCGAGGTTCGGGTGAGCCGAAAGGAGCTCTTGCATGGCCTCGTAGGCCTTTTGGGAATCGTCGCTTGTTTCGACGAAATCGCCAACCTGCTTCATCTCCGGGAAGTTCTTCTCCTGGTAGTCCTTGGCGGCGTTGACCCACTCCATGTGCGTGCTTGAGGAAAGCGAGCCCACCATGATCGCGTATTCGCCCTTGTTGCCCATCTTTTCCGCGAGGAGCTTCATGAGGTTGATGCCGTAATCAGCGTTCCTGAACGCTTCAACGTCGTAGTCAGCGTTCTTGATGGACGGAGCTTCGTGTGTCACGACCTTGATGCCGGCATCCATGGCCTTCTTGAGCGTTTGCTCGACAGCATCGGGCTGGAAGGGGGTCACGCAAATCGCAGCGACCTTCGAGGCGATGAGGTCTTCGAGGACCTTGACCTGCGCCGCAGCGTCTGCCTCGGAAGAACCCTGGTAGTAAGCGTTCTCACCTGTTTTCGACGCGTACTCCTTGACGCCTTCTTCCATGCGGTTGAACCAGGCAATGCCGGTCAGTTTTGGAACGGTAACCATAGCGCCTGCGGCATTGCCACCGCCCTCACCACCGCTCGTTCCACCCTGGGTGGTTCCACACGCGGCGAGGGAAGGGATTGCGAGAATGCCGAGCGATGCGAAAAGCATGGCGCGGCGACTTGGGGTGAATTCGGCGTTCATTGTTTTCTCCTTTGAAAATGGTGAGGGTCGGAAAGGGGGGGTTAGTTGGCGTGGACTGTTGCGGCAAGAGCTTCGAGGAAACGCAATGCCGCAACCTGGCCTGGATCTTTATGGCCGATGGAGCGTTCGCCTACCCAGGCGGCGCGGCCGCGTCGCGAGGGCAGGGAGGCAGACTTTTCGACGGCATCGCGGGCGACGTGAACGGCCCGGTCAATGCGTTCTTGGAGTGTTTGCTCCGCGGATTCTTCGAAGCTGTGTAGTACTGCATCGAGAACGTCGAGGACCGTCTTGTCACCGATTTCGGCACCACCGCGCTCGGCGATGCGCGAGATAAGGGCAGAGAGGGCAACAACGGGCGCATCGCCCTCTTCATCGTCCTTGGCGACTGCCGTGGCAGCGGCGAGCGTGCCTCCGCCGAGAAGCGCCGCGAAGGTCGAGGGGTTCGCGGAGGCGAAGGCGCTGCCTGCGGTGCGGAGGACTTCGTGTATTGCTGCATTTTCGGGAAGTGCGGCGAGGGCTTCGTGAACAGCGCGTGCGCCGGATGAAACGGTGATGCCGAGATCGCCGTCGCCGAGGGCAGCATCGAGCGCGCGAAGCTCGTCGGCGTGGGAGGGGAGCACATCGGTCACGGCGAGCAAGAGCTCGCGTGCGGGGCCGGGGTTCTCAACCGTCGCGATGTCGCGTGCGGTGCTCGCGCGAGTGGCGGGAACGTCTTTCGCCTTCTCGCCAGGAGCTTCCGTGTTCGCCTCGCCCGCTGAGCCGGCGGCTTGTTCAAAGAAGGGCGAGTCGGCGGGGGCCGAAAGCAGTTCGGCGAGCTCGTCGTCGAGGTGGCACAGCGAAACGGAAGCGCCGGCCATCTCGAGGCTCGTGGCGTATTCGCCGATGTACACGTGGCTGATCTGTGCGCCGCGTTCGGTGATCGTCGCGTGGAGGCGGCGGTAGATCACGTAGAGCTCTTCGAGTGGGGTCGCGCCGAGGCCGTTGACGAGCACGGCAACCTTGTCGCCTTCGCCCACGGGCAGCTCGCGAAGGAGCTCGGCGGTGAAGCGGTCGGTGATCTCGTCGGCGGTTTCGAGGGGTCCGCGGTGCTGGCCGGGTTCGCCGTGAATACCAATACCGATTTCCATTTCACCGTCGTCGAGGGTGAAGGTGGGTTCACCGGCGGCGGGAAGGATCGTGGGGGAGAGTCCGACGCCCATCGTGCGCGTACGGTCGCATGTCCTTTGGGCGATCTCGGCAACCGTATCGAGATCGTCGCCACGTTCAGCGGCGGCACCCGCGGTTTTGTAGGTGAAGAAGAGGCCCGCGACGCCGCGGCGGGTTTCGGCACGCTCGGGCGGTGCGGAGAGGAGATCGTCGGTCCCGAGCACGGTGCGCGTGCGGATCCCGTCACCTTCACACATATCGGCGGCGAGATCGAACGTGTACACGTCACCTCCGTAGTTGCCGTAGAGGTAGAGCACTCCCGCGCCGTCATCGCTCGCAACGGTTGCGGCATGGATCTGCTCAGGTGATGGCGAGGAGAACACGTTTCCGACGGCGACGCCCGAAGCGAGGCCGTGGCCAACATAGCCGAGGAAGAGGGGGAGGTGGCCTGAGCCGCCGCCCGTCACGATGCCCACTTTGCCGCGCGTGCCCGCATCGGTGCGCACGATCGCGCGGCGATCAGCGTCGGCGGCACGAAGTTTGTCGCCGTGCGCGAGCAGGATGCCGTCGATGACTTCATCGACGAAGTTCTCGGGAGAGTTAATGATCTTCCGCATGGGGGGCTCCTTTGCCGGTGGTTGTGCGCTTTTAGTGAGTGGAGTGCGCTTGGATTTCTCGAAGGGTGTGCATGAGTGAGCGTTGCTCGATCCCGAACGTGTCGTGGATCGCCAGGTAGTGCGTGTAGATCTCGTTGTAAGCCTCGTGTGCCGTGGGATTGGGCTGATACACGGTCGCAATTGCTGATTGGGCGTGGGCAGCGCTTTCCCACGTGAGCTCCCCGGCCGCGATCGCGCCGTGGAGGGCGGCCCCGAGGGCGGAGGTGTTCGCGGAAGAGGAGACTTCGACGGGCATGCCGATGACGTCGGCAAGGATTTGCATGAGAAGGGGACTCTTCGCGGGGATCCCGCCGCACACGATGAACCGGTCGATCGGAACACCGGCCTCGTCGAACGCTTCGAGGATGATCCGCTGCCCGAACGCGGCACCTTCGAGGAGGGCGCGGTAAATGTGGTAGTCGCGCGTATCGAGAGTGAGGCCGACGATGGCCCCAGAAAGGTTCGAATCGATGAGTGTTGAGCGGTTGCCGTTCATCCAGTCGAGAACGATGAGCCCCGAGCCTCCGGGCTGGAGGGCTTGGGCTTTCGATTCGAGCACGTCGAACGTGGAGGTTGCCGAGATGGACGCGAGGTCGGCGATATCGGCGGAGGTCATGTTGTGCGCGAACCACCCGAACGTGTCACCGAAGCCGGCTTGACCCGCTTCGTAGGCCCAGTGGTCGGGGAGAATGCCGTTCTTGACGACCCCTTGAATGCCGCGCGGGGTGCGGTGTTCTTTCGAGACGACGAGGTTGCACACGCTCGTGCCCATGACGGCGACCATCGTTCCTGGCTTCGCGGCGCCGGCCCCGAGGAAGGCGGCGTGCGCGTCGATGTTGCCCGCGGCGACAGTGACGTGCGTGCCAAGCCCGAGCCGCGCGGCCCAGTCCTCAGTGAGGGTTCCTGCGCTTTCGCCGGGGTTGAGGAACTCGTGCCCGAGCTTGTCGAGAACCCCCGCGAACCCTTCTTCGAGCGAGTTCAGGAAGTCTTCTGAGGGGTAGCCGCCGTCTTCTTCGCGATAATTCCCCTTGAAGCCCGCAACGGAAGCGCCGCGCACTTCGTGACCGACGAGCGTCGAGACGATCCAATCCTCTTGCTCGATGATGCGCGAGGCGGCGTCGTATACCTCGCGATCCTCGCGGAGGGTTTGAAGGGACTTCGGGAGAACCCATTCGGAAGAGAGGCCCCCGCCGTATTGCGGCAAGAAGAGGCCGCCTTGTGCTTCGGCCGCGCGATTGATCTCTTCGGCGTGGGGTTGTGCGGCGTGGTGCTTCCAGAGCCGCGCGTAGGCGAGTGGGCGGTCCTGCCAGCGCGAGGAACGCGAAAGGGGCACGAGCTCCTCATCGGTGAGCACGATCGTGCACGCGGTGGTGTCAACGCCGAGGCCCACGATTTTGTCGGGATCGACGCCGCTTCGGTCAACAACGGCGCGCACGACCTTTTCGAGGGCGACGAGGTAATCGTCGGGATTTTGGAGCGCGGTTGCGGGCCCGAGCTTCTCGCCTGTCGCGGCGAGCGTTTCCGTCATCACACCGTGTTCGTAGAGGTGGGTCGCGGTTTCGATCTCTGCGCGATCGCTCAGGCGCACGAGAACTGAGCGCGCGGATTCCGTTCCGAAATCGACGCCAATCGCGTATGCGCTGCTCTGTGCCATGTCACTCCTCTTCGAGTGGGTGTGTGCGAGGGCTTCGGGCGGGTGGTCCGCTGCCCCAGCGTGCCGTATGCTCAAATGAGCGCTTCATGTCGCTCACATGAGCACCTTAACTCTAAGTGTGATCCATGTCAATCACGTAAAGTGCGTGGAGCAGGCGTAGCACCTGGAAAGAGAGCAACGTTCGAGAGGAATCCATGGAGTCCGAGCTGCCCGAGCCGCAACTCATCGCGGCCCTCGCACGCCGCCACTACCTCGAAGACGTCTCCAAGGTGCAGCTCGCCAAAGAGTTCGGCATCTCGCGGTTTCGTATCGCACGGCTCCTCGCCAAAGGTCGCGAAGAAGGCATCATTCGCCTTGAGATCATCGACCCTTCCACTGATCTACCCATGCTCTCCGAGCCCCTCGCGAGCCACCTTGGACTTCGCTACGTGCGAGTGATCGGCTCCAACGGCACAGACACTGATGTGCGCACGCAACTCGGATCAATGGGAGCGCAACTGCTCGGTGAACTCGTGAAACCCGGGGATAACCTGGGCCTCGGGTGGGGGCGGACGGTGGCCGAGGTCGCGAAGAACCTCCGACACCTTCCCCCCATCACCGTCATCCAGATCTCTGGCTCCCTAGCGGCTGCACACGCGTCTTCGCCGATCGACAACATCCGCGAGGCTGTTCTCAGCGCCAACGGCTACATCCACGACCTCCCGGTCCCCTTCTACGTGCGCTCGCCCGAAATGCGCCGCCAGCTCTTCGAAACCCACTCCTATGTGCGAGGGCAATTCGAACACCTTGACACGGCCCTCGTGTCGATCGGTTCATGGGAACACAAGGAAACGCAGCTCTATCGCGAATTCCCGCCCTCGGTGAGGGCGCGGCTCGATCACGTCAGGCCCGCCGGTGAACTCGCAGGCATCTGGTTTGACGAGGCCGGCAGGGTCCTCGCTCCCGAAGTCACCAGAATGTGCATGACCCTCGAAACTCACCACTTGAGCCAAACCCCCCGCGTCATCGCGGTCGCGGCGGGGGCAAAGAAAGTGTCGGCGATTCTCGGCGCCGCTCGCACGGGCCTCATCACGGGCCTCGTGACCGATCGCGACACCGCGGAGGCTCTCCTCGAATCGACGTGACAGGGGGTTAACTCGGCCGACACGAGACCGCGATGGATAAGTGACTTTAGCTGGAAAAGCGCAAATATTGGTGGCGTTCTCCGACGGCGTTATAGGATGGGCGTGAGCGTTTTATTGAGGTCACGGTCGGCATCGAGTCGTCAACACCCGGTGGCGCGCCGCTGCGGCGTCCTTCTCGCTGCGGATCCAATATGATGCTTTCGAATTCCTAGAATAATGAGAGGACCCCCGCCCATGGTTGAACGAAAGTCGCACGCGGCTTTTTATCGCAAGCCCTTGCGTATTGGATCTGCTGCACTGACTCTGGCTCTGGTGACCAGCTTTGCGCCCAGCATTACCTCCAGTGGCTATGAGGAGGCTGCTGCGCAGGCGTCCGGGAGCCACGCCTTCACTCAAAGTGTCCAGTTCAGCGGGGGAGCCACGACCGGGAATATTAAGCCCACTTATATTCCGGGAGAGAAGATGAACGGGAGCTTCGAGCTTTCATACGAGGAGAAGCTCGTTGTTCCCGGTGAGGAGACGAAGTCGGACCCGACTTTCGACAGGGTTGACGAAGACGGCAACCCTACCCACGAGAACGTTGACGTTCCGGGGACTTTGAACTTCACCATCATTAATGAGTTCGAAATTCCTGAGGGTTACGTCGTTGTGATTGACGAGAAAACCGGTGTGATCACGGTGACGTTCCCCGACAAGTCGAAGCTCAACGAGAATACCGTTGAGGAGTTCAAAGTTACGGTGAACGTGGCCTACTTTGACTTCTCTGTGGACACCGCATACGCGTATTTCAAGCTCGACACCGATGGCGACGGTATTCCCGACACCGAGGATTCGGATGATGACGGTGACGGCATCCCGGATGAGAAGGAAAAGGAAGACGGCACGAACCCGAAGGTTCCGAACCAAAACGTGGACTTCGAGCCTGAGTATGAAGATGGATCGGGTAAGCCTGGCGATGATGTGACCGTTCCTGAGCCGACCATTAAGGACAAGGACGGCAACCCGACCGACGCTCCTGAGGGCACGACGTTCACTCCTGGTGAGGATGCCCCTGAGGGTGTGACCATTATCGAGAATACTGGTGAGATCACGGTGACCATCCCTGAGGATGCGAACCATGGTGACACGATCATTATTCCTGTCGTGGTGACCTACCCGGATAAAACGACCGACACCGTTGAGGTGACCGTCACGGTTGAGAAGCCGGACTGGGACGACAACTCCGGTAGGCCTGGCGACAAGGTTGAGATTCCGAACAATGGTGGCTCGGTTGATGACGGCACCACCGTTGAGACTGATGGCCCTGGTACGGCGACGATTGATGACGACGGCACGATCACCGTCGATATCGATGAGGACGCTAATCCTGGTGACACGATCATCGTGATCATCAGGGATCAGGACGGCAACGAGATCGATCGCGTGACCGTGACGGTCGAGCAGCCTGAAACCGATGACACCGGTAGTGGGACCGCTACGCCGGGCGATGATACCGGTAGTGGCACCGCTACGCCGGACGATGACACCGCTAGTGGCACCGCTACGCCGGGCGACGACACCCGTGCGCCTAGGAGCGAAGCACCCACCAAGAGGACTCCGCTGCCCAGGACCGGTGCAGAGATCGCAAGTGCAGCTGGGGCTGCAGCTGCACTCATCGCAGCAGGCCTCGGCCTCGTGTTCTCGCGCCGCCGCCGCGAAGGCGCGGAAAACTGATCGCCTCACCGGTAACGAACCGACATAAATAGTGGGGGGTGAGACCGTGAAGTGGTCTCACCCCCCATTCGTTAATACGAAAACCAGTAGACATCCACGGCCACCATGGAGACCCTCGTTTGAAAGCGAAGGAAATATAGACACAGCAGCTGCGGCACTATGGCCCCCGCATTGCCAGAGGTTTTCCTATGCCTGGTTGGGGTCCAAGCGTGGGCTGGAACTACTTAGGGTTCGGATTTCGATAGGTGATCGTAAAATGAGCTCTCTGCGTCGAGGGCCTCTTCGACTTCCTTCGTGCGATGATCACGCTTGCGGTGGCTGAGCCACGTGCTGAAGCCAAGAACGGCGATCAGCAGAACACCCCACACGAAATTGGACGCGAATGCCGAACCCGACCACGATCCAAGCACCATGTTGATGCCAGTTTGAAGCTCCTGCATGGCGATTGCGCCAACAGCAATCATCCAGAGGCGGCCAGCGCCGCCCCCGACGCCTAGGAAGAAGCAGCCCCCGATGCCACGCACGGGCGCTGAGGTAGGCGCAGCCTCGAGCGTGGAGGCAGCGCTTGCTCATAAAATGGATGCCAACGATTTCACCTCTTTGGGAGTATGGGGCATGAGCAAACCCAGCGTGCTGTTTGTGTGCGTGAAAAATGGCGGCAAGAGCCAAATGGCGGCGGCGCTTATGCGCCACCGTGCACGAGGGGCAGTTGAGGTGCATTCGGCAGGAACGAAGCCGGGAGCGGCGCTCAATGAGGCTTCGCGCGTGAGCGTGGCAACCGTCGGAGCGAATTTTGATGGGGAGTTCCCGAAACCGATCGACCCAAGCATCCTGCGCACCGCGGATCGCATCATCATTGTGGGTGGTGAGGCGCACGTGGAACCCGTCGAAGGAATGCGCGGAACGATCGAAAAATGGGAGATCGATGAGCCATCGCTTCGCGGAATTGAGGGGGAGGAGCGCATGGACGTGATCCGTGACGATATTGACCGCCGGGTAAGTGCGCTGCTTTCTAAACTGACCGCGAGCGAGAACTAGTCGAAAGGAATGACCGTGCCCGATTCTGCTGCTCCACAGCTGTCCATTCTGGATCGCTTGCTGCCGCTGTTCATTCTGGTGGCGATGGCCGTGGGCATTGCGCTCAGCGTGTGGGTGCCGCAAACCTCGGAGCTTCTCAATCGCGTGAAGGTCAGCGATATTTCGCTGCCGATCGCTCTTGGCCTTCTCGTCATGATGTATCCGCCGCTCGCGAAGGTGAGGTTTGAGAAGGCGCGCAAGATCGTGCGCGACAGGCGGCTCATGATCCTCTCGCTGCTCCTCAACTGGGTGGTGGGCCCGCTCCTGATGTTCGCCCTCGCGTGGGTGTTTCTGCCGAACGAACCGGAGCTTCGAACGGGCCTTGTGATTGTTGGCCTGGCGCGCTGCATCGCCATGGTGCTCGTGTGGAGCGATCTTTCGTGCGCGGACCGTGAAGCAACGGCTGTTCTCGTGGCGATCAATTCCGTGTTCCAGCTCCTCATGTTTTCGGTGCTTGGCTGGTTTTACCTGCAGGTTCTGCCCGGGTGGTTGGGGCTCGATGCCACGATCGCGAATTTTTCCTTCGCGGCAATCGCGAAAAGCGTGCTTATTTTCCTCGGTATTCCGCTCGCGCTTGGTGTGCTCTCTCGCCTGATCGGCGAACACCTCAAGGGCCGTGAGTGGTTCGAACATTCCTTCCTGCCGAAGATTTCGCCACTCGCGATGATCGGCCTTCTGTACACGATCGTTGTGCTTTTCTGCCTTCAAGGTCGGCAGGTCCTTCAACACCCCTGGAGCGTGGCGAGCGTTGCCGTTCCTCTCCTCGCGTATTTCGTGCTCATGTTCGGCATCTCGCTTTTTGCGGCACGGGCATCGGGCATGAACTATGCGCAGAGCGCCTCCACGGCCTTCACCGCAGCGGGAAACAACTTTGAGCTCGCGATCGCCGTGACGATCGGAACCTTCGGCGCGGCCTCCTCTGAGGCTCTCGCGGGCACGATCGGGCCGATGGTGGAGATCCCCGTTCTGGTTGCGCTCGTGTACATTATGCGCGCCGTGGGGCCCCGCCTCTTCCCGGCCGACCCTACGCTTCCTCGCGCCTCCTCGGCCGCCAACACCTCCGTGTAACGCTTGCGTGGCCCCGGAGTGGTCACGCTGGGGTTGGGGTGCGGCCCGGTAACGTAGAGCTCACCACGACCGTGACCGCGCTCAGGAGCCGCCATGCCAAAACCCCTCGTTCTTTCCGATATCCGCAACCGCGCGGGCGCGTTTGTGGCGGAGTGGCGCGATGCGGAAGGCTATGAAAAGGGCGAGGCACAAGAGTTTGTGCGCGGCCTCCTTCGATGCTTCGGCATTAGCGGCCGCACGGCCGCCGTGTACGAGAAGCGCGCGCGGCGTTCGTCGACGGGCCAGCATGGGTTTATTGACGCGCTTATTTCGGGAACCGTCGTCATTGAAATGAAAAGTGCGGGTCGCGACCTCGTGGCGGCCGAACAGCAGGCCCTCGACTACATCGAGTCTCTCACGGAGCATGAACGGCCCGATTACATCCTCACGAGCGACTTCAAGCGCTTTCGTCTCTTGAGCCTTGTCGCAGAAGCGGGGGGGGGGGGAGCGACACGCTCGAGTTCCTGCTCGAGGAGCTTCCCGCGCATGTCGAGGACCTCATGTTCCTCGCGGGATATCGCCGCGCGAAGTTCGGCTCGAAGGAGCAAGAGCAAGCGTCGATTCACGCGGCGACGCTCATGGCGCGCCTCTATGAGCACCTAGAGAAGACGGGCTATGACGAGCATCAGGCGAGCGTGTTCCTCATCCGCACCCTTTTTTGCCTCTATGCCGACGACGCGGGCCTGTGGGAGCGTGACCTGTTCTCGCGGTATCTCGAGGAGCGCACGAGTGAAGACGGAAGCGATCTTGGCTCCCAGCTCGCGACGCTCTATCAGGCGCTCAACAAGCCCGAAGAGAAGCGCTACGCGAAGCATGACGAGTTACTGCAAGCGTTCCCGTATGTGAACGGGAGCGTTTTCGGGGAGCCGACGGATATCCCGTATTTCGATCGAGAATCTCGTGAGCTGCTCATCCAGGCGTCCTACTTCAATTGGTCGAGCATTAGCCCCGCGATTTTCGGCAGCCTTTTCCAAGCGGTCAAAGACAAGAAAGCGCGCCGCGAACTTGGCGAGCATTACACAACCGAAACGAACATTCTGAAGCTCATCCGCCCGCTGTTTCTTGATGAGCTCGATGAGCGTTTCACGAAGGCATACAACAAGAAGAGTGAGCTCGAAAAACTACTCACGCACCTCGGTGAGCTGCAGTTCCTTGACCCGGCGTGCGGCTGTGGAAACTTCCTCATCATTGCCTACCGCGAGCTGCGCGCCCTTGAACTCAAGATCCACGAGCGGCTCCAGGAGTTGAACAGTGGCGGCGTTCAGTTGGACCTCATGGCGGAGGATCTTGTGCGCGTGCGCCTTCGCCAATTCCACGGCATCGAGATCGAAGAGTGGCCCGCGACGATCGCCCGCACCGCGATGTTCCTCGTGGAGCATCAGGCGAACCAGGCCATGAACCTCACCCTAGGCTATTCGAAGCCGATGCTTCCCCTTCAGGATTCCGCCCAGATCACCGTGGGCAACGCATTGCGCCTCGACTGGCGCGAGATTCTTCCCGCAGGGCCGAACACGCTCATCATGGGCAACCCGCCGTTTATTGGGCAGTACACCAAGGCCGCTGAACAAACCGAAGATATGAAGCTCGTGTGGGGCGAGCTTTACGACGGTTACCTCGACTATGTGACTGCCTGGTTCAAGAAGGCGAGCGACTTCTTCCGTCCCGTCACTGGCGGCCGCTTCGCGTTCGTGTCCACGAATTCGATCGCGCAGGGCCAGCCCGTCCCCGCGCTCTTTGGTCCACTTTTCGACTCGGGCTGGCGCATACGCTTCGCCCACCAAACCTTCGCGTGGCAGAGCGAAGCGCCCGGGGGACCGGCCGTTCACTGCGTCATCACGGGCTACGACAAGCACGAGCGAAGCGCCCCGCAATTGTTCACGTACGACAACGTCAAGGGCGAGCCAAAGCAGGTTCCCGCAAAGCAGATCAATGCGTATCTCGTGGATGGGCCGAATGTGCTTGTGCGGAAGCGTTCAAAGGCGTTGAGCCCTCAGCTTCCAAAAGTATCTTTTGGATCAAAACCAACCGACGGCGGTAACCTCATCGTCGAAGTGGATGAGTATGCCGAAGTTGCCGCCGACCCTATCGCGGCAAAATTCTTGCGTCCTAACATCGGTGCTCGGCAGCTCATCCACGACGCTCCGCGTTGGTGCCTCTGGATGGCCGGTGATGGTTTTGAACCTAAAGACCTGCATCGTTCAGCTGTGCTTAAGCAACGTGTCGAAAACTGCCGGAATTTTCGGCTTGCCTCGAAGAAAGTTGCAACAAAGAAATCTGCCGATTATCCACATTTATTCCAAGAGAACCATCAGCCTGATGTTGAGTACGTGGGTATACCCAGGCATTTTTCTGAAACGCGAGCATTTGCCACGGTCACACGCTTCGCCCCCGAGATTATTTGCGGTGACGCAAACTTCCTGGCCGAGGATCCTGATGGACTCCTTTTCGGTGTGATTTCTTCGTCAATGTTCATTACGTGGCAGCGTGCGGTGGGCGGGGCGCTCGAATCGCGTTTGCGTTTCTCGAACACCGTCGTGTGGAACAACCTTCCGCTCCCCGCCGTCGAGCCGGAACTGCGCGAGAAGATTATCGAGGCGGGCAAGGGCGTGATCGCGGCGCGCGAGCTGCATCCCGAGCGTTCTCTTGCCGAGCACTACAACCCGCTTGCGATGAGTCCCGCGCTTCTCAAGGCGCACGCTGCCCTCGATCGCGTTGTCGACAAAGCGTTCGGCGCGAAGAAGGCGCTAGCCTCGAACGAGGAGCGCCTCACCCTGCTCTTTGAGCGCTACGCCGAGATGACCGCCGCTGAAAAAGAAGGCACGCGGCGCTAATGCTCTTGCGGGCGTCAAAGCGCGACTTTGGCGGTCGCGGCGGCTTCTGCCGATCGACCCTGCATGGCTAACATCGACGATAAGCGATATTATCGCCCTATGACGATGAATATGGGTGAAGAAACCTCCCTCGAAGAACGTGAGAACTGGGTGACTCTCGTTAAGAGCCTCGCCGATGGTCATCGGCTTCAGATCATCCAGCATTTGCTGTTAGGCGAACACCGCGTGACGGACCTCGTCGAGCACGTGGGTCTTGCCCAATCGACAGTGTCAACGCACGTGGCCTCGCTAAGAAAAAGTGGGCTCCTCGCAAGCCACACGCATGGCCGCGCGACGTACTACACCTTGGCGCATCCCGAGGAAACGAAGACGCTTCTCGCGGCGGCAACGGCCCTCTTCGACGGCACCGAAAAACTGAGGGAAACCTCGCAGCGGGAGGGCGCGAGCCATGACTAAACCATCCGTGTCGCACAGGCGCAAGTACTCTCACGAGGCACACGACCACAGCATCTCTGCCGACGCCGACCGCACGACTCTGTGGGTGGCCTTGATTGTGTTGAGCGTCTTTATGGTCGCCGAAGTCATCGTCAGCCTCCTGACTGGCTCCCTCGCACTGCTGTCGGATGCCGGGCACATGCTGTCCGACGTCGGAGCGATCGGGCTAGCACTATGGACCATTCGCCTCGTCGCTCGGCCTGCGCAAGGGGCGTGGACCTGGGGCCTCAAACGCGTGGAAACCATCTCCGCCGCGGTCAACGGCATCACGCTCCTGATCGTGGCTGGAGTCATCGCTGTGGAGGCAGTCCGCCGTCTGTTCGAACCACCCGAGGTCGACGGTGGCCCCGTGCTCATCGTTGCCCTGGTTGGGGTGGCCGTGAACATCGTCGTCGCGTGGTTGGTTGCTCGCGCCAATCGCTCAAGCCTCAATATCGAAGGCGCCTACCAACACATTCTCACCGACCTCTACGGCTTCCTCGGAACCATTGTTGCCGCGCTCATCATCATGGTGACCGGGTGGACTCTTGCCGATGTCATTGCGTCCCTTCTGGTGTGTGCCCTCATGGTGCACGCAGCGTGGAATCTCTTGCGCGCCGCCGGCCGCGTTCTGCTCGAAGCAGCCCCGGAAGGAATTGACCTCGAGGAAGTCACCACCCACTTTCTTGAACTTCCCCACGTGCAGCGCGTTCATGACTTGCATGTGTGGAGCGTCGCGAGCGACCTGCCGGCACTATCAGCCCACATTGTTGTCGACGACGAGTGCTTTACCGACGGGCATATTCCCGAATTACTCGGCCAAGTGCAGCACTGCGTCGCGGGACATTTCGACGTTGAACACTCCACCTTCCAGTTCGAGCCGCCTCATCACGGGTCAAAAGAACCCTCCGTTCACCCTTGACCTGGCGACGAACGCTGAATCCCGAGCACTCGGGCCAACGAAACACCCTGAGAGTACAGCGGGTTCTGCTCTCGGCTTTCGACCGCTTTCGGCGAAGACTATTTCGAAGAAAACATGCAGTAGAAGGGCCCGCCACACCCGTTGTGCGTGGCGGGCCCCAAGTCAAAAGAAAATTTCTCAGTTGGTGAACGTGATCTGCGTGAACTTCTCCGTCTGCTCGCGGATGCCCGTCTCGGTGGGGAACCGCTCGATGGAGGAAGCGCCGTAGAAGCCAACAATGCCGTCGGTGTTATCGAGAATGTACTGAGCATCCTCGGGGTTGGCGATCGGGCCGCCGTGGCAGAGGCAAAGGATGCTCGGGTTCACGCTTCGCGCAGCGTCGGCAAGCTCCTGGACCTTCTTTGCCGACTCCTCAAGAGTGAGCGCCGTCTGGGCACCGATCGTCCCGGAGGTCGTGAGCCCCATGTGAGGCACGAGAATGTCGGCACCCGCGGCAGCCATTTCCTTCGCCTGCTCCACGTCAAACACGTAGGGGGACGTGAGGAGATCCAGCTCGTTTGCCATGCGGATCATGTCGATCTCAGGGCCGAAACCCATGCCAGTCTCCTCAAGATTGGCACGGAAAACACCGTCGATGAGGCCAACCGTCGGAAAGTTCTGGACTCCCGCGAAGCCAATCTCCTTGACCTGCTTGAGGAAGTGCGGCATAACCCGGAACGGATCCGTGCCGTTCACACCGGCGAGAACCGGGGTGTGCTTGACGACGGGAAGCACTTCATTCGCCATCTCCATCACGATGCCGTTCGCGTCGCCATAGGCGAGGAGCCCCGAAAGAGAGCCGCGGCCCGCCATGCGGAAACGCCCGGAGTTGTAAATGACGAGGAGGTCAATACCGCCGGCCTCGGCTGACTTTGCCGAAATGCCCGTTCCGGCACCGCCTCCAATAATCGGCTTTCCGCTTGCGACCTTCGCTCGCAAATGCTCAAGAATGTCTTTGCGGGACATTTCAGTTCTCCTTCGTTGTCGAATTGGTGCGAATAAGTTCATCGAGACGCTCTGCCATGGCTCGACCAAAGCCCTCGTCATTGACCGCGCATTCACGCTCATGAATGGGCACACCGCTACCCTCGAGATGTGTCTTCACAGCGTCAAAGAGAGCTGCATCCGCCGCGGGGTCGTAGAAGGGACCACCCTCCACATCAATACCACTCAAGCCTTCCGTGGGAATAAACAGCTCAGTAGGCCCCGTTGCGGAAGCGAGCTTTGTTCCGATGCGCCGACCGAGTTCCTCCGTTTCGCTGCGGGACGTGCGCATGAGGGTCACCGTCGGGTTGTGCACGATGAATGTGCGGCCATCGAACTTGCTCGAGACCGTGTCCTTCGGCCCAAAGTTCACCATGTCGAGGGCGCCAAGGCTCACGACTTGAGGCGTGCCCATACGGCCCGCCATCTCAAGCCGCTCAGGGCCAGCGCTGAGGACCCCACCCACGAGATCGTCGGCAAGCTCCGTTGTTGTCAGGTCGCAAACGCCGGCGAGCAACCCGGACTCGATGAGCTTCTCCATTGCCCGCCCGCCCGCTCCAGTTGCGTGGAAGACGAGAACCTCGTACCCCAGCTCTGTAAGGGTCTTACGGGCTTCATCAGCGGCAGGAGTCGTGAGCCCAAACATCGAGAGGCCTACAAGCGGGCGGTGCTCATCGGAGGCGTCCGTGAGGCGAGCTTCGTAAGCCTTCGCCATTCCTGCGATGCCCGCCGCGGCGTTACCGAGCACCATCGCTGAAATGGAATTCACCCCTGCGATATCCACAACCGAATACATGATGGTAGTGTCCGTTTCGCCGATATAAGGCGATACGTCGCCCGAGGCCATGGTCGACACGAGTAGCTTCGGAAAGCCCACTGGCACCGCTTGCATCGCGGGAGCGGCCACAGATGAGCCCCCCGAACCGCCGACAGCAAGGATGCCGTGAATACGCCCCTCTTCCGCGAGTTTCTGCACGATCTTTGCAGCCCCGCGGCCCATAACAGTCATCATCTCGCCACGGTCGCGACGCTCCCGCAGTTTCTCGGCATTTTCACCCGCCTCCGCGATGACTTCATCCGCAGTGATATCCGCGAGATCGTTTGTGGAAAACGAGCCGACATCGACGGCGAGTACCCCCACCCCAAGTTCCGCAAGGCGCTCCTTCAACCAGGCGTAATCCTCGGCCTTCGTGTCGAGCGTTCCTACTAAAGCGATGGTCGTCATCAGGCACTCCTTCGTCTTCGATTCACTCCACGCTACGCCTCGGGTATGTGCGCAGAGTAAAAAGGGCGCGCTCGCTCCGATTGAGCACGAAGGCTCCATCCCTCTCAGAACGAGTGGGTGGCCTCAGCTTCAGTCAAGATTTGACAGAAGTGGCCGTCAATCCGCGCCCAGCCGATGTCTCAATCAAGCTGTGCTGGACAAGACGCATCAATGTGTAGCCCGAGAATACGGAAAACCTCGGTAGGAGTTTGTTGCGGGAGAGCCGCGTGGAGGACGAGGCGATCGTTGAACGCCCAGCAAGCGTCGGAAGCATAGCAGCGAAGGTAGGGCCTCCTTCGCTGCGCTACTGGACCATCGTTGACCTGCGGCGACGGTCACGAGGCTACTCACGGTGACGAAGCACTCAGCTTCGATATCTGCTCGTAATGTTAACTGGGACTCGCATGAAGGAGCCCAATCGCTTGTAAGTCAAGGACTCGAAAAGTCGGGAGATCGACATGTTCTACGACATTGACGACAAAGCAGCTCACAACACAATTTCGCAAACAAGCGGAACAGTCCCTGATATAGAAAACGCCAACACCGACCTCACGAATGATGCGTCGGATCTGGGCGGCAGGCTCATGTACAGCCCGGAGACGTCGGGCACGCTCGGTGGGGACGTAAGCCAGGGTTTCGAATCCGCGGGTGAAGCCTTGGTTTCGATGATCAACAACAATATTCAATCCGCCTCAGACGCCGTGACGTCATACGTCGACGGCGATCGGCAGGTTTGCACGGAAGCCGATGCAGGACTTCAGCGGGCATACGTGAGCGACATGCCTGGTATTCGGTAACCACGATCAGCGAGCGAGGAAGTGTGATGGCTTTTGACCTTCCAGAAATCGATGACCCGGGAACCGTGACCGCTGGCGCCACAGAGATTCGCGATGCAGGCGAAAGCGTTGAGCAAAAAGTGAATGACACCGCGGACACGTGGCAGCCTATGAGCGGTCAGTATTACGCACCCGAGGCCGCGCAAGTGCATCAGGCGATGAAGACGCCCGAGCGCATGGCAACCGAACTCAAGAATGCGGCCGACGATATCGCAGTACGGCTAGAAGACTACGCATCTGCCCTCGGGAGACTGAGGCGACGCAAAACTAACCTCGAAGCCGACATCTCCATTTACGAAATGGCGAGAGCAGCGGCCAACCTCTCGGATCCCGCGGTTCAGGCGTATTTTGAAAGTTGGAGACTCGACCTCGAAAGGCAGTGCGCGCAGCTCACGGCTGATGCTAAGCTCGCAGATTCAAACTGTGCGAGGTCGCTCTCGGTCAAGACCGAGAATGACGGCGAGAACATTGGTCAGATGCTCCTCAACGCTGCCATTCGTGGCAATGATCTCGAGGGCGCTGCTGGGCCATTGCTTCAGGGGGCTCGCCTGAGCACCGACGCCTATAAGTACTACAGCATGGCCTTTTTCTACAGAAACGGAAACATTCGAGTTCGGCAGGGCTGGGCACCCAAGCTCCTGCAGGACCTTGCCGGGAAAGGCAAGTTCGGCGAGGGACTCGTTAAGAGCGTCACGGGCTGGGACGCGAGCGCCGTCACCAACAGGGGGCAATTCCTTGCGACAAACTCGGCGATGAACCCCATGGCGAAGCCCACCACTGCTACCGGCGCTCTTCAGGCAGTCGTGGGCCGCAGCATGCTCAAGCTCGAGGGCAAGAATTCGCGAGTGCCGCACGCTCACCAGCACCGCCTCACGAATGAGAAGTGGGACAAAGTTGGCAAGGCCTCGAAGCTTGCGTCGCGAACCGGTACCGGTGTCGCGGCGGTCACCAACTCGATGGACTCGTGGCAGACCGATTCTCAACAGCGCCCGAACATGGGCAACTGGGAGAAGGGTGCACGTGCAGGCGTCACAGCCGCCGGCGCCACGGCTGGTGGCTGGGCTGGTGGTAAGGCCGGCGCCGCTACGGGTGCCGCGGTTGGTTCCCTCTTTGGCCCCGCTGGCACAGTTGTTGGCGGCGTCGCCGGTAGCATCATCGGTGGCTTTGCAGGCTCGTCGGCAGGCGGCTGGGCCGCGAACAAGGTCAAGGACCCCGTTGGTGGTCTCTTCGATTGATGTGCGCAAGTCGCCGAGTTTCCGACGATTCCTGCGGATCGCTCGAGCTATAGCGAGTAGTGAGGAGACGCAATGCCTGATGCTGGAAAGGCAATACCCGCGGAGGTAACGACCTACACGCACCCGGCAATGGTCGTCGACGTGTGCGCACCGCGCGGGTGGGAAGAAGACACATCCGGCGCTGACCGTGGGATTTTCCTCTACCTTTCGGATGACGTGTGGAACGAGCAGTTCCGCCCGAACATCGTGCTCATCCAGAGGAGGGCTGAGGCCGGAACCGAATCGCTTGAAAAGCTCGCTTCTACTCAGGATGAGGTCGAGGATTCGTTTGCCGAAACCCTCGATGAGTACCGGCTTATGCACCTCGACGCAGACACCGTCGGACTCCAGGGTGTGCCCGGGCTCCAGCGGATCGCCTCCTATAAAAATGCCGACGGTATCCCGCTCACGATGTTCCAGTGGATCGCGGTGCACAACCGCATCCACGTTGATCTCACGATCACCTATCCCACGGAATTGCTCGGCGATCGCGCGCAGCTCATCGTGAACATGGGGCACGGACTGCTGTGGAAGGAGTCGGCACAATGACGGAACAGGCCAATACCGACCGTGAGAACACCGGAGTGGAGCTCGGCTTCGAAAGCTTCATGTCCCTTCTCGAGAGGGGGATCCCGAGCGAAGGCTTCACGGTCGTTGACGTGAATGACCGGGTTGTCGTGAGCGGCGGCCAGGGTTCCGACGGCACCGGGGCCATCTGGAGCACCCTCAGGGACTATCGCTTCCAGCTCACGATCGCGTCGGTTGCGGGCAACGGCGTGGAGGACAACCGGTTCCTGTGGCTCGGCCCCGAGGGGTGCGTGAGCGCCCAGACCGTCGTGACGAGTGAGGTTTCCACCCCGCCGAGCTTCGTGCTCAAGGCTCACCCGCTTTCGAGCCGCTACACGGTGCTGTTCGATCTTGCTGACCTCGCGCCCATTCCCCGGAATGACGTCACGTCAAGCGAGGCGGTCAAGATCGCGGCGGAGACCTGGGAGAACCTGGTTGTTGAACCCGGTGAGGAGCAAAAGCTCCACAAGGCCCAGCAGGGTGTCGCTGAAGCCGTGCGCGGGGTTTCGCCCGGCATGGCAGAGGACATCACCCAGGGGCTCTACGACCAGGTCGTTGTGGCCTCCGGAGCGCAAACCGACGAAGGCCCTGCACCTATGGCGACGGCGTGGATCTCGACCTCGCACGGCTACCTGTCGTTCTTCTCGGAGCCGCGAAAGATCTTCGGAAGCTCCCACTACCTCGAACCGGCAGAGGCGTGGGTGTTGTTCATGATGGCCGCCCATCAGCTTCCCACCGAACAGCAGATCTCCACGTGGTGACGCATGCGGCGTTCAGCGCGAGCGTGTGAGAGGAGTGTGGGGTCGTGAACATTCTTTTGTGGAGTGCCATTTTCGTTGTCACGACGGCTGTTTTCGCGTTCTACATGTTCCACGTGCGCTTCCAAGAAAACGCAGAGTGGTACGACGACTATCGCGAAGTCCCGAATCTGTGGGTGCTCCCGTACTGCACGCCCGTCTTTAGTGTCGGCGCGCTCCTCATCCTTCACCAAGAACTTGGGTACCCGGGCGGCGTTCTCGTCTCCGAGACGCTCCGAATCTTGGGGATCGCGACAGTCGTCATGATCCCCATCGGGATTCTCGGCGCAGTCGGCGTGCCACTTCCGTGGCCCTTTGCTCCGCGCTGGGTTGTCGAGCGCCGCAAGAACGACCGCGCGAAAAGAAAGCTCAAGCAGGGCGAGCGTTGAGCTTCCCCGGGCCGTTCTAGCAGCGGCTTTTCCTCCCTATGAAACAACGCGGCCGCAATCGAGGTCCGCGCGTTCGCGGCGTGAAAGCGCACGAGTCATTGTTTGGGGTTAGCGGAAATGGCACGAGGACCCAACCCCAGGTACTGTTAATGAGAACGGTTACCATTCAAGGAGGGGTTTATGCGGATTCTCCGCTCCACCTGCGCCACACTCGCGGCTCTCACGCTCGCCCTCGCGCCCGCTTTCGCGGGTCCCGACGACGACCGCACGGTCCACACAAACGCGCACATCGACGCGCCCAAGGTCTTCTGGGACGACGCGAACGGCTTCCAGATCAACTCGCAATCAAACGGGAAAACCCTTCCTCTCGACAAGACCACCAACTGGGTTGGCCGCGGCTACAGGGATGTTGGCAAGCAGAGCTACATCTTCCCGGTCACGAAAGACCCGCGCCTCAGCTTCCTCGGCAAAGACGGCGACCTCCTCTACATGGCGCCCCACAGCCCAGGCCCCGGCAACACCCCCATCTGGTCAGGCTTCGGCGCGGACACCGCGGTCCCGATCGAAGACTTCCAAGACGAGAACTTCACCATCGAGCTCACGGGCTTCAACGGTCCCGGCGAGATGAACATGTTCAACTACTCCGAATACGGCGACCTCCCCGTCACGCGCCTCTTCTCCTCGCACGACAAGGACTCACGCGCCGTATGGCTCGATCCCGGAACGCACACCCACAACTTCACGACCTTCACCAAGCCCGGCAGGTACGAAGTCACCTACGAGGCGAGCGCACGAAAGTCCGACGGCACCTTCACCTCCTCGAAACCCACCACTTTGGTGTGGCGCGTGGGCGGCACCAACCCTGCCGACGAAAAACTCGGCGATGTCAAGGCCGCGTACGACAAGGCGGAAAGCGTGAACGGCGACGCGAAGCCGACGTTCACGATCGCCCCGCACACCGGCAAAGACCGAGACGGCGATAAGAGCCTCACCGACCTCACTTTCGATGCGGGCAACGCCGAAGCCGAAGGCGCCGTCGTGTTCTACATCGACGGCTACCACCTTGCCGAGATCCCCGTGAAGGGTGGCAAGGCCACGTGGAGCGAAATGATCGGCTCCAAGGATTCAACCTTCCAGGCCGTGTTCGTTCCCACCAAGGGCGCCTCACGCTGGGTAAGTGCACCCCTCACATCGACGACGGGGAAGCCGGCAACGTCCACGAAAGAGAGTGGTGAATTCCCGAGGGAAGCGTCGGAAAACCCCGCCGGTGATTTCCCGAAAGGTGAGGTCAAGGCGAACTCCCGCGACGTGTCGGTGAGCGCCAAGGTGGAAAAGAACGACAACCTCATGAAGGTCGACACGAAACCCGCCGACGATTCGCTTGTGTACCACGTGACCGGCGGCTTCTACGAAAAAGGCTCTGACTTCCCGACGTGCGAAGTCGATGTTGTGAGCGGCCCGGACCGCCGGAGCTTCGACGTGGACCGTGAAGCCTGCAAGGGCGACCAGTACGACCTGCGCCTTGCCCTTGAGCCGCTGCCGCGTGCCGCGATCGGCAACACGGAGGTCGCCGACTTCGGGCCCGTGAGCACCGCGGAAAAAACGGTGTCGACCCAGTTCTCCGAGAACGGCGCCACGAGCACACCGGATACGGGGGAGGGCGGGAAACCGTCGGACCCGGAAGGAGATGAAGGAGCAAGCGGCACCCTCGCCACCACGCCGGTCACCATCAACAACGGGCACGTTGACCTGCGGGTCATGGAAGACGAAGGAAACTTCACCGTTGCGCTTGGTGATGACTCCCGACAGCACGCGAAGAAGTCCGTGACCCGCACGATCGACTCAACGACGCTCGAGGTCACGAAGTTCGCCAAGGTGAAGCGCGGCGGCAACGTGCTTGCCGACAAGAGCTACGACGTGCTCGGTCCCGAAGGCACCGAGCTGTACATTCTCCCGCAGTCCCAGCAGCAGGGGCGCGTGTGGCCGGGCTTCTCGAGCGAAGCTCTTGACCGCGAGAAGTACCCCGAAGGTGCAACGATGACGCTCACGCCCGTAAGCGCGCCCAAGGGTGCAAAATGGTTTGCGTACACAGAGGGGCTTGGCACGCTTGAGAAGGTGTATGCCTCGAGTGACAAGGCCTCCCACATTCCGCTTCCTCCCGGAACCCACATGCACACCGCGTGGGCGTTCACGAAGCCAGGAACGTACACGATCGACGTGACCGCGCGCGCGAAGGCTGCGAACAATGGCGAACGCAGTGCCGGCAGCGGCGAGGTCACCGCGAAAACACAGCGGCTCACGTTCGTTGTGGAGAAGCCGTCGCCGGGCAACGAGGGTGGCAGCGAGGCTGAGGAGCCGTCGGACCAGCAGCCGGAGAATCCCGCCGAGGCTGGTGCCGCTGATTCCGATGGTGCTGGCTCTGGCGGCGCCGGCGAGGGTGCTGGTGATGCTGCCGGTAGTGGAGCTGCTGATGCGGATGATGCTGCGGCGACCGATGCAGGCGGTGCTTCTGACGCCGGTGGGGCTTCTGATGCCGGTGGTGCCGATGCTGACGCTCCCGGTGCCGGGGGTCTTCTTAGTGACCTTCCGCGAACCGGCGCAAGCGTGGGCCTCACCATTGCAGCCGGTGCGGCCCTTGCGGCCGGTGGTGCGGCCCTCACACGGCGCCGCAAGAACAGCTGAACGCCCCAACGCGCCCCATAGCGAAGAGCCCGCGATTCCTCGACGGGAAGCGCGGGCCTTTTCGTGTCGTTATGAGGGGGTAGGGGTCTCTCACCACACGGGAAGTTCGCCCTCGCCCGGCGTGATGCGTAGCTCGCTCTCGTCGATCGGGCGGTCGTTGATGCTTGCTTCCCGACGCGCCATGTAGCCGTTCTCGTCGAACTGCCACAGCTCATTGCCGTAGCTGCGCCACCACTGGCCGTTCTCGTCTTGCCATTCGTACTGGAAGCGCACTGCGATGCGATCGTCAGTGAATGACCACAGATTCTTGCGGAGGCGATACTCGCGCTCTCGCTCCCACTTGCGAGTGAGGAACGCGACCACGGCCTCGCGGCCCTCGATGTGCTCGTCGCGATTACGCCACACGGTGTCGACCGTGTACGCCTGCGCGACCTTCTCCGGATTGCGGGTATTCCATGCATCCTCAGCGGCTTGCACCTTCTTGGCCGCCGATTCAGCGTTGAACGGGGGGATAGGCATGCGTTGTTCAGTCATGCCACTAGTATGACGCGCATCATAGAAAAAGGGGAAGGTGAGTGCGAGAGCCCGTGCCTCTTGAGGCTTGGGCGTGTCTCGGCGCATTCGCTGGCTTGTTCTTCGTGCCGCCCCGGCCTTCGCCGAGCCTTGTACCTCGGCGTCCCGGCCTTCGCCATATATTCCTCCCTGCCGCCCGGCCTTCGCCGCACATTCTTCCCTGCCGTCCCGCGCCCCTTTCCCCGCACACCGCGCGAAACTATGAAGAAAATGCGGTCTCGAGCCGGGGTGGGAACCGGTTTGGGCCGGATTTTTCATAGTCTGCGACGCCTGGCGACTTGCTGCGGGCAGCAATGCAAGTGATGACGGCACAGTTAAGCCTTTCCTGGTGCTGTTGGCGCGCTGCCGCTCCCCGGCTGCAGCTTCTTCCTGCTTGCCTGCCCTTCCCGCGCGAAACTATGAAGAAAATGCTGCTTCGACGTTGTGCCCGGCCCAGATTAGGACGAAATCTTCATCGAGAGTGACGCAAATGCGGGGCGCCTACACGAGGGTTCGCTTCTTCAGGCGAAGTTGGACGTCGGCGCATTCGGCGACGCGCCTCGAGTGCGTCACGACGATCACGCACTTGCCTGCCTTTGCCGCGCCGCGCAGGATTTCGATAACTTCCTCGGCGGTGTCCTCGTCGAGATTGCCCGTGGGTTCATCCGCAAGGATCACGGGCGCCTTCGATACGAGGGCGCGGGCGATCGCGACGCGTTGCTGCTGGCCGCCCGAAAGGCGCAGCACGTTGCGCGTGGCCTGCTCCTTCGTGAGGCCTAGGCTCTCAAGGCTCGAGATGCCCGCCTTCTTGTCAACGAGCCGCAGATTCTCAAGCGGCGTGAGGTAGTCGATCAGGTTGTAGTTCTGGAACACGAGGGAGATCTGCTCGCGGCGGTGCTTCGCGTACCCCGTATCGGCGATGTCCTTGCCGTTGAAGCGCACCGTGCCACCGGTGGGGGCCTCGAGACCAGCGAGGAGGCTCAACAGGGTTGACTTCCCAGCGCCCGAGGCTCCGACGATCGCGTAAAGCTTGCCGAGTTCAAACTCGGTCGAGACGTCCTCGAGGACTCGTCCGCGGGACTGCTCGTAGGTGTAGCTGACGTGGTCAAGGTGAAGAATGCTCATGGAATAGCTCCTAACTCATTGAGGCGAGAATCGATTTCGGGCTGCGCCGAAAAACTGGAATGAGAACCGCGGCAACGGCGATGGCGACCATGAGCGCGCCAATGCCGAGGGCGGCGAGGGCTGCGAGGGGACTCGTGGAAGGGGAGAGGGATTCGAGAACCGGATCGTTCGAGCGCGCGAGAAGTGCATCGCTCACGGTGTGCGTGGCGAAAATGCTCGCAACCAGGGCGAATACTGCCGCAGCTGCACCGATCAGACCGATCTCGACGAGAAATTGGCGAAGAATACTTCCCTTGGATCGGCCGAGCGAGAGCAGAATGCCGATCTCGTGCAGTCGACCGCGTGCCCAAAACGCGAGCACGAGCACGAGCACCGCGATACTGACGGCGCTGAGGCCAAGCACGAGCCACGTGAGGAGCCGCTCAACCCCCTGAATTGAAGAGAGCACCCCGCGAAACTGCGCGGAATTGTCTTCGAAAGTGAGGTGCGGTTTGGCCTTGCGCGCATTGGCAAGGGCGGCGGGAAGTTCCTTCGCGCTTGCGGTTCGAAATCGCGCGAGAGTGAGGGCGTCCGGGTCGATCAAAGCGCCCATGTCGCTCGCGGCGGTGAAGATACGGTTTTCCGCGGCGCCGGCCGGCAAGCCCGACGGATTCTCCGCACGCCCGTTGAAAATACCGGTCACGGTGAGGCGCATGAGCTGACCCTCGCGCACGAGCGTGAGAGGGCTGCCGAGTGTCAGGTGATTTTTCGCGGCGAAGTCGCGATGCACGAGAGCACCGTGTGACCCGGAAGTAAGCGGTTCGCCTTCCTCAAGAGAGAAAAGCTTCCCCTCGAACAAGGGATTGAGCCGCGAATCGGTTGTGCTCGTCGCCGTCACCTCGCCTGCAAACTCCGGGTCGAGCTGCACAGCCCCAGCCGCGGCCACGGGACTTGCATTTTTGGACTTCACGAGGATGTCGGTTTCGTACGCGCTCGCTTTCACGCCGGGAAGCTTCGCGAGGGCCGCGGCATCAGTGCGGGCGAGGGAACCGTCGGAATAGTGCGCCGTGAAACCAGCGCCGACGTTCCTATCGATTGCGCCGCTAATGTCACTCATGGTCGCGCGCACACCGGATTGCGCCACGAGGCACGTGAAAATGAGCGTCATGAGAAGCAGAAGAATGATGCTCCGCGCTGGGCGCCTTTGAAGCGAGAAAGCGGCCAATCGTGGTGAGGATAAACCTGTCATTTGAGGGCCACCAACAGCTTTTTCGGGGCGGTGCGCAGCATGGGAAGTGCGGCAATAAGCACACAAAGAATAAGTACGACGCCTGCCGCGATCGCAACGCTTGTCACATCTTGATGTCCGAGGCTGACGTGAAGAGAATCGAGAGTTTTGAGGGCACTTGAGGACTCAAGATCGGCACCGGCTTGCTGCCCGGGGGCAAACCCGTTTTGCGCGGAAGAATTGACACTTCCGAGCACCGAAGAACCGATCGACTGCGCGAGAACCGTACCCACGAGATAGGAGATGCCGAGCGCCGGAATGGCGATGAGGTCAAGTTCCATCCAGTATTGGCGGAGCATCCCGCCCTTGGTGGTGCCCACAGAGAGAAGTACGCCGGTTTCTTTCTTGCGCTCGCCGAGCCACAAGAACAGGATAAGGCTCAAAAGGGCGATGGCCAGCACAAATGTCGCGATTTTTGCGCCGTTCATGATCGAGCGCACGCCGTCCACGGCACCCGTGATTCCCGCGAGGTACTGCGTGGCCGGGGCGAGCTGGTAGTTGCGCCAATCGATCCCGAGCCCGCTCGCCTCCTCCGCAACTCCTTCGAGACTCTCACCCTTTTTCACGAAAAAGTTTGCGTCCTGATAGATCTCGGTTTTCTTGGTCCAGCCGTAGAGCTCGCGAGTGGTATCGAGGTCCGTAAAAAGGGTGTTGGCAAAGAGCTCGCTTCGCTGCGCAACCGGGCGTGGATTCTCGCCGGAAAAAAGCCCCACGATCTTCGCTTTTACTTCTGTCGTGGACTTGTTTTGGTTGTCGACGTCGAACTGGTTCCCCTTCACGGTGATGGTGTCGCCAAGTTTCAGGCTATTTGCCTTCGCGAGATCCTCGTGGATGAGGGCCGTGTGGGAATCGCCGCTTGTGAGGTGTCGGCCCTTCGTGAGCGTGAGAGTGCCCCCGCGGAAGCTGTTCTCGAGCTCCGAGCCGTTCACGCCCCACACGTTCGCGGCGTTGCCAAACTGCTTTTCCTTCTGCTCGTCGTATTCGTTGTGGTCGAGCTTTTTGACGCTCGCGCCCACGAGATCAGCCGTGACATTCTGTCGAGCCACGTAGCGCTCAACGCCCGCGAGGTTCGCGATCTTCGCGATGTCAGCACCTTTGACCGTGCCCGCGCCTCGAGGTGTGCCCTGGTTGAACTGCGGATTATTCTGCAGAACAAAACCCGCGCCAGTGCGCTTCTCGACTTGAGAGCCGGCGGCATCGGCAGCGCGCGTGACCGCGCTCGTCACCATGAGCGCCGACATCATCGCCGCGAAAATACCTAAAATAATGAACGACTTGACGCGCTTACGCGAAACGTAACGCCAGGCCCGGCCGAAAGACGACACGGAACAATCCCTTCTCACAAGCAACATAAGGTTTTATCGCCGCGATGTAACAGCGTGCGGCAACGACGAAAGAATCTAACGAAGCTCTCTGGAACGGTTCCCAGTTTCGAGTGTGAAATCCCGGGGAAAGCGATGCCCTCTAGGGGGAAACTCCGGGATTGACGCGCGTCAAAAGTCCCGATTCTTCTCGAACATCTGCGGAAATGGACGCGGGCCCGGATCAAACCCGGAAAATCTATGGCTGGTCTCTGTTTGAGCTAAACCTGGCTAGCACCGCCCAAGGCCGGAAACAATCGTGAAGAAAGTGGTGGCGTGAGGGCGTTCTGGAGCGGCGCCGCACCGAAAATTTCATAGAGAGCGACGGCGGGAAGGGGGTAGCGACGGTGCGAACTCCGGTCGGAGGCTGGAAGCGGTTGTTGGTCGGGGGCTAGAAGCCTGTTTTGGTCGCCTTCGGGTAGTACTTTCTGAACTTCTGCACCTGTCTGAAGCCCGAGGCGAGGGCGAAGCCCTTCATCCATGTGCCTTCGGGCGCGTACCGGTAGGGGTTGTCGACGCCGTGGGCGCGAACGGCGGCGGCGAGCTGGGCACGAAGCTCGGGCTCGGTGACGTAACGCTTGACAAGCCACGTGGGCAGGATCGAGTAGAGGTGCTGGTCTTCGGCGCGCACGCGCGCGAGCGGCGCGTTGTCGATGAAGTCGGCGACAACGTGCTCGGGATAGGAGCCACCCGCGGCGGTCACGTAGTAGTTGTTGCGGCCGAGCCGAGGATTGAGCTCGAGGAAGTAGGCGGTGCCGCTCTTCGAGTCGACTTTGAGGTCAACGTTCGCGAAGCCCACGTAATCCACGTGGTCGAGGAGCTTCTCGAACTGTTCCACAATGCGAGTGTGCGGCCCGGTGAGCATCGCGGCGGGTCGACCAAGTGCGTCGGGGGTGTGTTCACCGAGGAGAACCTGCGCGGCGCACGTCAGGGTGACGCCGCCGGTTCGTGAGCGATACCCGGTGATGGAGTACTCGGATGTGTCGTCACCTTCGATGAGCTCCTGGAAAAGGAAGCGGCCGGTAAAGCCAGCTTCGCCGAGTGCGCGCACGAGGTTGTCATACTCGCCCTGCGATTCGATGACGAAGACTTTCTTCTTGCCGGGGAAACTCACGTGGGAGTATTCGGCGGTGTTCGCGGGTTTGCCGATCACGGGGAAAGCCCACGGTAGCGAAGCGGGGGCATTGAAGTCGTCCGTGCCGTAGTGAGCGAAATCGACGATGCGCGTGGGAACCGTGGGAATGCCGAGCTCGGCGCACGTCTCCTGGAATTGGGCCTTGTCAGCGAGTTTCGCGAGGGTCGTCGAGTCTACCTGGGCGATGATGTAGTGTTCCTCGAGCTCTTCGCGGAAGGTGTCGAGGAAGGCGACGAACGAATCTGCGTTGGTGAGCAGAAGCGTGGGTCGCTTGACCTCTTTATCGTGCGCGAGCTGCACGAGCGCGTCCTTGAGCTCTTCGTCGCTCGCGCCTGCGCCAATCGCGAGGTGTGCGCTGGTCACGGTGCGCTCGTTCATGGCGACCGGCGTGCGCATGACCGTGAGGCAGCGCATTCCATACGCGGCGTGGAAGGCGTTCGTGACGTTCAGTGAGTTGAGGCCCGCGCCAAGCACGACGACGTCGAACTCGATTCCGCCGCGACTCGTTCCCGGAGTGGGGCCTGGTGTCGAAACTGCGAGGGGAGAGGCCACGAGGGCGCCTTTCATGAGAGATCTGCTAGCCGTGTGAGTGTATCGAATTCGGTGCTGCATTTTCCCCGTCTGCGTGCACAAATGCTCAGTAGACTCCTCTCATATTTGTGGGCACGCAGGAGGTGTGCCCAAAGCCAAAGGAGCAATGATGAACGAGAACAGCCCCCTCGACAAGGTCAAGAACGCCGCGCAGTCCCTCGCGGATACGGCGAAGGAGAAGCTCCCCGCGGGTGTCGATGCTGCGGCCGATGCGGTTGTCGATCTTGCTGCGAAGGCTGAGGAGAAGTTTCCGCAGGCCAAGGGTGTGACCGACAAGGTCGTGGATGCCGCCGGCGCCGCACAAGACAAGGTTCACGAGCTTGACGATGAGTCCAAAGGAGACGCCGAGGCGGCTCACTGAGTCGACGCCGATCGAGGTTATGAAGAAACCGGGTTGTTTCCTGGCTGTTGAGCCGGGAGCGGCCCGGTTTTTTCATAAAGAGTGACGGTAGGTAGTAAGGGGAAGAGTGACAGTAGGTAGTGACGGGGAGGAGTGACGGTAGGTAGTGACGGGGAGGAGTGGCGGAAGGCAGCGACGGGGGCCGACGCCCGCCTAGCCCATATCGACGTCAAAGAAACGCGAATCGCGCCACTAGAATCCCGCAACCTGCCCCCGACCGACAAAGAAGGGTGCTAGTCTTCGAGCGGTTGTGCACGGACATGGACAGAGAGCCATGCGAGCACATTCATGTGATCCGGGTACAGCCATGCCTTTGTCCCGTTTTCACGTGAGGAATGTGCATGAGCACCGTAGCGCCTGAGCGCCCCGCAACCACCAGTAATATCGCCCGCCCCGCTAAGAACGAGACCGCAGTGACGGCCTCGGGGCCGGCCCCGACCGAAGCACACGGCCACGACGCCGACTTCAGCTTCACCCCCGTTCCCGCATCCGCGCGCCACGGCTTTTGGGCCGTGGGCTTCGTGATGCTTGGATTCACCTTCTTCTCGGCCTCGATGAGCGTCGGCGCGAAGATCGGCAATGGCCTCGATCTTGGCGGCTTCGTGTGGGCCACGACGATCGGCGGCCTCGTGCTCGCGATCTACACCGGCGGCCTTGCCTACCTCGGTGCAAAGACCGGCATGGGCCTCGACCTCCTCGCCCGCAAGGCATTCGGCCGCATCGGCTCGCTCCTTCCCTCGGCCCTCGTGGGCCTCACTCAAATGGGCTGGTTCGGCGTGGGAGTCGCGATGCTCGGCATCCCCGTCGCCGATCTCCTGCACATCAGCCCCTGGTGGATCGTGGTTGCCGCCGGTGCTGCGATGACCGCCTCCGCGTACTTCGGCATGAAGGCGATCGAGATCGTCTCGTTCGTGTCGGTGCCGCTCATCGCGATCCTCGGTACCTACTCGATGGTGACGGCCACGAGCAAGGCCGGCGGCCTTGTTGAGGTGTTCGGCGACGGCTCGATGCCGATCGTGACCGGCATCGGCATGGTCGTGGGTTCGTTCATCTCGGGCGGCACCGCGACCCCGAACTTCACGCGCTTCGCGCGCTCGGCGAAGGTTGCCGTCATCACCACGGTCATCGCGTTCTTCCTCGGCAACACCCTCATGTTCAGCTTTGGCGCTGTCGGTGGTGCGTTCACCGGCAAGGACGACATTTTCTACGTCATGATCGCCCAGGGCCTCGCGATCCCCGCGATCCTCGTGCTCGGCGCGAACATCTGGACCACGAACAACAACGCTCTCTATACCTCTGGCCTGGGATTTTCGAACATTACGCGCGTGCGCACCCGCCCCATGACCCTCATCGCGGGCATTTTCGGCACGGTCAGCGCGCTGTGGCTGTACGAGAACTTCGTGGGCTGGCTGAGCTTCCTCAACGCCGCCCTTCCGCCGATCGGCGCGATCATCATCGTGGACTTCTTCGTGCGCAAGCACGCCTACCTCGATGCCAACGCTGAGGAGCAGACCGTTGCTCCGCACGCGGTCATCGGCGTTATCGCCGGCGGTCTCGTGGGCTACTTCGTGCCGTGGGGTATCTCGGCGATCAACGCGGTCGTGGTCGCGATTGCCATTCACCTCATCGGCGTAGCCTTGACGAAGCGCCGCTAACAGCACCGTGGGGCGCGGCGTGGTTCGCCGTGTGCAGGCGGGCCGCGCCCGACTCACGTCCGGGCTGGTCGCCGTCCCGAGCGGCGCCACTCCAGTGCCCACCTCAGTCACCTCTCACCTCAGCCCCAGCTTCCCTCTCCCGCACCGATAGAAAGGCCTCTTCGTGCTCATCCAGAACGTTTCCCTTCCGAGCCGTGAGGGCTCGGTTGACCTTCGCATTTCCGACGGTTGCTTTACCCACATCGAACCGAATCTCCCCGCAGAGCCCGGCGAAGAGACGTGGGATGCCGAGGGTCGACTCGCGCTTCCGCCTTTCGTGGAGAGCCACATCCACCTTGATTCGGTTCTCACCGCGGGCGAGCCGCGATGGAACATGAGTGGCACCCTGTTCGAGGGGATCGAGCGCTGGAGCGAGCGGAAGAAGACCTTGAGCGTTGAGGACGTCAGGGAGCGCGTTCGCCGCGTCGCGCGCGACCAGGCGAGCTTCGGCGTGCAGTACGTGCGCACCCACGTGGATGTGACCGACCCCGAGCTCACGGCGCTGCGCGCGATGCTCGAGCTGCGCGACGAGCTCGCCGACCTCATCACTCTCCAGATCGTGGCGTTCCCGCAGGAGGGCATCGATTCGTTCCCGAATGGCCGCGACCTGATGGTCAGGGCTGCCGACATGGGCGTGGATGCGATCGGCGCGATTCCCCACTTCGAATTCACGCGCGAATACTCGGTGGATTCGCTCAACTTCGCGTGCGAGCTTGCGCGCGATCGGGGCCTGCTCATGGACGTGCACTGCGACGAGATCGATGATGAGGCCTCGCGTGGCCTCGAGACCCTCGCGGCGCGCGCCCTCGAGTTCGGCATGGGAGAGAAGGTCACGGCTTCGCACACCACGGCGATGCATTCCTATAACAACGCTTACTTCGTGCGCCTATTGCGCCTGCTCACGATGAGCGGGATCAACTTCGTCTCGAACCCGATGGTGAACACGCACTTGCAGGGCCGCATGGACACGTATCCGAAGCGCCGCGGCGTCACGCGCGTCAAGGAGCTCACGGAGGCTGGCATCAACGTGAGTTTCGGGACCGACGATATCCGCGACCCGTGGAACCCGCTCGGTACGGGGAATCTCCGCGACATTGTGCTGACGGGCCTTTATGTCACGCAAATGATGGGCTACCCGCAGATTGCCGAGTCCTACAACTTCGTGACCCACAATGCTGCGCGCACGCTGCACCTCGAAAATTACGGCATCGAGGTGGGCAACCCCGCGCGTTTCGTGGTGCTTGACGCCCCGGATTGGGTTGAGGCGCTCAACTTCAATGCGCCCGTGGTGCGCTCGTATCGCGATGGGAAGCTCATCGCGAAGACCGAGCCGGCGACCCGCGAGGTGTTCTGGGGCTAGGCCCTGCTCGCTGCTGCGCGGGAAGCGTAGGAGGTGCGACCGAGAAGAGCGAGCGCTGTGACGCTCGCGGGGTGCTCTTCACGGGGGTAGCCGCATCGGTTTTCGCAAAAAGAAGGGACCCGGGCAATCGCCCGGGCCCTCCCTTTTGCCTGTCTCTGCTTAGTTCTTGCGCATGCGGATCACGGCGAAGGCGCCGCCGCCGATGAGCGCGAGGGCGAGAACTGCCGTTGCGGCGATCTCGGCGCCCGTGCGAGGCATGAAGCCGCGGGTGCCGCTCTGCGCGCCCGAGGAGTTCGAGGAGGAAGCGGGGGCCTGCTTCGACGGGCCAGCCGGTGCACTGCCGCTTGCCGAGTCATCGTCGGAATCCGAGCCGCCCTCCTGCGGGGGAGTTGCCGGGAGGGCCGCGTCATCACCCGAGCCGGTGCCGCCCTCGCCGGTGTTGCCATCCTCGGTGCCGGAATCCGCTTCGCCGTCGTCACTCGGTGCCGGGGTGGGATCGGGGACCTCGGTGAAGGAGATGCCGTTCATCTGCCATTCGCTCTCGGTGATCGTGAGGTCTTGGACGACGGGGTTGGGGGCAACCTGCGGGATGCCGTTGTCGATCTTCACGCACTCAATGAGGAGGCTCGCTTCCCCTTCCTTGGCGAAGTCGACGAAGCTCGCGTCGATGGGGTTGACGGCCTTGCCGTCCACGAGGTCGTCAACGCCCGACATGACGATGGGCATGTCGTTGGTGGGGATGTCGGCGACGTCGACACCCTGAAGGAAGGACGTGCGGGCGCCGTCGACGTAAGGCTCTTCGCACTTCACGCGGGACTTCACGGTGTAGGTGAAGGGGTCGGCGTCGAGCGCGCCCTGCTTCTGGACGCCGTCGGACGTCTCGATGGTCGCTTTCACGTCCTTGTCGATGCTCACCTCGGTTTTCGCGGAGGCGACCTGGGGGAGGGCGAGGAGCGCAGCGGCGCCGACGAGGGCGATCGGGCGACGGAGGGAGAGGGAGAGCTGCATGGTTCTACACGTTCCTTGAGCACGGAAGGGGGTTGGCGAGGACAACTGTGACAGGTCGTAGTAAATGCCGGGTAACTAATCGGTGTCGAGCTTCGCCGCCGATTCGTTACTCTCCCTTCACTTAGACCCTTTAGCGTTCTGATTGGCCTTCCGAAGCCTTGAGAGAAAGAATCCCCATGACCGAGCTCCGCTCCTCCCACGCCTCCTCCTTCACGAGCCCAAGCCGCCGCACCGTTCTTCGCGGCACCGTCGCCGCCGGCGCCCTCGGTGCCGTCGCGGCCGCTGGCACCGGCTCCGCGATCGCCGAAGAAGCCCCCGCGCCCGAGCCACAGGATCTCGCCCCCGCCGAGACGGGCCTCGAGTGGCTCGTCGTTGACCACCACGTGCACTCGCTCTACAGCCACGATGCGAAGTACACGATGGACATGATCATGGATAAGGCCGAGGAGTTCGGCGTGGACGTCATTGCGTTCACCGAGCACTCCAACTGGGGCCACGCCAACAAGGGCGGCGTGTGGGAAGCGAACCGCCTCATTCGCAAGGCTCGCGACGAGCGCAAGCTCATGGTGCTCCAGGGCATCGAGTGGTACATCCCCGCGGCCGAGCACTGCACCGTGCTCATTGCCCCCGGCGTTAACGAGGCGCGTGTGCTGCGCACCTTCGAGCTCGAGTTCGATGGCAAGCTCAACGGCTGGGAGAAGCCGGAGCGCGGCACCGAAGATGAAAAATTTCAGGAAAAGAAGGCATGCGAGGCCATCGCCTGGCTCGGCCAGCAGAAGCGCGAAGGCTTCATCGACGACGCGATTGTGATCGCGAACCACCCGAGCCGTTACTGCATTGACTCCCCGAAGGAACTTCGCGCGTGGCACGATGCCGACCAGGACATCTACCTCGGCATGGAAGGCGCCCCCGGTGCCCAGGGCTCGGCCTTTGGCCTCAACCGCGATCCGAAGTTCCAGCGTGGTGAATACGAGAACAGCCGCCGCAAGGACTCGTCCCCGCACTACCCCGACGAAGCCTTCCGCACGCGCGGCGGCTTCGACTATCTCACCTCGGTCGTTGGCGGCATGTGGGACTCGCTGCTCTCTGAGGGCCGCCGCTACTGGATCACCTCGAACTCCGACTTCCACCTCAAGACCCACGATACCTACCGCGTGGGCGACTACCCGAAGGGTGACGGCTGGGAGGAAGGCGCGAGCCTCGGCAACTTCAACCGTGCGGGCCGCCGCCCCGTGCCCGTCAACACGAACGAAGCTCAGGGCGGAAGCGACTACTGGCCCGGCCAGTTCTCCCGCACGCACGTGGGTGCCACGAGCCGCTCCTACGAAGCGGTCATGGAGGCCATGCGCGCCGGTCGCATCTGGATCGAGCACGGCCACCTCATTTCCGGTCTCGAGGTCGTCCTTTTCGCGAAGGACGACAGCGCCGAGCCCGTGACTCTCGGTGACACACTCAAGGTCAAGGCCGGCACCGAGCTTGGCCTGCGCGTGAGCGTGACGCCCACGACGAAGGAGAACTCCGCTGGGATCCTCCCGGAGCTCGCGCACATCGACCTCATCCGCGGGCTCATCACGGGCCCGGTTGAGGATGTCAACACGACGACGGCCCCTCACACCAAGGTCGTTGAGCGCAAGGAAACCGCAGGCCACGGGCTTGAGAAGTTCACGGTCGAATTCGACCTCGGCGTCGTCGAAGAAAGCGGCTACATTCGCCTTCGCGGAAGCGACGGCAAGCGCTCGGGCGTCGGCCCGATGGGTGCTGACGTTGACCCGGCCGGCCCCATCCCCCACGGTGGCGGCAACGGCGAGGGCAGCCCGTGGATCGACACGTGGATGTACACGAACCCGATCTTCTTCAAGGTTTCCTGATTTTGGTTTTCTGAAAGCGTAGGGCTCGGGCCCGCGGTATCGTCTCGCGGGTCTGGGCCCTTCGCCATGAACGAAAGGACTTCTCACGTGATGCCCCTCAACCGTCGGACATTCCTGACCGCTGCCGCCGCCACAGCCGCGAGTGCCGCTGCCCTCACGCCCGCGACCGCCTCGCCGCTCTACGAGCGCGACGAGAACGATATGCCGCGCCTTCTCGACAATCCTTTCGATCAGAGCCTCACGAACCCCGCGCCCGAGGGGTGGGTCTCGAAGAGCCCGCTGCAGCGCGCCCACGCCCACAACGACTACCTCCATGAGCACCCGCTGTGGGATGCGCTCGCGGAAGGCTTCTGCTCGGTTGAGGCCGACGTGTGGTTCGAGGGCGGCAAGATCCTCCTTGGGCACACGCGCCTCGGCGTGCTGAGCGGCCGCTCCCTCGAGGAGTTCTATGTGAAGCCGCTCGCAGCGCTCGTGCGTAGCAACGGCGGCCATGTGTTCCCCGGCTACGAGGGCCCGTTCCAGCTCCTCATCGACATCAAGGACCAGGGCGAGAAGCAGCTTCCCGCGATCGAGCAGATGCTCGCGCCGTACAGCGACGTGTTCTGGCACGTGAATCGCTGCGGCGAGGTCGTCGAGAACCCCGTGCGCGTGGTATACACGGGCGGCCGCCCGTTCGACCTCATCAAGGACAACCCCGAGCGTTTCGGCTCGGCCGACGGTCACCTCGGTGACCTCGGTGGCGAGGCGCGCCCGCTCGAGATGCCCCTTGTCTCGGAAAGCTGGAGCGAGTGGGGCTGGCAGGGCTTTGGCGAACGGCCCGAGGATCAGTTCCGCTCGCTCAAGGAGTTTTCCGACGGCGCCCACGCCATGGGTGCACGCTCACGCCTGTGGGGAGCCCCCTCGAAGCTTCCGAAGCGCCGCGAGATTCTCTGGCAGATGCAGCTCGATGCGGGCATCGATCTCATCAACGCCGACCACCTTCCCGAGCTGCGCGCGTTCCTTCTCGAGCGCGGCGTCGCCTAAGACTCCCCGCTCGAAGGCCTACCGCGCGCGCTCGGCGAGCAGCTCGAGCACGTGGCGGTAGGTTTTTCCCGTTGCGCGGGCCATGCCGATCTCGCACGTGCGGTTGAGCGAGGCGTGTTCGTCCGCGTTGAGGGCCTTGACCTCAGCGGCTTCGGCGGCCGTCGCGGAGGCGGTGAGCTCGGGGTGGAGCATGCCGCGGTCACCCGCGAAGGCGCAGCAGCCCCACGCGTAGGGCACGGTGACCTTTGCGTACGCGGCCTTCGCGACTTTTTCGAGGGCGGGGTTGAGGCCCATCTGCGTCGAGGAGCACGTGGGGTGGAGCACGAGATGCTCGTTCGCCTGGTCGATGTCGAGGTGTTCGAGTACGTGATCGGCCGTGAACTGCACGGCATCGAGCACCTCGGCGCCGTCGTTCTCGAGGATCGCGGCGAAGCCTTCGGTGCAGCTTGACGCGTCGCTCACGATCGGCAGGCCGAGCTCGCGCACGGCGTTCACGACCTCGCGGGTTTTCTTCGAGATCACCTCGTGGCCCTTGGCCTTGCCCTTAGACGTCCAGGGCGTGCCGCAGCACGTCGAATCGATGCCCTTCGGAATGAGCATCGTAAGCCCCGCTTTCCTCAGGAGCTCTTCGAACGCTGCAACAACATTTCCGCCGGGCGCGGCGCCGCCGAACATCGTGTTCACGCAAGCGGGGATGTACACGCCCACGAGCGCACCGTTCGCGGCGCCGGCCATGCGGCCCTCCGGCAGGGGAGCGCCAACGCCAAGACCTTCGGCACGCTCACCGAGCTTGCCGCGAGCCCTTCCGCCGGCCGGCAAATCCTTCGAGTACCGGGGAACGGTGTCCTCGCCGAGCAAGCGTCGGCCCACACCAGTCGCGGCCCCCACAAGCGGCCCCGGAACCTTCTCGGCGGTTGTGAGTCCGACGGAAGCCCCGCGCGTGATCGCGCCCCACGACGCTGCCGCCGCCTTCCACGCCCCCGATTCGACCGGATTCGTGTTTTCTCGGCGCAGCCTCTTCACGAGCAGGCCCGTGTTGATGCCCACGGGGCAGGCCGTGACGCACATGCCGTCCACGGCGCACGTGTCGATGCCTTCGTAGTCGTAGTCCTTCGCAAGCTCATCCGCCGTCGCCGCATCCCCGGCTTTGCGGGCGCGCTCCTCGGCGCGGCGCACGACGATGCGCTGGCGCGGCGTGAGCGTGAGGTCTTTGCTCGGGCACACGGGCTCGCAATAGCCGCATTCGACGCAGCGATCGGCCTCGATCTCGATCGTGGGGTTGAGCTTGAAGTTCTCGAGGTGCGCCTTCGGGTCGTCCTCGATGAGAACTCCCGGGTTGAGGATCCCCGCGGGATCGATCAGGCGTTTGATCCGCTTCATGACGTCGTAGAGCTCATCGCCGTACTGGCGATGCACGAACGGTGCCATCGCGCGGCCCGTGCCGTGCTCGGCCTTGAGGTTGCCGCCGCGTGCGAGAACGGCGTCGACCATCGACTCGGTGAAGGCGCCGAGGCGCTCGCGGGCGGCCTCGCTTTCGAAGCGGTCCGTGAGCATGAAGTGGATGTTGCCATCTTTCGCGTGACCGAAGATCACGGAGTTCTCGTAGCCGTGCTCATTGAAGAGTTCGTGCAGGTCACCGCATGTATCGGCGAGGTTTGCGGGCGGGACCACGACGTCCTCGAGGAGCGCGGTCGTGCCGCTTTCGCGTGCCCCGGCGACGGAAGCGTAGAGACCTTTGCGCAGCGCCCACGCGGTTGCCCGCGCGACGGGATCTTCGGAGAAGATAGCGGGGGAGCGAAGCTCGTGGGCGTGCAGGATTTCTTCGCCTGCGCGCTGAATGGCGGTGAGCTTTTCGTGTTCGTCGTCGCGATACTCGATGAGGAGCGCCGCCTCCGTGCTCGGCGCGAAACCCTTGATCTGCTCGGGAACCCGCGCGAGCTTCTGGCCCACCGCGATCGAGGTCGAGTCCATGAGCTCGAGCGTCGCCGCGCCTGAATCAACGAGCTCGGGCAGGATACGGGTTGCCGCATCGAGGTTTGGGAACACCGCGAGCGCGCTCGTCGTGAGCGCCGGGATCGGGACCGTGCGGAACGTCGCCTCGGCGATGAACGCGAGCGTCCCCTCGCTTCCAATCACGAGCTTCTCGAGAATGTCGATCGGCCGCTCCGCATCGAGGAAGGCGTTAATGCCGTAGCCCATCGTGTTCTTGAGCGCGAACCGTTCGCGGATCACGCGCACGCTTTCCGGGTTCGTGACGACGCGTTCGCGCAGGCGCGTGAGCCCTTCGTGAATCTCGGGAGCCTCGCTGCGCAAGCGGGCGTCGGAAGCCTCCCGGTCGCTCGTGTCGAGGGTGAGGCCCGACGGCAGCACCATGACCATCGATTCGAGAGTTCTGTAGGTGTTCTCTTCGGTACCGCAGGCCATGCCGCTTGAATTGTTGGAGACGACGCCGCCGATCGTGCATGCGGCCTCGCTTGCCGGGTCGGGGCCGAGGCGGCGCTTGAAGCGGCGAAGGCGCGCGTTGACCTGCGCAATCGTTGCGCCGGAGCCGGCGCGCACGCGCGCGCCCTCGTCGAGAACTTCGATGTGGCGGAAGTTCTTGCGCACGTCGATTTGGGTGTGCGGGCTCGAGGCTTGGCCGCACAGGCTCGTGCCGCCCGAGCGGAAGGCCACGGGGCTTTTCGCGGCGTTTGCGCCCTTGAGGATTGCGGCGACTTCGCGCGCCGAGTCGGCGAGCACGACCGCCTCGGGGGTGAAGAGGTAGTGCGAGGCGTCGCTCGCGGCGGCAACCCTGTCGATGAGGCGTGTCTGGATGCGGCTTTCGTCGCTCACGGCGGCGGTCACGAATGCGGGAGCGGTGTTCACGTGGTCCTCCATAGGGGCGCCCGGCGGGCGTTGGCAGTGCTTTAAGCCTAAACCCGAGTGCGGCTCGACGTTTGCTGACGGAGCGGTCCGGACGTTTCTGCAACGTTCGGTAGTTATGAAGTGACATATAAAACGGGAAAAATACTGGCCACGAGATGGTTATAAATGTAAAGATAGTGGAGCTCGCGCCGGCGAAGTCGCACCCAACGAAACTTTTCAACCCCAAGGAGACTTAAGCCAGTGAGCGCCACTGATACGGCCTCGATGCCGGCCGTTCCGGCGTCGGACCACGCCCACGTACTCGAGGCGACCCCCGAAACCCTTCCCCAGGACTCCCGCCCCCTGCCGGAGCTCCCGGCGGGCGCGTGGTGGCCGGTCGCCGCGTCGATCTTCGCGATCGCGTGGGGCGGCAACGAATTCACCCCGCTCCTCGTGATGTACCGCGAGGTCTCTCACTTCTCCGATCTCGTCGTTGACGGTCTCCTTGGCGCCTACGTTCTCGGCATCGTGCCCGCCCTCATGATCGGCGGTCCCCTCTCCGACGTTTACGGCCGCCGCCCCGTGCTGCTGCCCGCCGCACCACTCAGCTTCCTCGGCAGCCTCATGCTGCTGCTCGGCCCCGGCTCGCCCCTCATGATCGGCATCGGCCGCATCCTCTGCGGGCTCGCGCTCGGGCTCGTCATGGCGATCGGCACCGCATGGATCAAGGAAATTTCCGACGCCTCCGGAGCCAACCCCGCCGCTGGTGCTCGCAGGGCGTCGCTCGCCCTCACCACGGGCTTCCTCGGTGGCGCCCTTGTGGCGGCAATGCTCGCGCAGTGGGGTCCCTGGCCCACGCGAACCTCGTATGCGCTGCACATGCTCATGACGGTCGTGACCGGTCTGTGGCTTTTCACCGCCCCCGAAACCCGCAAGCCGGGACATCTTCCCGCGGAGAATGAACCCGTTTCGGGCGCCGAGACCCTCATGTCGAAGCTCCTCGTGCCGAAGGCCGCGCACAAGCGATTTTTGCGCGTCGTGCTTCCCGTTGCACCTTGGGTTTTCGGGGCATGCGGCACTGCTTACGCCGTGCTGCCCGCGCTCCTTAAGGACCGCGCCGGTGATTTCCCGATCGCTTTCGCGGGCCTCATGACCGCGGTGACGCTCGGCTTCGGCGTGGGTATTCAAACCATTGGCAAGAAGATCGACACGCATCGAAGCGCGCGTGCTTCCGTGATCGCGATGGCGATCGTCGCGACCGGCGCAGTGTTCGCCGCGGGGGCCGCTTCGACGACGAGCCTCGCGATTGGTCTTGTCGCCGCGGCGATCCTTGGCTGTGGCTACGGACTCGCGCTCGTTGCGGGCCTGAGCGAGGTGCAGCGCCTCGCCGGTCCCGACGACCTCGCTGGCCTCACGGCCGTGTTCTACTCGATCGCGTACCTCGGCTTCTTCGTGCCGATGCTGCTCGCGGCACTCAGCACGATCTTCAGCTACACCACGATGCTCATCGCGGGCGCCGTGATCGCGATCCTCACTCTCGTCGAGGTCGCGCTTGCCTGGCAGGCGCACCTGCCAGGCGCCCACGAGTAAGCCTTATGCGGCGGGCTCAGCCTCGAGTTGAGCCGGGTTCCTGAGTGAGAGCAGGCCGCCGACCGCGAGCGTGACGAGCACGCCGAGCAGCGGATACCACTGCCACGCGATCCACACCTCGCCCACAACGTACTTCTCCATGACAAAGAAGAAGGCGTTCGTCGCAATCGCGCACAGGAACGCAATGTTCGCATCGAGGGTTCGCGCGCGCTTGTTCACGATGCCGAGCACGAATGTGCCGAGCAGCCCGCCGTAGGTGATGCCCGCGATGCCGAGGGCGAGCACCACAATGCTGCCCTCATCGCTGCGGAAGAACGTCGCGGGGAGGATGAACAGGAGTCCCCACACGATCGTCGCGACGCGACCCGCCTTGAGCTCGTCGTCCTTCGTCATCGGGGTGCGGCGCAATTTCCCCACGACGTCCGTGACGGTCGAGGAGCTGAGCGCCGAAAGCGACGAGGAAAGCGTGGACATGGCCGCCGCGAGGATACCCGCGAGAAGCAGACCCGAGATGCCCGCAGGCAGACCCTCAATGATGAACTTCGGGAAGATCTCGTCGTCGCGCGTGAGCCCGAGGTCAGCGGGGGTGGCATGGTGGTACCAACCCCACAGCGCGAGTCCCACCACGAGGAAGATCGCGAACTGCACGACCACGACGAAGCCCGACGCGATGAGTGCCTTTTGCGCTTCCGCCTTCGTGCGGCATGCGAGGAGGCGCTGTACGATCAGCTGATCCGAGCCGTGCGACGCCATCGCGAACACGGTGCCACCAAGAAGCGACGGGATGAGGCCAGAGGCGCCGCTAATCGGGTTCTCGCCGAGAATAAAGAGGTTCGTTTTGCCGGCCTCGACCGCGTCGGTGAACCATGAGAAGCCGAGCGAGGAGCTCACGACGATGATCGCCAGCAGCCCGCCCGCGACATACAGGAGCATCTGCACCACGTCGACCCACACGACCGCGCGAATGCCGCCGATGAAGGTATAGAGGATCGTGACGACTGCGAGCACGACGATGATCACGAAGTAGTTCGTGTGCACTCCGAGCCCGTCGAGAATGATTTTGAGAGGAATGGCCGCGGCGAGAACGCGGACACCGTCGGCAAGAAGGCGCGTAAAGAGGAACGTGACGCCCGCCGTGGTTTGCGTGGCCGAGCCGAAGCGCTTACCGAGGTAGGCGTAGGCCGTGACCATTTCGCCGTCGTAGTAGCGGGGGAGCAGGAGGTAGGCGACGATCACGCGGCCCACGATGTAGCCGAAGCCGAGTTGCAGGTAGCTGATGTCGCCCACGTAACTCATGACGGGGATGCCGATCACGGTGAGCGCGCTCGTTTCGGTTGCAACGACGCTCAGACACACCGCCCACCACGGGATGTCGCGCCCGCCGAGGAAGTAGTCCTTGGCGTCGGATTGCTTTCCGCTGAGCTTGAGGCCCAGCCAGGCGGTCGCGATGAGGTACGCGATCACCACAACGATGTCGATGATCTGCATGAATACTCCTAGGGGCGTGCGGGAGTGTGGTCAAGAGACTCCGCGCGGCGCCGCTTCCCAAGGAGGTGCGCAACGCTGCGCGTGGAACCATCGTACGGGCAAACCCTAGTTTTTGGAAGAAAATTTTACAGTGGGGTCGATGGGCCGCTGGGCTCGCGGCAGCTTTTCCACAACAAGCAGATACGACTCCGTCACGAGCTCGCGCACGAGCTCCTCATCGAGGCTTGGCCCGGGCGTCAGCGAAATCCAGTGCCGTTTATTCATGTGGTAGCCAGGAGAAACGTCCGCATACATCTCCCGCAGCGCGACGCCGTCACTCGGCGCCGCCTTAAGCGTCACCATCTCCACGCCCGTCACCTCGGTTTGCAGCATGAACACCTTGCCGCGCACCTTCCACACATCCCAATCCGGGCCGAAAGGCGTACCGACGCTCGTCGAGGGAAGCTCCGCGGCGCGTGCCGCGGCGACCTCGAACAGTTGGTGGCCGTCCATTACTTGCCCGGCAAGCGTCGGCCCCGCCCGACCAAACGACCAGCGATCCGGCCGCGCGAACGCTTGTGCCCCGTGACCCGGAAGAGCCACAGGAACGGTTCGGGGATTGCGCGCGCGATGGGGGCGCTCAGCGCCCAACGCCACGGGGCATTCGAGTCCTTATTGGGCTTGGTTTCGAGGGCGTGGACGACTGCGTCGGCGACCTCATCGGGGGTCATTGTGCCCACGAGAAGCTCGACCTTCGGCACGCGGCTTTCGGAGTTGGGGTTCGCCTTGAAGTAGTCGGAGTGCACGCGCGTGGGGGTGAGCGAGCCGACGTTGATCCCCGTGCCGTGGAGGTCCTGGCGCAGCGCTTCGGTGAAGCCGCGAACGGCGTAGCGCGCAGCGGCGTAGCCCACTGCGCCGGGCCACGCGATTTGGGCGACGGGGGAGTTGATCTGGAAGATCGTGCCGCTTCCGCGGGCGAGCATCGGTTCGATGAGACCGCGCGTCATGTCGAAGGCCGCGAAATAGGGGAGGGCCATCTGGTCACGAGCTTCTTCGGGGCTCGTTTCCTCGATGCTGAGGAAGCGGCCCGCGCCAGCATTGTTGATGAGGATGTCGGGGGTGCCGTGTTCGACGAGGATCCTCTCGCATACTTTGGCGACGGCTGCGGGGTCGGAGAGGTCGACGGGGTAGTACGAGGCACCGGTTTCTTCCGCGAGGGGCTGGAGTTTTTCTTCGCGGCGGGCAAGCAGGATGAGGCGGCATTCGCTATCGGCGAGACGCCTCGCGAGAGCTGCCCCAATGCCCGCGGAGGCACCGGTGATGACGATCAGTTCGGAGGTGAGTGCGCTGGGGGTCGCCTGGGTGCTCTTTGTGCGCCTGGTGCTCTTCTTAACCATGCCCCGAGCTTATCGAGCGGCACCTTCGCTCACGCCGAGGAACCACTGGATCGCGGCGGTCGCCGCGCCGCGCGCCCAGAACGCGAAATTGTGTTCGCGCAACTGGATATCGAGGCCGCTCGCGCTCACGTGTCGGATCTCGGCGATGCCCGCATCGAGCTCCTCTTCGTTGCCGGCGAGGAACCTCGCGCCCTCACCAGAAATCACGACGGCCTGCGGCATCGTGAACGCGGCGGCGGTGCCCACGAGGCGCCCCACCTTTCGCGCCGCTTTCGCCGATTCTTCGGCGCTCAGTTCGGTCGCGCCACTCAGATCTGGCCACTCCGGGCCGCGGATACCGTCGGTGATCGTGCCGAAGCCCGTGTTCTCATCTGTGATCACGCACCCATCCATCACGAGCGCAAAGCCGGTACCAATTCCGACGGTCACCACGATGAACCTCGAAGCCTCAAGGCCCGCGCCGAACCAGTTTTCCGCTTCGGCGAGTGAGGTCAGGTCATGCACGATGAGCACCGGAAGCCCCGTGAGCTCCTCGAGCCGATCGGCGGCGCGCACGTTTTCCCAACCGAGGAATGGAGCCTCCCGCACGACGCGACCGCCGTCGATCTGCGCGCCAATATTCACGCCGACGCCGGCGATGGGGAGAGCGGGGTGCGCTTCGGCGAGGGAGTCGCGAAGTTCGCCTATGAGATTGCCGGCCTCGCGCAGCACAGCGGCGGGCCGAAGATCGGTGAGGTGCGCGGTGCGCGAATCGAGCACGTTTGCGCGCGCGTCGGTCACGATCGCGACGAGGCTTTCGTGCGTGATCGATACCCCGATGAGGGCGAAGCTCGCGAGATTCACCGAGAGGGGGATCGCGGGCCTTCCCACCTCGCTCGGCACGGGAGTTCCCTGCAGCATGAGCTCGGCCTCGACGAGCGGGGCGGTGACGCGCGTGAGGGACGCGGCGCTCAGCCCGAGACGCTCGGCGAGCTGCGTGCGCGGAAGCGGCCCGTAGCGCAGCAGCTCGAGGTACACGCGCCTGGCAGACGGCGGGAGCGTGTCGAGCGCGAGGCGTTCGGGGACGGTCGGGGTGTTCACGGTAGTCAACTTTGCCAGATGGTTGGAGGGGCGGTGGTCACGGCGCGGGGTTACGCACGTCTAGCTACGTCAATCGGAGCTTGGGTTTCGATTAGTCGACGCGTTACGCACGTTTACCTACGTCAATCGGAGACTGGGTTTCGCTTCCTCTCGCCGCCTCGTTCATTCTGTCTCTCAAGCGATATGGCTCCCACTTTCGCGTGGCGCACCCCCTATTCCCTGGACGAGTGCTTGACGCGAGTTTATTTTATAACGAAAATAAGTAGGTCGTTGAAGACGCACCTCAAGGAGAAACCATGGCGACCACCACCCGTCGCGGCTTCCTCGCGGGCATGGCCGGTCTCGGAACCCTCGGCGCCCTCGCAGGATGCGGCGGCTCGAACTCGGGCACCACCTCGCTCGAATACTTCCAGTTCAAGTCCGAGGCAATCGACCTGTTCAACTCGATCTGCGAGGAATACAACGCCCAGTCGAAGAACGTCCATGTGCGGCAGAACTTCCAGGCCGACAACGTGACAGCGCTTCGCGTGCGGCTCGTGAAGAACAGCATGCCCGATATCGTCTCGATCAACGGCGACTACAACTTCGGCTCGATCGCTCGCTCAGGCGTGTTCTACGACTTCGCGAAGACTGACCTCCTCGACAAGGTGCAAGACGCCGTCGGCGAGATCCTCCCGAGCCTCGGCGCCGGTGCGGAAGGCGAGGTCAACGGCCTGCCGCTCTCGACAAACGGCTCGGGAATGATCTACAACAAAGACATCTTCGAGGATTTCGGAATCGAACCTCCAAAGACGTGGGACGACCTCATCGCTGCGGCTCACGAGTTCGAAGCGGGGGGCATCGACCCGTTCTACTGGGGCTTCCAAGACAACTGGACCGGCGCCCCCATGTTCTCCTCGATCTCGGGCAACTTCCTGCCGGACGTCGCCGAGTGGTACCAAAAGCGCCTCGACGGCGAGACGACCTTCGAGGACCTCCGCCCGGTTCTCGAAAAGATGAACCAGATCGCCGAGATGGGCAACAAGAACAAGTACGAGGTCGACTACAACGGCGGAAACCAGGGCTTCGCCCAAGGCAAAGCTGCGATCTACGTGCACGGCACGTACGCGATCCCCGCGATCCGCTCCTACAACCCCGACATGAACCTCGGCACGTTCGCGACCCCGGCCGACGACCCGGCGGATACGCGCGTCGTTTCCGGCGTGGACGTCGCCCTCACGATGGGCGTTGAACCGGAGCATGAGGAAGAGGCCCTCGACTTCATGCGCTACCTCATGAAAGAAGAAAACGTGCTCGCCTACTGCAAGGAGCAGGTGGCCTTCCCGACGCTCAAGGACACGGCGACCGACGATCCCGCGCTCCAGGGGCTCCAGGACTACTTCGCAAACGACCTCATCGCGACGTACTCCGACCACAACTTCCCGCAGGGCATCAACCTCAACAACTACATGCAGCAGTTCCTGATCGACCACAACATCGACGCATTCATCAAAACGCTCGATAGGCAGTGGGACAAGGTCACAAAGCGCATGGCCGCGACGGCGTAAGGAGAAGCCACGGTGTCTCAAACGCACACAAAATCCGGCTCCGCGCCGGCACTCAGTTCAAAAAAGAAGCGAATTGACCCCGCCCACATCTGGATGGTCATCCCCGCGATCATCATCTTCGTGGCCCTGCTCGTGTGGCCCCTCATCCAGGGCATCTTCTACACGTTCACGAACTACCAGGGCTATGGCGACTGGCGCTTCGTGGGCCTCGACAACTACAAGTTCCTGTTCCAGGACGACGTGATCTGGGGAAGCTACGGCTTCACCTTCCTCTACGCGATCTCCGCGACCCTCGCCACGAACGTGATCGCGATGTTCCTCGCGCTCCTGCTGAACTCCGCGATCAAGGCGAAGAACATGTTCCGCGGGATCTTCTTCCTCCCGTACATGCTGCCTGTGCTGATCGTCTCCTACATCTTCAGCTACCTGTTCACAAACAACCTCCCGCTCGTGGGCCAATGGCTCGGCTGGGAATGGCTCTCGACTTCGCTCCTCGCAAACGAGAGCCTCGCATGGATCGCGATCGTGTTCGTGGGCGTGTGGCAGGGCGTTGCCTTTACGACCCTCATCTACATCTCGGGCCTGCAAACAGTGCCCGAAGAGGTGTACGAGGCGGCCTCGCTCGACGGCGCCGGCAAATGGAAGCAGTTCTGGAAGATCACCTTCCCGCTCATCATGCCGTTCTTCACCATCAACGTGGTTTTGAGCTTCAAGAACTCCCTTGGCGTCTTCGACCAGGTCGTTGCCCTCACGGAAGGTGGCCCGGGCACGGCCACGCAGTCGATCTCGTTCCTGATCTTCAAGAACGGTTTCCAGGGCGGCGAATTCGCCTACCAGACCGCGAATGGCGTCATCTACTTCATCATCCTCATCGTGCTGTCGTTCGCACAGCTGCGATTCCTCCAGTCCCGGGAGGTCAACTGACATGAGTACCCAATCGATTCCGAACCCAGGCGCGGAAGCACCCGCGAAGGAAAGCATCGAAAAGGGCGGGGCAAGCGTCGGAAAGCCCCAGCGCAACAAGCGCCGCTACCGCCTCCACCGAACAAACTGGTGGGCGACCGCCCTCGTTGCGGTGCTCTCCCTCACGATCCTTGTGCCGTTGTACTTCGCGGTGGTGACCGCGTTCAAAACGGCACCCGAGCTTGCCGAGAGCGGCTTCGGCCTGCCGAACCAGTGGAACCTCGACAACTTCGTCGAGGCCTGGCGCCTCACCGAGTTTCCGAAACGTCTCATGACGAGCGCGATCATCACGGTAGGCGCAGTGATCGTCACGCTGCTCACGAACTCGATGGTGGCGTACGCGATCGCACGAAACCTCCATCGCAAGAGCTTCCAGTTCCTCTACTACTTCTTCGTGGCGGCGCTCTTTGTGCCGTTCCCGATCATCATGCTGCCCGTGGTCAAGCAGACGGCCGCACTCGGCATCGACAACGAAGTCGGCCTGATCCTCCTGTACACCGTGTACGGGCTCGCCATGAACATCCTGCTCTACGTGAGCTTTTTGAAGTCACTGCCGGAGGAACTCGAAGAGGCCGCGCGCCTCGAAGGCGCCTCCACATGGACCGTGTTCTGGAAGATCGTGTTCCCACTCATGGCACCCATGAACGCCACGGTTGGCATCCTCACGTGCCTGTGGTCGTGGAATGACTTCATGCTGCCGCTCGTGATCCTCTCCGATCCCGACTCGCAGACACTGCCTCTCGCGCAGTACGTGTTCCAGGGCCAGTTCAACACCAATTACCCTGTGTCGTTCGCGAGCTACCTCATGGCGATCGCGCCCATGATGCTCGTGTATGTGTTCGCGCAGAAGTGGATCATCTCGGGCGTGATGCGAGGCTCGACCAAGTAGCTCGCTTGTGACGGCGCCGCGCTTGCCCGGTTCCGTCGCTTTTTTGGTTGGTTCCGTCTCTCTTTATGAAGAAAATGTCGCTCCCTGCCCGCGCTATGCGGGGAGGGAGCGATTTTCTTTATGAAGTGGAACGGCCTGGCCACCGCACTGGGGGCCGCCGTGCCGCTGCACCGCGACACCGTGTGCCGCACCGTGTACCGACCGCGCCGCCGCCTCGTGCCCGTCACTCTCTATGAAGAAAAAGTCGCTCCCCACCCGCGCCGCGCGGGGAGGGAGCGACTTTCTTTATGAAGTGGAACGGCCTGGCCGGAAATCGGTGCCAGGGGTGGGCCGTGCGGCCGGGTTTGGGGTTGGGATTAGCAGTCGGGCTGGACTTAGCCGAGGAGCGAGGCGAGCCTCTCACGTTCAGCCTCAACATTGGTCCCCGCGGCCTCCGCGACGAGCGCGAGCGCGAGCGCCATGCCGAGCGCGCCCGGATCAGGCGTACCGAGCACACGATCACCGAGATAGCTCGAACGCCCGCGCCCGCCTGACATCTCCTTCGTCGACTCCGCACCGTCAATGCCGGCGCCGATGGCCTTGGCATCCAAATCACCTGCGCCCGAGTTCGCGACCGCGTCGAGCACGTCGACGATCGTGCGATCGCCAGGCTCGGCACCGCCCACGCGTGTGACCGCTGCGCGAGCCTCCTTCACTCCCTCGAGAAGTGAGCGGTCGTCCTTCGCGGCCGCGGCGATCTCCTGGAAGGCGATGCCGAAAAGCGGACCCGAGGAGCCGCCCGTGTCGTTAAGGAAGCCTTCCGCGATCGAGTTGAGGTCCGCAGCGAGATCGGCGTCCTGGCCGCTCGCATGCGCGAGGGTTGCTTTCGCGGCATTCGCAAGATTCGTGCCTACGTCGCCATCGCCGGCCTTCTGATCAATCTCGTCGAGCGCTGAGCGGGAATCCTCGAGCGTCTCCACGAACCGGGAAAGCCAAGGCGAAGGCTGCTTCGCTCCGGCTGAGGAATCGGCCGAAACTTCATCGCTCGCAGCATCCTCGCTGGTGGTTTCGCGACCAGCTCGCGCATCGAAGCCCTCCGGTATGAGGCGTGGCGTGGGCAGCGCCGTCGTTTCGTGAGGCGCGCACACGTATTCGAGCCACTCCTCCTCGAGTGCCGTGAGCGTAATAGAGAAGCCGGCCATGTCGAGCGCAGTCGTGTAGCTTCCAGAGAATGCGACGCGCACGTCAATGCCCACATCAACGAGGGCTTCGTGAGCGGCGGCCTGGATGTGCAGCAGCTCTAGCGGGGCGAGGCCGCCGAGCCCATTGACGAAAAGCAACGCGCCCGCGCTCCTCTCGAGCTTCTCGGCGAGGGCCCCGCGCAGCTCGCCGATCATGCGGCTTGTGAGCTCGGCGAGCGTCGGCTGGGAGATGGTTTCCTTCGCGCTCTCACCGTGGATCCCCACGCCGTATTCGAGCGTGCCCTCCTCGACGTCGAAGGCGAGGTGGCGAGCGCCCGGGGCCGTGTGGGCGCGGCGGGCGACCGAGAGTGACCGGGTTGAGGCTACGAGAGCATCGCCGAGCTCCTTGAGTTCCGCGAGGCCAAGTCCCTTATCGGCGGCAGCGCCGAGCACCTTCTCCACGAGGGTCGTGCCGGCGATGCCGCGGCGGCCCACGGCACCGGAGTCGGTGCCGAGATCATCGTCAACAAGCACCTGCGCGCTCTCGATGCCCTCGGCTGCGAGGCGCTCCGCCGCAATATTGAAGTTGATGCAGTCGCCCGTGTAGTTCTTGACGATGTGGAGAACGCCGCCGCTCTTCGCCACGGCGCGGCTCGCCTCGAAAATCTGGCGCGAATGCGGGGACGTGAACACTTCGCCCGGCACTGCCGCATCGAGCCCGCCGCGCCCCACGAAGCCCGCGTGCATTGGCTCGTGGCCAGCGCCACCGCCGCTCACGAGGGCAACCTTGCGCTCGGGAGCCGGCTTCGTCGCGCTCACAAAGTACGGGTCGTGCGAGAGGGCGACCGCGTCGCCTGCCGCCGCCGCTATCGCGGAAAGCGCGTAGAAGGAAGGGGATGCGGAATCCGAATAAAACGCGGGCACGGGAACCTCCTGTGGTCGTTGTGCGCTCGTGCTTTCACGGTAACAACCGGCTCTTGACCGCCGCTGATGACACCGAAGCGCAAGACTCAATCGCTGGCACCGAAGTTCGGGTGCGGGGTGGGCTTGCCGTGAGAAATGTGGGCGCGATGGTGTCGGCAAAGGGGAGGCAAGGAGAGGATTGCCGTGAGAAATGCGGACGCGATGATCCCGGCAGGCGTCGGAACCTCAAGATTGACCAGAAAACCCAACATTTCCCCCGACTTTCTTTTGCGGGGAAAAAATCTCGACTACCGTGGTGCCATGAACGAAAAACTTCGCCCCATGCCCCCGCTCGCCGACGCCCCCGGCGCCGACCAGCCCGACTGGTGGAAGAACGGAGTCGTCTACCAGATCTACCCGCGCTCGTTCGCCGATTCGAACGGCGACGGCATCGGTGACCTCCGCGGCATCATCAACCACGTTGACCACCTCGCCGCGCTCGGCGTGCAGACAGTGTGGCTCTCCCCGATCTACCCCTCGCCGCAAGACGACAACGGCTACGATATCGCCAACTACCGCGACATCGAGCCCATGTTTGGCACCCTCGACGACTTCGACGAACTCATCGAGAAGCTCCACGCGAACGGCATTCGTCTCGTCATGGACCTCGTCGTCAACCACTCGAGCGACGAGCACGAATGGTTCATCGAATCCCGCTCCTCGCGCGAAAACCCCAAGCGCGACTGGTACATCTGGCGTGACGCTCGCGAAGTGGAAGGATTGAAGCCCGGCGAGCGCGGCACCGAGCCCAACAACTGGGATTCCGCCTTCAGTGGCCCCGGCTGGCAGTGGGACGAGAAGACCGAGCAGTTCTACCTGCACATGTTCTCCCGCAAGCAGCCCGACCTCAATTGGGAAAACCCCGAGGTCCGCGAGGCCGTCTACGACATGATGCGCTGGTGGCTGGACCGCGGCGTTGACGGTTTCCGCATGGACGTCATCAACCTCATCTCGAAGCCCGAAGGTCTCCCCGACGGCCCGCCCACGCAAGACGGCCTCGGTTCCGCCTTTGAGATGGTCATGACCGGTCCGCGTTTCCACGAATTCATGCAGGAGATGCGCCGTGAGGTCTTCGCGAAATACCCGAAGACCTTCGTCAATGTTGGCGAGACCCCCGGTATCACTGCCCACGACGCGCTCCTCACCTCCAAGCCCGAACGCGGCGAGCTTGAAATGGTGTTCCAATTCGAGCATGTCGGCCTCGAGCACGAGGGCCACAAGTTCAACCCCTCACGCCCGCTGCCGCTCCACGAGCTCGCCGGCAACCTCGCCCGCTGGGATCGCGAAGTTGCCGAGGAAGGCGGCTGGAACTCGCTGTACTTTGAGAACCACGATCAGCCCCGCTCCGTGTCCCGATGGGGCGATGACGATCCCGCGTGGCGCGTTCGAAGCGCGAAGGCGCTCGCCGGCATGCTTCACGCGCACCGCGGCACACCCTACGTCTATCAGGGCCAGGAGCTCGGGCAGATCAACTTCCCGTGGGAGCGCCTCGATCAGTTCCGCGACATCGAAGTACTCAACTACGTGCGCGAATCCGAAACATTTGGTCACGGCAGCTTCGAGGAGCTCCTTCCCGGCATCAGCGACATGAACCGCGACAACGCCCGCACGCCGATGCCGTGGACCGGCGCGGTCGATTCGGGTGCCGGCTTCGGCGAGGGCGAACCGTGGATCGCCGTGAACCCCGCCGCCGGTGAAGGCATTAACGCCGCCGACCAGGTTGGCGTTGAGGGTTCGGTTTTCGAGTTCTACCGCGCCCTCATTGCGCTGCGCAAGAGCGAGCCGCTTCTCGTGTCGGGCGGCTTCGAACTGCTCGGCCCAGTCGAGAGCATGGGGGAGGGGCTGCCAGGCCAGTCCGGCCCGTCGCGCGTGTGGGCCGTGCGGAGGTTTGGTACGGCGGGGGAGGGGTCCGACGCTTCCTCGCTCATCGCCGTTGCGAACTTCTCGCGCGAGAGTGTAGAGCTCGGTGAAAACGTGTGGCCTGCCGGTGCTGAGGTTGTGCTGTCGAACGTCGCCGAAAGCGAACGCGCTGGTGAACAGAAGCTCGGCGGATGGGAGTTCGCACTCCTCAAGGCGTGAGCGCCTGAGTATTGCGTA
>NZ_JALXOZ010000030.1 GCF_025147465.1 Dermabacter sp. p3-SID358
GCCCGGGGCCCGCCCCCCGCCGCGCGGCGGGCGCGGGGGGGGGGTTTTGGTTTGGGGGGGGGGGCGGGGGGGGGGGGCCCCCCCACCTTTGTGTGTACTCGCCGAATAGGCTTCTATGCTGGTGTTTTCTAGGGATCGGTAAGTCGAGGTTGTTACGGTTGAGTTATGACCGAGTTCGAACAACAACACGTGCAGCCGCTCCAAAGTGAGCCTAAGAAACCTGCGGGAAAACCGGGGCTCTTCAACGGCTCGACCCGCCACGGTCTTCTCGGCGATCTTTCGCTTCGCCACCCGTGGGACATTCCGCTCTTTATTGCGGGCATCGTGCTCACGTGTCTCCTGTACATCGCGTGGGTAGGTGCGGTCGGCATCATCATCTACATGATCGCAACCGGGAAGTGGTCGAGCATTCAGCCGGCAATCGAAGGTGAAAACGAGGGTCTCTCGAATCCCTACAGCCCCATCTCCATGGGGATTCAGCTTTTCGTTGCCGTGATGTTAATCCCTTGGGTTCTGTGGATCGCTCGCGCCCTCATGTACGCCCAGATCCGTGCGTCTGGCGTGCGAATGAGCCCCACGCAGTTTCCCGAGGGATACCGCATGGTTGCCGAGGCCGCCGAACAGTTCGGGATGCGCCGCGTTCCCGACGCATACGTACTTTCGGGCAACGGCATGATCAACGCCTTCGCGGCAGGTCACGGCTTTCGCCGATTCGTGTGCGTCTACTCCGACCTATTCGAGGTGGGAGGCAAGGCCCGCGACCCGGAGGCGCTGCGCTTTATCATCGCGCACGAGGTAGGCCACCACGCCGCAGGCCACACGTCGTACTTCCGCCTCCTCTTCACGAACCTCGTGATGCGCATCCCGATCTACGGCATGGCGCTCTCGCGCGCCCAGGAATACACGGCCGATAACTTCGGCTATGCGAACGTGCCCGCCGGTGCCCCCGGCACGATGGCGCTCCTTGCGGGAGGCAAGTACCTCAACGCCCACGTCAATGTTCACGAGCTTGCCGATCGCGCCGCAACTGAAAAGGGCTTCTGGCTCCACCTCGTGAATCTTTCTATGTCGCACCCGCTCATCACGTGGCGCGCCCATGCGCTGCGCGATCGCTCAAAGGCGGGACGCATGTTCTTGCGCCCGAAGACCCGCATCTTCGATTCCTACCTTCCCGCAGGGTCGACGTGGAGCGGGAAGTATCCCACTCCCGAAGAAGCCCTCGAACTCCTTGAGCGCGCACGCGCCGAAGGTCACGTGATCGGTGAAGAGCAGTTCGGTCGGTTCCCATTCGGTCAGAGTTATCCAGCTCCAGAACACATGAGGCCACTGCAGGTGAGGGAACCGTCGGCACCTGCCGCCAACCCCGTTGTTTTGCGCAAGCCGGGAGCGCACTGACCCGCGCACGGTGAATCGAACTAAAGCGCCAGTGCGAGAGGCACTGGCGCTTTTTCGCGCCCCCAGCAGGACTCGAACCTGCGTGGGTTGCTCATCCGCGTTGACTGCGTGTGAAAGTGCCTTTGCCGGTGGGCGTTTTGGGGCTTCATCGATCCTCGCAACACGGCTCACCCCGCCGTAAAAACTAAGCGCTCCTTCATGGCTTCGCTCACGAAAACTTCGAGCAGAGTTTTGACAAATCTCCGTTCGCGGCACATACCCGCTGCATTCGCTCACGCCGCGACCGCGGAACACGGCGTGTTGGCTCGTGTTGTTCGCTGTTAGGGGCCGCTCGGCGGCTTCCCCGCGCTTCCAAGCGGTGACCCCTCGTGCGCCTGAAGCGTGGTCTGAAGCGTAGGCTGAGGCGTCCTTTTAAGCGTCCCCTTGTCGAAAATGACCCGGGAAAACTCCCTCTGAAGGAGTGTTTCCCCAGGTCATAGCGCCCCCAGCAGGACTCGAACCTGCAACCTACGGATTAGAAGGCCGTTGCTCTATCCATTGAGCTATGGAGGCATGCCGCGCGGGCGGATCCAGTGTACCGGGATTGGAGAGTGGGGCCGAATGCGCAGCGGCGCGTGCTCCACATCGAAGCCCATTCCACAACCGCTGACGAGCTGCTTTTCGAGGGCGAGGGTGAGAGGCATGCTCGTGGATGAGCGCCGCACCGGGCGGCGACCGATCCCAGGGGGAAATTCAATGAATGCAATCGTGACAACGATCCAGGGCAACGCGACCGCCGATGCCACGATCTTCAAATTCGATGGCGGTGGCTGCCGCACGTCGGTGACCGTTGCCGTGAACGATCGATACTACGACGTTCAGGCTGAGGAATGGAAGGAGCGCAAGCCCGAGTATGTGCGCGTGCAGGTGCGCCGTGAATCGCTCGCCAATAATGTCGTGCTATCGGTCAAGCGTGGCCAGCCCCTCCTGTGCACGGGGCGTCTTGTGACGCAGACGTGGGAGGATCGCGACGGCAACACGCGCACCGAGTTGCTCATGCACGCCGATCATGTCGCAATCGACCTCACCTACGGAACCGCGCAGTTCGCCAAGAGTGCGCCGTCGTGGGTGGACGAGAATACCGGTGAGGTTCGCACTACCTCCCCGGGGCCCGAGAACGAGACGGCCGATGAAACTGCGGTCGACGAAGCGGTCGAGGAAGGTGACTCTCGCGCTTTGGGCGCAACAGATTTTGAAGGTTCGCTCGACGAGAGCGATTTCGGGGAACACGCCGAGGTGGAGGAACCTAGCTACGCCTGAAAGCGGGAGGGAGCGTCGGTTCCCGCACGCGCGCTCGCGCGGGGGTGCGGGGTCCGACGCTCGCCCGCTTAACGCGCTTACCCGTTGTGAATATTGGTGCCGGTGCCGGGTGAGTCGATGCCGAGGCTCGCGCATAGCGTCGCGACGAGTTCGGGAATGAGATCGCGGCCAACGCGCAGTTTTTCGCCTTCGCGTGCAACGGCACTGAACGTCTCGCCCGTGGTGAGAGCGCCGGCGGCAACGAATACGGGGGCGGGTTCCGAGCTGGGGGAGCTGTCGATTGCGCCGCGGATGCGAGCCTGAATGTATCCGCCGGAGCAGCCTTCAGGCCAGAGGGCATTGGCGAGTTCGTCGGCAACATCGGCGTGTTGGGTGCCGGTTTCGACGCTCGTGAGGTGATGCGGGTCGCCGTTCGCGAGGTCGAGTGTTTCTTGGGGGAGGAGGCGCGAAAGTTCGGGGCGCTCTTCGAGAAGAGCCTTCGTTGTGAATAGCGCGTAGCGAGCGATGTGTTCAGGAGCAGGGGAGTCTTGCTTGCGAGTGTGACGAACGAGCTCGAGAACCGCGGCGGCGAGGGCTCCTTCGGTTTCGCTCAGGTTGAGGTCTCGCGTTTCTGAATTCACGGCGCTGGCTCCTTACTGGGACAATGGTGACACTTGCCTCATGCTGGGGTGAGTACCCACCCCACGATAGTTCCCCACGATGTGAGCCGAGGTCACCGTTGAGTTTTACGAATCCCTTTGCCGGTGCTGCCCAGCCGAGTCCGAAGCCCGCGGGTTCCACGAATGAGAAGGGTGCAAGGAAGCTCTCGCCTCTCACGATCACGATTCTCGTCATCGTTGCACTCATCGTCGCCTTCGCATGGTTTGCCGAAGTGGCGACGAGTTACATGTGGTTCGACCAGCTAGGGTTCGACGACTTCCTCGTCAAGAAGTGGGTCACGCAGGGGCTTTTGTTCCTCCTCGGGCTCGTAACCGTGGCTGCACCAATCTTCGTGTGCCTGTGGGCGAGCTACAAGTACCGGCCGCAGACTGTTCCGGTGACCCGCGAAGACATCACGATCGCGGGCTTTCGCGACGCGGTTGAGCCGCTGCGCAAGGTCATCACGATCGCCGCACCGGTCGTTCTTGGAATCTTCGGCGGGCTCACGCTTTCGCGCCAATGGCAAGAGGTTCTCCTCATGCTTAACCAAGAACCGTTTGGGAAAACCGATCCGGTATTCCACAACGACGTCGCGTTCTACGTGTTCACGCTTCCCGTGATCGAAACGGCGCTCGGGCTCGTGAACTTTGTGATTCTCGCGAGTGCATTTGCGGCGGTGCTTGGCCACTTCATTTACGGTGGAATTGAGTGGGATCAAAAGAGGGGACTCAAACTTACCCGCGCAGCGCGCACCCACGTTGGAGTCATTGCCATGGCCTACATGTTCGTGCTCGCTGCGCAGCACTGGTTCGAGCGATACGCAACCCTCACCACCTCTCACGAAAAGTTCGATGGCGCGGCCTATACCGACGTGCATGCACTCATTCCCGGCAAGACCATTCTCGCCATTTCCGCGATCATCGTCGCTTTGCTGTTGCTCGCGTGGATCCTCAAGGGCAATTGGAAGCTGCCTGCGGCCGCGGCGGGCCTCATCGTGCTCTCCACGGTCGCCGTCGGAATGGTGTATCCCTACCTCATCCAGACCTTCCAAGTGGAACCGAACGAGCGCAATCTCGAAAAGCCCTTCATTGAAGAGAACATGGCCGCCACACGCGCAGCCTACGGCCTTGAAGATGTCAACGAGATTTCTTACCGAGCGAAGTCAACGGCTACGTCGGGCCAATTGCGCGAAGACGCCGCGACCACGGCGCAGATCCGTCTTCTCGACCCCGCGGTGGTGTCCCCGACCTTTGGCCAGCGTGAAGCAAACCGCCGTTACTGGGGTTTCGAAAATACCTTGAGCGTGGACCGATACGAGATTGACGGGCAAAAGCAGGACACCGTGATCGGTGTACGCGAGCTCCGCCCCGACAAGCTCGAGCTCGCCTCGCAGTCATGGGTCAACCAGCATGTCGTGTACACGCACGGTTTCGGTGTAGCTGCAGCCTACGGCAATCAGCGGCGCACGGACGGTGAGCCGGCCTTTTTCCAGTCAGGCGTGCCCGGATCGGGCGAACTCGGAAAGTTCCAGGAGCGCGTCTACTTCGGGCGCCACTCGCCGAGCTACTCAATCGTAGGAGCTCCCGAGGGCTCGGATCCCCAAGAATTTGACTACCAATCCGGCACGGAGGGTGATGACCAAGGCAGGCAGGTCTCCAACACCTACACGGGTGATGGCGGCCCGAGCGTGGGCAACTTCGTCAACCGAATGCTGTTCGCGATCAAGTTCCGCGAGTTCAACATTCTCATCTCGAGCTATGTCAACGAGAACTCTCAGATCCTCTACGATCGCGACCCACAGCAGCGAGTGAAGACCGTCGCGCCCTTCCTGTCGCTCGACACCGAGATGTATCCGGCGGTTGTGGACGGCAAGCTCAAGTGGGTGATCGATGCCTACACGACGAGTGATCGCTACCCGTATGCGCAAGCGACAAACTTTGATCAGGTCGTCACCGACTCGAAGGTGAACGGGGCCGATACCGCCGGGCTGCGCGAGCGCCAGGTCAACTACATGCGCAATTCGGTGAAAGCCACCGTCGATGCCTTCGACGGCAGTGTGGATCTATACGCGTGGGACACGGAAGATCCGATCCTCAAGGCATGGGAGAAGTCATTCCCGAAAGCTGTGAAACCCGCCAGTGAAATCTCGGGCGACCTCATGAGCCATCTTCGCTATCCGGCGGACTACTTCAAGGTGCAGCGTTCCATTCTCGGCAGGTACCACATTGATAAGGCCGAAGACTTCTACGTGGGGCAGGATTTCTGGCAGACGACCCCGGATCCCACGCAGGCGCGCGAAGGTGAGAGCGGTTCCGCACCGCTTCAGGCCCCGCACTACCTCACAATGCAAATGCCCGGTGAGAGTGAGCCGCAGTTCACGCTTTCCTCGAGTTATATTCCTGAATCGGGTCAGGACGTTCTCACGGGTTTGCTTGCGGTGAACTCGGAAACAGGAACGAAGGCGGGCAATCCCGCGAAGGACTATGGCAAGTTGACGCTCCTCGTTCTCCCGAGCTCGAATCCTGTGAGCGCGCCGAGGCAGGTGCAAAACACGTTCAACTCCAACCCGCAGGTGTCGAACGAACTCAACCTTTTGCGCCAGGGGAACTCGAAGGTCATCAACGGCAACTTGCTCACGCTCCCCGTTGGCGGCGGACTCCTGTATGTTCAGCCGGTCTATGTCATGAGCTCGAGCTCCGGTGGTGGAACGTCGTACCCACTCCTGCGAAAAGTGCTCGTAAGTTTTGGTGACAAGGTGGGCTACGCCGACACGCTCGATGAGGCCCTCGACGCTGTTTTCGGAGGCGACTCTGGCGCGAGCGCGGGCGACGCCGAAGTTCCCACGACGGGAGAAGCGAAGGCAGTTGAGGACGCGGTCTCGGACCCGAACACCGGTAAGGAGGGCGGCGGTAAGAAAACCCCCGAGCCGAGTGAGGCTCCAAGCGAGACCCCTAGTGAACAGCCAAGTGAAGCCCCGGCTCGACCGACACCCGAGGGAGGATCTGGCGATCCCAAAGCCGATCTTGACACTGCGTTGAAGGATCTCGACGCGGCGTGGAAGGATGCCGAAAAGGCACGCGCCGAGGGTGACTGGGCCAAGTACGGCGAGGCGCAAGAGCGCCTCAAGGACGCGATCGAACGTGCCGATGCCGCAAATGCGCAGCTGCCTGGAGGCGGCGACTAGCGAAGGAACGGGAGCATGAACGGGGCGTGAACGTGAACTACGAAACGTTTAGCTGCTGAAAACTAGACTCCGCCGCGTGGCCCTACTAAGTTAGAGAGCGCCGACGCGGGGTGGAGCAGTTCGGTAGCTCGCCGGGCTCATAACCCGGAGGTCGTAGGTTCAAATCCTGCCCCCGCTACGAG
>NZ_JALXOZ010000031.1 GCF_025147465.1 Dermabacter sp. p3-SID358
CGACAAAGCACTCCCCTTATCTGTGGGAGACGACTTTCGTGCCGATGCTTGCCCACTCAAAGAGCCACTTGGCATCCGCAACGCGCATGTTGATGCAGCCATGCGAACCCGAGTAGCCGAAGCTCGAGCGCCACGGCGCGGAGTGGAGGGCGTAACCCTTGTGGAAGAACTGGTTGTACTTGACGCCCTTAGTGCAGTAGTCATATCGAGGAGTACAGCCCATGTTTTGCACCTCGGTGCGATGCCAGATCGTGTACTCACCCGTCGGGGTTTCTGTTCCCTTACCACCGTCGACGATCGAGACGGGGCCCCACACTGGCTTGTCGCCGACGTAAGCGGTCACGGTCTTGTTCGCGAGGTTGATGTCGATCCACTTCTCACCATTGTGAGCCTCGGCGGGGGCGTACGAGGGAAGCTCACCGGGAACTTGGTCGAGATTGACGGGGGCCTTCTCAACCTTCTTTTCCTTGACCTCGGCTTTCTCGACCTCCGTGGTCATCGCTAGGTCAAGGTTGTCGCCGGAAGAGAGGGCCTTGGTGAGCTTCTCGGAAATCTCCTTGGCGTTAGTGACTTTCACGCCATCTTTTCCGGGAGAGACTTCGGTGCGAGAACCGTCCTCGGCGACCTCGACGATGCCGTCCTTCTTCGTCTTCTCGACCTTCCCGGTGATCTTTCCGACGTACTTGTCGACCTTCTCCTGGTCCACGGCGATTTCGAAGTTGTCTCCAGCCTCGTTAGGGGAGATCGAGACGAAACCGAGACGGTCTTCGCGCGTAACTTCGTAGGTCTTGTCCTCGGGGCCCGTCACAACCATGGAGCTCTTGAGCATGCCGTCGAGAGTTTCGAGAGCTTCGTTGGCCTTGGCGGTAGTGAGCTGTGGCTCGATGTCCGTGAACTCCTGTTTAACCGTGAAGTCCCTGAGTTCGGGCGCATTCTTCTTCACGGTCGCGACGAACTGAGCCGGGTCGACTCCCTTGCCGGGCTTCGACTCGATGACAGAGAATTCCTTGCTCTCCTTATCCTGGACAATCTCTGCATCGACCGGTTCGACCTCGTTTTCGGGCACGAGCGACTCGGCGTAATCACGAGCCTTTTTTTCATCGACGGTGATAACGGGAGTGATGTCGCGTGTGTCGCTTAAAGCCGCGCTGACAACCGCGGGAACGCTCGATTCGCGCGAGAGGGCTTTCTCGACAGTCTTGTCGACATCGATGTGCGCTCCGACCTCTTCGAGGGGCACGGCGTTGCTTTCGCCGTTTGCGTCAACGGTGACCTTTACGCCGCTCGTACTCTTTTCTACGACTGCGCGGATTTCGTCGGCAGTTTTCCCTGCGACATCAACCCCATCGATTGTCGTGCCGGGCAGCGCCTTACCTTCGAACTGCTTGGCGAAGGCAAACGAACCACCGGTCGCGACGAGTGCGATCACGACGGCGACGGCAGCGAGTACGAGGAACAGCACGCGTCCGCGCTTTTTCGGGGCACGGGTGTGTGTCACGGGGGTGGTCGCCATGTGCTTGATCCTTAAAGTTTGGAGTGGGGGTTTGCCATCACTTTAGCGAACGTGAGCTAAAAGTTTAAGATGCACAGTATGCTTCGTTGTGTGTCATGGGCGACGTTGCTCGGAAGTGTCCCGAACCAGCACGTTGACATCGGTTAAGGTGGCATGTGTTCAAACCCCTCCCATGAAAGCGTGCCGTGAACGAAGTAACCTCCTCGCGCGTGTGGCATGAACCCAACGAGGTGCCGAGCCAGCTTGCACCCGGAGTCGTGACGATCGGCAACTTCGACGGCGTGCATCGCGGCCACCGCCGCGTGATCGACTCCCTCACGTCTTACGGCAAAAAGTACGGCCTCGTGCCGCGAGCGCTGACCTTCCATCCGCACCCGCGCCATGTCATGACCGGCAGCGAAGAGCCGATGCTCATCACAGGCTACGCGGATCGCGACTCGCTTGTGTGTGCCGCGGGCGTGGTCGATTTGCTCTCCGTAAATTTTACGCTCGAGTTTGCGCAGCTCACCGCCGAGGACTTCGTGCGTGAGTACCTCGTGGAGCTCCTAGGGGCGAGAGCCGTCGTACTCGGCAAGGATTCTCGGTTCGGTCGCCGCAACGAGGGAAACTTCCAGACCATGGTGGAGCTAGGCGAAAAATATGGCTTTGGGGTCGTGAGTGTCGAAGAGCTCGATGCTGATATCGAAGGGGAATCGGGCAAAGCGGAGCGCATCTCGTCGACACTCATTCGCGAGTGCCTTCTTTCGGGCGACACCCCCGGGGCCGCGCGCATGCTGGGTCGGTGGCACACCGTTCGCGACACGGTGCGGCACGGCTTCAAGCGCGGGCGCGAACTGGGCTTTCCCACCGCGAACTTTAGCGCCCACCCGAGCGGCGCCGTTCCCATTGACGGCGTGTACGCGGGTTACTTTTCGGTGGTGGACGGAGACCGCTTTCTTCAGCGCGTTCCCGCCACGATTTCCGTGGGCACGAACCCCACGTTTGAGGAGGGACCGGCGCACCGAATTGTCGAGACGTATGTGCTTGGCTCGCACGAATACGAGCTGTATGACCGGCAGGCGCAGGTGGAGTTCGTGGAACGATTGAGGCCGACGCTTGCTTTTGATGACATCGAGTCTCTCATCGACCAGATGCATCGCGACGTCGCCGTGACTCGCAGCACTCTTGCCGCGCGCGGCGACCTGAGAGACTAATGCTGCTGCTAGCCTTGGAAGGCCGTGCTTAATCGGCCACGGATTCTAAGTGCTCGGGAGAACAGGCCCCGGTGCGCCGTGCAACAAGGTGATAGGAGAGCCAGTGGCTTACGATTCCTCCGTCAAGCAGGAGATCATTAAGGAATACGGTTTGAGCGAGGGTGACACCGGCTCGCCCGAGGTGCAGATTGCGCTTCTGTCGCATCGCATCAACTACCTCACCGAGCACCTCAAGGATCACAAGCACGATCACCACACCCGTCGTGGTCTGCTTCTCCTCGTTGGTCGCCGCAAGCGCCTTCTGCAGTACTTGCAGTCGGTCGACATTGAGCGTTACCGTTCGCTGATTCAGCGTCTCGGTCTGCGCCGCTGACTTTATTCCGCCGCTCACCCGCTGGGTGGGCGGCGTTTTACCATCCATCGAGTTTTCCTTGCGACAATGATGAGAAGGGGATCGGTCCTCGGCAGTGACGTCTTCCGCGCGTGCGGGATGCGCGACTGGCGATGGCCGGCCCCACGGCAAAGAAAACTCTTGTTCACTATAGAAAGAGAGTGACAGTGACCATGGAAGGCCACAACATTCATTCAACGATCGCCACGATCGACAACGGCTCGTACGGCAAGCGCGAAGTGCGCTTTGAAACCGGCCGCCTCGCAAAGCAGGCCGCGGGTGCCGTCGCCGTCTACCTCGACGACGACACGATGGTGTTCAGCGCAACCGCTGTCTCCAATCAGCCGAAGGAGCAGTTCGACTTCTTCCCGCTGACCGTTGACGTCGAAGAGCGCATGTACGCCGCGGGCCGCATCCCCGGCTCCTTCTTCCGCCGCGAGGGCCGCCCGGGCACCGACGCGATCCTCGCAGCCCGCCTGACCGACCGCCCCCTGCGCCCCGCCTTCGTCAAGGGCCTGCGCAACGAGGTCCAGGTTGTTCTCACGGTTATGGCTGTGAACCCCGACGATGCCTATGACGTCGTGGGCATCAACGGCGCCTCGGCCTCGACCCAGATCTCGGGCCTGCCGTTCTCGGGCCCCATCGGTGGCGTACGCATCGCGCTCATGCCGAACGCCGAGGGCGGCCAGTGGATCGCCTTCCCGACCTTCAGCCAGCTCGATGAGGCCGTTTTCTCGATGGTTGTCGCGGGCCGCATCGTTGAAGATGACGTCGCGATCATGATGGTTGAGGCCGAGGCGACCGATCACGCCTGGTCGCTCATCAAGGAGCAGGGAGCGGTGGCACCGACCGAAGAGGTCGTCGCCCAGGGCCTCGAAGCTGCCAAGGTTTACATCCGCACGCTGTGCGAGGCGCAGAAGGAGCTCGCCGCGAAGGCCGCCAAGCCCGTTCGCGAGTTCCCGCTCTTCCTCGACTACCAGGACGATGCGTACGATCTCGTCGCCGACGCGGCGACCGATCGCCTCCGTGAGGTCATGAGCATCGCGGGCAAGCAAGAACGCGAAGAAGCCACCGAGACCCTGCTCGCGCAGGTCAAGGAGGAACTTGCCGACAAGCTCGACGAGCGCGAGAAGGAAATTACTGGAGCCTTCCGTGCGCTCACGAAGAAGGTCGTGCGCGAGAAGATCCTTACGGAGGGCGTGCGTATTGACGGCCGCGGCCTTCGCGACATCCGCCAGCTTTCGGCCGAGGTCGAGGTGCTCCCGCGAGTGCACGGTTCGGCTATCTTCGAGCGCGGCGAGACCCAGATTCTTGGCGTCACCACCCTCAACATGCTCAAGATGGAGCAGCAGATCGACGGTCTCTCGCCTGTGGATCACAAGCGCTACATCCACCACTACAACTTCCCGCCCTACTCGACCGGTGAGACGGGCCGCGTGGGCTCGCCCAAGCGCCGCGAAATCGGCCACGGCATGCTCGCTGAGCGCGCCCTTGTGCCGGTTCTGCCGAGCCGCGAGGAGTTCCCGTATGCGATTCGACAGGTGTCCGAGGCTCTCGGCTCAAACGGCTCGACCTCGATGGGCTCCGTGTGCGCTTCGACCCTCGCGCTCCTGAACGCCGGTGTGCCGCTCAAGGCGCCCGTTGCCGGTATCGCCATGGGCCTCGTTTCCGACACCGTGAACGGAGAGACCAAGTACGCGGCCCTCACCGACATCCTCGGTGCAGAGGACGCTTTCGGCGACATGGACTTCAAGGTCGCGGGAACCTCCGAGTTTGTGACGGCTATCCAGCTCGACACGAAGCTTGACGGCATCCCCGCTTCCGTTCTCGCGGGTGCCCTCTCGCAGGCTCGCGAGGCTCGCCTCCACATCCTCTCGGTTCTCGAAGAGGCCATCGACCAGCCCGATGAGATGAGCCCCAACGCGCCGCGCGTTCTCGCCGTCACCATCCCGGTGGACAAGATCGGCGCGGTCATCGGCCCGAAGGGGCAGATGATCAACCAGATCCAGGACGACACCGGAGCGGACATCACGATCGAGGACGACGGCACCGTGTACATCGGCGCGACCGACGGCCCCTCGGCCGAGGCTGCGCGTGCGGCCGTCAACGCGATTGCTAACCCGCTTGTGCCAGAGGTCGGCGAACGCTACCTCGGCACGGTCGTGCGTGTCGTCGACTTCGGCGCGTTCATCTCGCTCACGCCTGGCAAGGACGGCCTGCTGCACGTCTCGCAGTTGCGTAAGCTCAACGGCGGCAAGCGCGTGGAGAGCGTCGAGGACGTCGTGAGCGTCGGCCAGAAGATCGAGGTCGAGATTCGCGAGATCGACTCGCGTGGCAAGATCTCGCTCGCGGTGGCGGCTGACGAAGACGACGCTGAGAAGACGGACGAGTCCGAGCAGGGCGCCGAGTAGCCTTTCGCGCTCACACGCGAAGCACGACGAGAGTGGGGG
>NZ_JALXOZ010000032.1 GCF_025147465.1 Dermabacter sp. p3-SID358
GTGCGTGTGTTGTTTGATATCTCAATAGTGTGTCTGTTTATTGATGCCAATTTTTTTTGGCAGGAACATTGGATTTCTTGTTCAATTTTTGGATGGTCAGCGATTGTTGATTGTCTTGTTTCTGCTGGGTTTAGATTTTTCTGTTTTTTAATGGAGAGTTTGATCCTGGCTCAGGACGAACGCTGGCGGCGTGCTTAACACATGCAAGTCGAACGATGAAGCTGTGCTTGCACAGTGGATTAGTGGCGAACGGGTGAGTAACACGTGAGTAACCTGCCCTTCACTTTGGGATAACTCCGAGAAATCGGGGCTAATACTGGATATGACCTTGGCCCGCATGGGTTTTGGTGGAAAGTTTTTCGGTGGGGGATGGGCTCGCGGCCTATCAGTTTGTTGGTGAGGTAGTGGCTCACCAAGGCGATGACGGGTAGCCGGCCTGAGAGGGCGACCGGCCACACTGGGACTGAGACACGGCCCAGACTCCTACGGGAGGCAGCAGTGGGGAATATTGCACAATGGGCGAAAGCCTGATGCAGCGACGCCGCGTGGGGGATGACGGCCTTCGGGTTGTAAACCTCTTTCAGCAAGGAAGAAGCGAAAGTGACGGTACTTGCAGAAGAAGCGCCGGCTAACTACGTGCCAGCAGCCGCGGTAATACGTAGGGCGCAAGCGTTGTCCGGAATTATTGGGCGTAAAGAGCTTGTAGGTGGCTTGTCGCGTCTGCCGTGAAAACCCGAGGCTTAACCTTGGGCGTGCGGTGGGTACGGGCAGGCTAGAGTGCGGTAGGGGAGACTGGAATTCCTGGTGTAGCGGTGAAATGCGCAGATATCAGGAGGAACACCGATGGCGAAGGCAGGTCTCTGGGCCGTTACTGACACTGAGAAGCGAAAGCATGGGGAGCGAACAGGATTAGATACCCTGGTAGTCCATGCCGTAAACGTTGGGCACTAGGTGTGGGGAGCATTCCACGTTTTCCGCGCCGTAGCTAACGCATTAAGTGCCCCGCCTGGGGAGTACGGCCGCAAGGCTAAAACTCAAAGGAATTGACGGGGGCCCGCACAAGCGGCGGAGCATGCGGATTAATTCGATGCAACGCGAAGAACCTTACCAAGGCTTGACATGCACTGGATCGCTGCAGAGATGTGGTTTTCTTTGGACTGGTGCACAGGTGGTGCATGGTTGTCGTCAGCTCGTGTCGTGAGATGTTGGGTTAAGTCCCGCAACGAGCGCAACCCTCGTTCCATGTTGCCAGCACTTTTAGGTGGGGACTCATGGGAGACTGCCGGGGTCAACTCGGAGGAAGGTGGGGACGACGTCAAATCATCATGCCCCTTATGTCTTGGGCTTCACGCGTGCTACAATGGTCGGTACAATGGGTTGCGATACTGTGAGGTGGAGCTAATCCCAAAAAGCCGGTCTCAGTTCGGATTGGGGTCTGCAACTCGACCCTATGAAGTCGGAGTCGCTAGTAATCGCAGATCAGCAATGCTGCGGTGAATACGTTCCCGGGCCTTGTACACACCGCCCGTCAAGTCACGAAAGTCGGTAACACCCGAAGCCAGTGGCCCAAACTCGTTAGGGAGCTGTCGAAGGTGGGATCGGTGATTGGGACTAAGTCGTAACAAGGTAGCCGTACCGGAAGGTGCGGCTGGATCACCTCCTTTCTAAGGAGTATCACTTTTATTCCCCGTCGCACCCGTTTTGTGGTGTGGAGCGTTCTGTGCCGAGTGTGTGCAGCGTTTTTTGGGGTTTGGGTGGAACATCAATAAAAGGACGAGGACTGTTTCGGGTTTGTGTTTGAGTACGCCTCCTTGTGGGGTGGGAAAGAGCGCGGCTTGGTGGTTCTTGTTGTGGGCACACTATTGGGGTGTGAGGCTGCACGCGTGAGCGTTTGGTCTTGTTCCCTCCTGCTTGCTGCTGACTGTGGTTGGTGGTGGTGGGTGTGGGGGTGTTGTTTGTCAACTGCATAGTGGACGCGAGCATCTTGTAAGCAATTTTTTTGTTACAGATAGTTCAATGTTTTTGGTCTATGTGTTCATTTTTGAGTGTTTCTAAGTTACTTAGAGCATACGGTGGATGCCTGGGCACAAGGAGCCGATGAAGGACGTGGGAGTCTGCGATAAGCCTCGGGGAGGTGACAACCGACCTGTGATCCGGGGGTGTCCGAATGGGGAAACCTGCTGCGGCGAGAGTCGTGGTACCCGCCACTGAATGTATAGGTGGTGTGGGGGGAACGAGGGGAAGTGAAACATCTCAGTACCCTCAGGAAGAGAAAACAATAGTGATTGCGTGAGTAGTGGCGAGCGAAAGCGTAGGAGGCTAAACCATGCTGGTGTGAGACTCGGTAGGGGTTGCTGGTGTGGGGTTGTGGGGTGCATTTACGCAATATCTACCGGTGTTGTGGTGTCGTGGTGTGTGGTAGGTGAAGCCTTGTGAGTGAGGCGCCATAGTGGGTGTGAGTCCCGTAGCTGAAACTGCATGGCCAGGCGTGGTGTTGCCCCGAGTAGGGCCGGGCTCGTGGAATCCGGTGTGAATCTGCCAGGACCACCTGGTAAGCCTAAATACTTCCTTGTGACCGATAGCGGACTAGTACCGTGAGGGAAAGGTGAAAAGTACCCCGGGAGGGGAGTGAAAGAGTACCTGAAACCGTGTGCTTACAATCCGTCGGAGCCTTGTGGGGTGACGGCGTGCCTATTGAAAAATGAGCCTGCGAGTTAGTGGTCGGTGGCGAGGTTAACCTGTGTGGGGTAGCCGTAGCGAAAGCGAGTCTGAATGGGGCGTGAGTCGCCGGCTCTAGACCCGAAGCGAAGTGATCTATCCATGGGCAGTGTGAAGCGCGGGTAAGACCGTGTGGAGGCGCGAACCCACTTCAGTTGAAAATGGAGGGGATGACCTGTGGATAGGGGTGAAAGGCCAATCAAACTTCGTGATAGCTGGTTCTCCCCGAAATGCATTTAGGTGCAGCGTTGCGTGTTTCGTGCTGGAGGTAGAGCACTGGATAGGCGATGGGCCCCACCGGGTTACTGACCTTAGCCAAACTCCGAATGCCGGTACGTGAGAGCGTAGCAGTGAGACTGTGGGGGATAAGCTTCATGGTCGAGAGGGAAACAGCCCAGAACATCAGCTAAGGCCCCTAAGCGTGTGCTAAGTGGGAAAGGATGTGGAGTTGCTGAGACAACCAGGAGGTTGGCTTAGAAGCAGCCACCCTTGAAAGAGTGCGTAATAGCTCACTGGTCAAGTGATTCTGCGCCGATAATGTAGCGGGGCTCAAGTACACCGCCGAAGCTGTGTCACTCCATTTGTGTGGGGTGGGTAGGGGAGCGTCGTGTGGCCGGTGAAGCTGCGGGGGAACCCAGTGGTGGAGGCTATGCGAGTGAGAATGCAGGCATGAGTAGCGAAAGACGGGTGAGAAACCCGTCCTCCGAATGATCAAGGGTTCCGGGGCTAGGTTAATCCGCCCCGGGTTAGTCGGGACCTAAGGCGAGGCTGACAGGCGTAGTCGATGGATAACGGGTTGATATTCCCGTACCGATAGTGTGAGGACCCATACCGAGGCGTGTGATGCTAACCACCCGAGCTTCCCCTTCCTTCCCTTTGGGTTGGTTGGTGGTGGTGAGGCTGGGAACCGAGCGCGTATTAGGTCAGCGTGTGGGATGACGCAGTGAGGTAGCTTCCGCGGGGTAATGGTTGTCCCCGTTCAAGCGTGCAGCCCGAGTGCGAGTAATGTTGTGCTCTTGTGGGTGAGACGTGATGAGGACCCTTTATTGGGGTAGGTGGGTGATCCTGGACTGCCGAGAAAAGTTCCGGCGTGACGAGCACTATTGCCCGTACCCTAAACCGACTCAGGTGATCAGGTAGAGAATACTAAGGAGTTCGAGAGAATCGTGGTTAAGGAACTCGGCAAAATGCCCCCGTAACTTCGGGAGAAGGGGGGCCTGAGGTGTGAGAGCACTGATGGCCGCAGAGACCAGGGAGAAGCGACTGTTTACTAAAAACACAGGTCCGTGCGAAGACGTAAGTCGCTGTATACGGACTGACGCCTGCCCGGTGCTGGAAGGTTAAGAGGACTGGTTAGCCCCTTTGTGGGCGAAGCTGAGAATTTAAGCCCCAGTAAACGGCGGTGGTAACTATAACCATCCTAAGGTAGCGAAATTCCTTGTCGGGTAAGTTCCGACCTGCACGAATGGCGTAACGACTTCTCCACTGTCTCAACCGCGAACTCGGCGAAATTGCATTACGAGTAAAGATGCTCGTTACGCGCAGCAGGACGGAAAGACCCCGGGACCTTTACTATAGTTTGGTATTGGTGTTCGGAACGGCTTGTGTAGGATAGGTGGGAGACTGAGAAGCTGGCACGCTAGTGTTGGTGGAGTCGTTGTTGAAATACCACTCTGGTCGTTTTGGATTCCTCACTTCGAGCCATGATCTGGTTCAGGGACAGTGCCTGATGGGTAGTTTAACTGGGGCGGTTGCCTCCTAAAGAGTAACGGAGGCGCTCAAAGGTTCCCTCAGCCTGGTTGGCAATCAGGTGTTGAGTGTAAGTGCACAAGGGAGCTTGACTGCGAGACAGACATGTCGGGCAGGAGCGAAAGCTGGAACTAGTGACCCGGCACCTCATTGTGGAATGGGTGTCGCTCAACGGATAAAAGGTACCCCGGGGATAACAGGCTGATCTTGCCCAAGAGCTCATATCGACGGCATGGTTTGGCACCTCGATGTCGGCTCGTCGCATCCTGGGGCTGGAGTTGGTCCCAAGGGTTAGGCTGTTCGCCTATTAAAGCGGTACGCGAGCTGGGTTTAGAACGTCGTGAGACAGTTCGGTCCCTATCCGCTGCGCGCGTTGGATATTTGAGAAGGCCTGTCCCTAGTACGAGAGGACCGGGATGGACTAACCTCTGGTGTGCCAGTTGTTCTGCCAAGGGCATGGCTGGTTGGCTACGTTGGGAAGGGATAACCGCTGAAAGCATCTAAGCGGGAAGCCTGCTTCGAGATGAGATATCCGTACACATTTTGTGTGGGAGGTCCCCTGTAGATGACGGGGTTGATAGGCCAGATGTGGAAGCGTAGTAATGCGTTCAGCTGACTGGTACTAATTGACCAACGACTTTTTTACACTCACTCAATTGTTTGTTGTTGTTTGTTCGCGTTCACTGTGTGGTTGACGAGCCACACCCCCCAAACCCCCACTGTTTTAGTGTGGCGGGTGTTTGTGAGGGTTGTTTAAAAGTGTTTCGGTGGTCATTGCGTTGGGGAAACGCCCGGTTCCATTCCGAACCCGGAAGCTAAGCCTAACAGCGCCGATGGTACTGCACTCGGGAGGGTGTGGGAGAGTAGGACACCGCCGAACTTTTCGTTGAGG
>NZ_JALXOZ010000033.1 GCF_025147465.1 Dermabacter sp. p3-SID358
TCGCGGGCGCGCAAAACCCTCAATGACCTGGGATTTAATCGTCTAAGAGACGGTGAGATTTCAGGTCATTTTGCGAAACTACGCAGAAAAGGACGCACAGAAGGACGGTCTGTTTTCTCGAAACGGTGGATTTCGTCGTCCTCGTCATCGCTGCTGAGGTTGAGGTGTCGTCCCCGTTATGTGGCGACGGGGGCTTGGGCAGAGGAGTTGTCTTCCGAGCTCCTATGACTGTGCTTACCTTCGAATTGGGCTGGGTGTAGTGCGCGTCGTGCGCCAGCCTCGGTTTTGTTGCATTGTTATAACGATTTGCGTGGGCGGGCCCAAAGATGGCTCTTTGTTCCTGGACCGGATCTACGATCATGTCTGATGCGCGGCGGCGCTTAACTCAACTCGGACTCTGAGGGCCCTCATTGACCATGCTGAGAGGAAGAGCGCCTTTACGTGATCTGTTCTGTGGAGTTTGGCTGCTGTTGAGGCTAGGCGACCGGGATGGTGGCGTGCAGCGTTGACCTGGTCTCGAATGTCTAGGCCTCGATCGTTTCTTTGTTTTTGAACTCCCTCTCTCTTTCACCCGGACAATCCCCCAAGTAAAAGGACGAATGAAGTGAAAGCTGCCCACAAGCTGGCAGGGGCGCTCCTTGCCTGTGTCCTCATGTTCACCGCCGCTGGTTGCGGCTCCGATACCTCTTCTACTGAGACGAGCTCTGCTGTGAAGACGGTGAAGACGGAAAAGCCCACGCCTGAAGCCCAGAAGACTGAGGCGCCGAAACCTGCAAAGGCTACGGAGCTTCCTCGGCCTATGAAGGACGCTCTTGCGGAAGCGAGGGCTGCGGCTAAGAGGGCTGGAACTCGAGTGGAAAAGCCTGAGGGCGACACTCCAGTGAAGACTGAGAGTAAAAACCCCGAGGAGAAGCCTGAGGCCAAGGTTCAATCTTCTAAGAAAGCGAAGGTCTCGAAGAAGAGCGAGTCGAAGCCTGAAAAGAAGGTCTCGAAGAAGAGTGAGTCGAAGCCGGAGAAGAGGGTCTCGAAGTCAGAGCGCCAATCTTCGATGACTCACAGCACGTCTGAGTCTCAGAAGAGCACTTCTACCAAGACGAGCAAATCTGGGGTGAAGAAGTCTTCGAAGGCATCAACGCGCAAGGATTCAACTCCAAAGTCTCAATCGCCCAAGAAGCGCAAGGAAGGCCATAAAAACACCGCACCCGTAAAGGAAGAAAAGAAAGAAAAGCAGGGCGGCGAAGAGAAACCTCGTAGGAAAATGTATATGCAACCCGACGGGAACTGGGGTTACACTCCCCCTCCTGAGAACACTTACCACGGTCCCGATGGACCTTGCCGTGGTATGCGCGGCTGCGTCCCCGGTAACTGACCCCAATTAAACCCAACCACAAACCCCTCCTCAGCCCCAAAGCCCGAGGAGGGGTTTTCTCTCTCACAAAAGGACACCACTAATGAAACGACGTACCCCTGCTCACGATGCTTCCCCTGACGGCGCTCATCACCCTCACAGCCTGCGGCCCCTCGGTCACTGGTGAGGATGAGGACGTCACGAAGAAGGCTGAAGAGTTCTCCTTGCGCGTCTTCGCGCGCCCGATGCTCGACCTCGCAGAGGGTCGCGAGGGCCACACGCAGTTCTCCACGCTCACGACCTCGGCCTTCTATGACCTCTATGAGAAGGATCAGAAGCTCGCGTGGACGTGGATGGAGAAGGCCATGAGCCTCCAACCGGAGAACCCTGCTGTGGCTGAGGCAGGCCCGAACGAGATCGCTGAGGCGCTCAGGCAAATTGGGGCTCCGCGATGGCGATGGGCCCTTGGGCCATAAGACTCTATCGACCATTAGCATCGGCAAGGCTGTCATGAGTCGCGACAAGCTGGACGGACCGGCATCCCAGTTGTTTTGTTCTGGGGTGCCGGTTTTGTTTATTTGGGGTGAAGTGGTGGGTCG
>NZ_JALXOZ010000034.1 GCF_025147465.1 Dermabacter sp. p3-SID358
GTAGTTTTCGTTGAGAGCACAAAGTTCGCTGAGTGAGCATCAGCGCGAGCAGTTGGTTGAACTTTTTGAGCAAGGCATGGGCTATAGAGCTGCTGCTAATGCTCTTGGGGTCTCTAGATACGCCGTCCGTACGCTCTGTCGTCGGTTTAAGCTGCATGGCAGGCTATGTCTTGTGGAGAAACCGACTAAGCAGCAGTATTCGTTCGAAATCAAGAAGGAAGTTGCCGAGCGCCACCTTGCTGGTGAGACAGCGATGGATCTTGCGCGCGAATTTGGTCTGTCATCGCAGCAGCTAGTCAGAGGCTGGTCGTGGAAATGGCGTAAAGGTGGCGATGAGGCACTAAAACCTAAGCCGAAGGGCAGACCCAAAGGCTCGGTCACACCGAAGCCGCTCTCGCAGGAAGAGAAGCTACGTCGCCAGATCGCACGGTTGGAAGCGGAAAACGCCTATCTAAAAAAATTGCGGGACTTGAGGAATCAGGGACGCGCCTGAAAGTCCAGGCGATTGTCATCCTCAAGTCACAGCATCGCCTGCAATACCTTTTGGATGCGGCAGGCATGCCGAGATCGACGTTCTTCTACCACCAGAAACGACTCAGCGAGCCGGATAAGCACGCTGCGCTCAAAGACGCGATCCGGGAAAGCTTCGAGCGTAACAAGCATCGCTACGGCTACCGACGAGTGCTACTTGACCTGCGCAACCAGGGGTGGGTGGTCAACCACAAGCTCGTCTACAAACTCATGTGCGAGATGGGGCTTCGAGCCAAAGTCCGCCAGCGCAGGCCATATGTTTCCTATAGCAGGACGATCAGCCACATTGCCGACAACACCCTTGACCGCAAGTTCACCCCAGATAAGCCAAATACCGTCTTTGCCAGCGACGTCACCGAGTTCAGGGTCGCAGGCCGCAAGGTCTACCTGTCACCGGTGATGGATCTGTTCGACCGTTCAATCGTTGCCCACACCGTGGCTACATCGCCGTCGACAACGTTTACCGCTGATTCTTTAACTCAGACGATTAAAACGTGTGCACCTGAACCTGGCTGGATGATCCACACCGATCAAGGTTTCCAATACCAGCATTCGTCCTGGCGCAACCTCATTCATGACAACGGTGGTGTTCAGTCGATGTCCCGTAAAGCCAACTGTTACGACAACGCGGTCATGGAGAATTTCTTCGGACACTTGAAAACCGAGATGTACCACGGAGAAGTCTTCGCCACCGTCGCAGAGTTCAACCAGGCGATCGACAAGTACATTCAGTGGTACAACACCGAACGCATCCAACAACGACTCAAGGGCCTGACCCCGATGCAATATCGAGATCAGGCCCTT
>NZ_JALXOZ010000035.1 GCF_025147465.1 Dermabacter sp. p3-SID358
GGCTTTGATCCATTTTTTGAGGGTTTGGTGGAACCGCTCAATTTTTCCTTGGGTTTGGGGGTGGCCCGGCCGGCCGTTTTTCTGTTGGATTTTGTGTGCGACGAGTACTTTTTCGAACGCGTTTCTCCCACCTTTGCGCCCGGCTAGGCGTGCGGTGAACACTAGTCCGTTGTCCGTCAGTGTGGATGCTGGTGGACCGTATGTGTGGATTAAGCGTGTGAGTTCGGTGGCGACGGCGGGGCCTGTGAATGCGGCGGCCGCGGTGATTGACAACAGGTATCGCGAGTGGTCATCGAGGAAGTCGAGGACTTCAACGCGTGTGTTGTCGGCAAGGAAGAGGTGGGTGATGTCGGCTTGCCAGCATTCGTTGGGCATTGCGGCCTCGAAGCGGATGTAGGAGCTTTTTGGCTTCTTTTGCGGCT
>NZ_JALXOZ010000036.1 GCF_025147465.1 Dermabacter sp. p3-SID358
ATTCGACACCGTTACCTTGTAGGTCGAGGACCACTTACCGTTCACGGCAGACGCCTCACCCGAGGTCTCCTTCTTCACCGCGAACTTCGGCGCCTTCTCCACCGTCGCGCAAGCCGTGTTGTTCTTCGAACCATCCGAGTCACCCTTCATCGTGACCTGGTTAAAGAACCCGCCCTTGGATGCATCCTGAACAGCCGCGTCACACTGCGAAGCAGCCGCGCCATCAGCCTGACCAGGAACAAACGTTCCCGACACCACAACCGTGAACGACTTCGACTCACCAGGAGCAAGCTCAACACCATTAGTCACCGTGAACGAGCCGTCCTTAAGCGTGGAGTCCGCACCGTCAACCGAGACGTTCTCCACCTGGAAACCAGCCGGACCAGAAGGCGTATCCACGACAGCAGCAGACTTACCC
>NZ_JALXOZ010000037.1 GCF_025147465.1 Dermabacter sp. p3-SID358
GATGGTGTTGAGCTTGCTCCTGGTGAGTCGAAGTCGTTCACGGTTGTGGTGTCGGGTTCGTTTGATCCGGCACGGGTGAAGGAGTCTGAGGTTCTTCACTGCACCGGCGAGGAAGGTGTTTCGGACGGTAAGGGCTTTGCCAACGGGGTCACGATGAAGGGTGACTCGGATGGTTCGAAGAACAACACGGCCTGCACGACGGTGGAGAAGACGCCGAAGTTCGCGGTGAAGAAGGAAGCTTCTGGTAAAGCGAACGCTGTGAATGGTAAGTGGTCCTCGACCTACAAGGTGACGGTGACGAACACCGGTGTGCTTGC
>NZ_JALXOZ010000038.1 GCF_025147465.1 Dermabacter sp. p3-SID358
GGTCTTCCCCACCGGGTTACACGCATTGTTGTTGTCACTGCCGTCAGAATCACCGCGCATGCTCACCTGGTTGAAGAAACCGCCCTTAGACGCATCCTTCAACTCCGCATCACACTTCGACGCGGCAGCACCGTCAGCCTTACCAGGAACAAACGTTCCCGAGATCACAACCGTGAACGACTTCGACTTACCAGGAGCAAGCTCTTCGCCTCCAGTCACAGTGAAGGCACCGTCCTTGAGCACAACCTCCGTGCCTTCAACAGTGGCCTTCTGAATATCGAAGCCCTTCGGCGCAGTCGGTT
>NZ_JALXOZ010000039.1 GCF_025147465.1 Dermabacter sp. p3-SID358
TGATGGTGTTGAGCTGGCTCCTGGTGAGTCGAAGTCGTTCACGGTTGTGGTGTCGGGTTCGTTTGATCCGGCACGGGTGAAGGAGTCTGAGGTTCTTCAGTGTGCTGGTGATGGTGCTGAGGGTGCTCATGGTTTCGTCAATGAGGTCACGCTCGATGGTGATTCTGACGGCGAGGGCAACAACACGGCCTGCACGACGGTGGAGAAGGCGCCGAAGTTTGCGGTGAAGAAGGAGGCCTCGGGTGAGGCGTCTGCCGTGAACGGTAAGTGGTCCTCGACCTACAAGGTGACGGTGACGAAC
>NZ_JALXOZ010000004.1 GCF_025147465.1 Dermabacter sp. p3-SID358
AGTTCGTCGCAAACGCTCTTCCCGTTGACGGGGTGCTCTTCGAGCGCGTCGCGACGTACGCGATGCAGAACTACTAGGCGAATGGTCAAACGCGAGCGGTGAAACCTTGAGGCCTAAAGTTTCACGAACGCCTTGACGGTGACACTTTAGGCCCTAAAGTGTCGCGGCCGCCTTACCCCGCGCGCTTCGCGAGCAGCTGCGCGAGCAGCTCCGTGACCTCTTCGGGGTCGGCGATGCGGAAGCGGGCGGCGGTTTCGCCGGGGCCGACCTTGATCGTGAGATCGTTGTCGCTTGCGCGGTTGAACACGGACTCGTCGGTGACGTCGTCGCCGAGATAGAGCCACGCGTCGCACGCACACGCACGGGCGAGAGCTTCGATCGCTTCGCCCTTCGTCGCGGGGATCACCGAGAACTCCACAACGGCCTTGCCGGGCGTGACCTTCGCGTGGCGGATTGAGCGCGCGTACTCGAGGGCCTCTTCGGTCGCGTTCGCGGCGCCGCGGCCCTTTGCGTTTCGTGTGTGGAGCACGGCCGCGGTCGGCTTCTTCTCGACGTCAGTCCCGGGGTACTTGCGGGAGATCCGCTCGAGGGCCGCCGTGATCGAGGCGAGCTGCGAGCGGCGCTCATCCGTCATCGAAAGCGACGACGAATCGAGAATCCCCGCGTCCATGCTGTCGGGAAGCGCCCCAACCTCGGCGCCGTGCGAGCCAATCAGCACAACCGAGCTCGGCATTTCCGTGAGCGAATCGAGATCCTCGAGGGAACGGCCCGACACGAGCGCCACGTTCGTGCCATCGAGGCCCGAAAGGGAACGAAGCGCCTGGAGCGACCCGGGAAGGGCGCACGCCTCGTCGCGGTTCTCCACGATCGGGGCCAGAACGCCATCGAAATCTGAAGCGATCAGCACGCGCGGTGTTGCCGCAAGAGCCTCGAGTGCAGAATCGAGCTCGGCGCGAGGCGGGCAAGCGTCGGAACTGAGAGTGGGGCGGGCCGGAGCCTTCCTGGCTTCCGCACCGCGATCCCCACCCACGCGCTCGAGCGCCTCGAGGAAGTCCGACGCCCACCGCTGCACATCGTGATCGAAAACCTGGCGGCGAAGCGAACGCATGTTGTCTTGCTGCTCCTCCTCGCTCATCGCGAGAGCGTGGAGGATCGCCGACTTGAGCTCGTCAATGTCGTGCGGGTTCACGAGGGTCGCGGCGCGCAGCTCGTCGGCGGCGCCCGTGAACTCCGAAAGCACGAGAACCCCGCGCTCATCGATGCGGGAAGCTACATACTCCTTCGCCACGAGGTTCATGCCGTCGCGAAGGCTCGTCACAAGCACCACATCCGCGCACATGTACAGCGCGGTCATGTCGGTGCGGGGGAACGTGCGGTGCATGTAGGAGATCGCGGGGCGGCCAATCGGGGCGAAGTCACCATTGAGGCGCCCGACGGTCAGCTCGATCTCATCGCGCAGCTGCTTGTAGGCGTCGACCCTCTCGCGCGACGGGGTCGCGACCTGGATCATCGTGACCTCGTGCGGGTCGATCGCTCCGTCATTGAGGAGCTCGCCATATGCCTTGAGCCGGTGGCGGATGCCCTTCGTGTAATCGAGGCGGTCAACGCCGAGAACGACCTTGTTCGGGTTGCCGAGCTGCTCGCGGATCTCCTTCGCACGTTCGAGCACGGCGGGATCCTTCGTGAGTTCGTCATACACGCTCACATCGATTGAAATGGGAAAGCAGCGTGCCTCAACCGTGCGGTCGTCCTCGAGGCCGAGCCCCGGCACAACGATTTCGTGCTCGCTCGTGCGGTAGCCGAGGATTTGGCGCACGCACGTCGTGAAGTTGATGGCGTCGCGCTCGCGTTGGAAGCCGAGCAGATCCGCGCCGAGGAGGCCCCGCAGAACCGAGTCGCGCTTCGGGAGCTGCGCGAAAAGCTCGAACGGCGGGAACGGAATGTGGTTGAACCAACCGATGGTGACGTCGGGGCGAAGACTGCGGATCATCTCGGGAACGAGCTGCAGCTGGTAGTCGTGCACCCAAATCGTGCCGCCCTCGGCGGTCGCGGCAGCCGCAGCCTTCGCGAACTTGCGGTTTGCCTCCACGTACACGTCCCACCACGTACGGTGGAAGTTCGGGTCGGCGATCACGTCGTGGTAGAGCGGCCACAGCGTGTCGTTCGAGAAGCCCTCGTAATACTTCTCGACCTCTTCCGCCGTGAGAGTTACGGGTACGAGGTGCATCGTGTCGATGTCGAACGGGGCGATGTCCTCGTCAGCGCCGCCGGCCCAACCAACCCACGCTGCCGAATCCGCGTTGCGCATGACCGATTCCATCGCTGTCACGAGGCCGCCGGGGCTCGTCACCCACTCGGTCGAACCATCTGGGGCAGTTTTGCGGTCAACAGGAAGGCGATTGGCAACGACAACGAGGGAGGCGCGGGCCATGATGCTCCTTTAGTCAGCACGAACGTCACCTTGACGCTACCAACAGCGGATGTGCGACGGCGGGGAGTCTCACGTCTTTCACAGTGGACGCGCGTGAGACGCTCCGGCGAAGAAACCTAATGTTATGCACGCAGTGCCTTTCTCGATGCGAAGGAGTTGAAGATGCGTGCACACGAAGCGGGAGCGCTCCACGGCAACGATCTTGTTCCCCAGTGGCTGCCCTACCCGAGCGATGTCAACCACCTCATCGAAGGGCTGTGGAGCAAGACCACTACGCGCAACGCGAACGGAGAGGTCGAGATCGGGGGCGTAGGAGTTAGTGCGATTAAAGAGCAGTTCGGCACCCCCACCTTCGTGATCGATGAAGACGATTTCCGCTCTCGCGCACGCCTTTTTCGCGAGACGTTCGAGCGGGCCTTCGCGCCGCTCGCCGGAGTCGAAATGAGCTACGCGAGCAAAGCATTCCTCTCGATTGCGGTTGCGCGGTGGGTGCGCGAAGAAGGGCTCGGGCTCGATGTGTGCTCGGGCGGGGAACTCGCGATCGCGCTGCGCGCGGGGTCCGACGCTAGCCGGCTCACCTTCCACGGCAACAACAAGAGCGATGCTGAGCTTTCCCTCGCGATCGAAGCCGGCGTGGGGCGCCTCGTAATCGACTCCCTCGAGGAGATCGAGCGCGTGAGCAACATTGCTGCAAAGCATGGCACGCGCCAGCGCGTGCTGCTGCGCGTAACCTCGGGTGTTGAGGCACACACGCACGAGTTCATCTCGACCGCCCACGAGGATCAGAAGTTCGGCATCTCGATCGCGACGGGGGAGGCCCTCGAAGCGATCCGTCGAGTCGAGGCCGAGGAAGCGCTCACGCTCGATGGACTCCACTCACACATCGGTTCGCAGATCTTCGACACGAACGGCTTCGAAGTCGCGGCCCGGCGCGTGCTCGCCCTCGCGAAGGAAGGACAGGGCGCGATCGACCGCCCGCTTTCCCACATCATTCTCGGCGGCGGCTTCGGCGTGATGTACACGACCCAGAACACGCCGCGCACGGCCGAGCAGCTCGCCACGCAGCTCGCCGCGATCGTGGAAAACTCGTGCCGCGCCCTCGACCTCGAGGTCCCGAGGCTTGGCTTTGAGCCAGGGCGCGCGATCGCCGGCCCTTCCACACAGACCCTCTACACGGTGGGAACGATCAAGGACGTCGAGCTTGGCGCAGGCCAAAAGCGCCTGTACGTGTCGATCGACGGCGGCATGAGCGACAACATCCGCACAGCCCTCTACGACGCCGACTACTCGTGCCTGCTCACGAGCCGCACCTCCGAGGTCGAACCGCGCATCGTGCGCGTCGTGGGCAAGCACTGCGAAAGTGGCGACATCGTGGTGAAAGACGAATACCTGCCCGGTGACGTGGAGCGCGGCGACCTCATCTCCGTGCCCGTCACGGGCGCCTACTGCTACTCGCTTGCCTCCAACTACAACAGTGCGCTCAGGCCCGCCGTCGTCTCCGTGAAGAACGGGAAAGTGACAGAAATGATCAGGCGCGAAACCCTCGAGGATCTCCTCGCGAGGGACCTCGGCTAATCCCTGCACCAAGAAAGAGAGCCATGACCACGTCAACTACCACCCTGCAGACCCGTGAGGAAGCGCCCCTTAAAGTCGCAGTTTTGGGCGCGGGAACCGTCGGAGGTGACGTTCTTCGTGCCCTCGTGACGCGCGCCGATGCCCTCGCACACAGGGCAGGGGCGAAGCTCGAGGTCATCGGGATTTACGTGCGCAATACGTCCAAGAAGCGCGCGGCGCACATCGACACGGCGCTCTACGTAGAGGATCCGCACGCTCTTGTAAAAAGCGCTGACATCGTGCTCGAGCTGATGGGTGGAATCGATCCCGCGAAGACCCTCATTCTCGAGGCACTCGAGGGCGGGGCGAGCGTCGTGACCGCCAACAAGGCCCTGCTCGCGGAAGCCGGAGGTGAGCTCCAGGCCGCCGCCGCGCGCCACGGTGTCGACCTGTTCTACGAGGCCGCCGTTGCGGGAGCCGTGCCCATCATCCGCCCGCTGCGCGAATGCCTCGAGGGCGACCGGGTCGAGCGCGTGCTTGGTATCGTCAACGGCACCACCAACTTCATTCTCGACACCATGACGCGCGAGGGCGGGGACTTTGACACCACGCTCGCGAGAGCTCAGGAGCTCGGGTACGCGGAAGCGGATCCGACGGCTGACGTGGCCGGCCTTGATGCTGCGGCGAAAGCGGCGCTGCTCGCCTCCCTTGCCTTCCACACGCGCCTTAGTCTCCACGACGTCCACGTCGAGGGGATCGAGTCGATCACCGCGGAGGACATCGCCGCCGCGGGGCGCCTCGGGCGCGTCATCAGGCTCCTGAGCATCGTTGAGCGGATTGAGGATGACGGCACCGAGCGCGTGAGCGCGCGCGTATACCCCGTGATGATTCCGCTCTCGCACCCGCTCGCGGGCGTGCACGGTGCCTTCAACGCGGTGTTCGTCGAGGCGGAATACGCGGGCGAGCTCATGTTTTACGGTCAGGGCGCCGGAGGCGCGCCCACGGCTTCGGCGGTGCTTGGTGACCTCGTATGCGCCGCGCGTGGTCTCGCCTCGAAGAGTGGGGGAGAGCGTCTCGCACTCGGAGAGACGGCGAATGAGAAGCCGCTCGAGGCCATGAGCATCGACGCGCTCGAAAACGCGTTCTACCTTTCGCTCACGACGGTTGACCGGCCTGGCGTGCTCGCGCGCCTCGCGGGCGCCCTTTCCGAATCGGGAATCTCGATCGCGACGATCCACCAGGACCTCGCTTTGGCGTCGAGCGAGGAAGGGGGAGAGGGCACGGCCCACATCGGCATCGTCACCCACCGCGCCCGCGAAAGCGCGATGAGCGAAGCCCTCGACCACCTCGCTAGGCTTGACGACGTGAAAAGCGTTGGCGCGCTCGTGCGAGTAGAAGGGGAGAAGTGATGGCCCACCAGTGGCGAGGCGTGATCGAGGAGTACCGCGAGTACCTCCCGTTCACGAGCGACGACACGATCCTGAGCCTTGGCGAGGGCGGCACGCCGCTCGTGCATGCTCCAGCGCTCGGCGAGATTCTCGAGGCCGAGGTCTTCATCAAGGTTGAGGGCATGAACCCCACGGGCAGCTTCAAAGATCGCGGCATGGTCGCCGCGATGTCGAGGGCCGCGAGTGACGGGGTCAAAGCAGTTGTGTGCGCCTCGACGGGCAACACCTCGGCATCCGCCGCGGCCTATGCGACGCGGGCGGGAATGACGTGCGCCGTTCTCCTGCCACAGGGCAAGATCGCGGCGGGCAAGCTCGCGCAAGCGATCATGCACGGCGCGAAACTCCTTGAGGTGCGCGGCAACTTCGACGACTGCCTCGAGATCGCCCGAAAAATGAGTGCGAACTATCCCGTTGAGCTCGTCAACTCCGTGAACCCCTATCGAATCGAGGGGCAAAAAACCGCGGCGTTCGAGGTGTGCGACGCCCTCGGCCGCGCGCCCGACATCCACGCGCTTCCTGTGGGCAACGCCGGAAACATCACGGCCTACTGGAAGGGGTATCGCGAATATTTCGACCGGGGCGTGAGCGAGTCCGTTCCCCAGATGTGGGGTTTTCAGGCTGAGGGCGCAGCGCCATTCGTCGCGGGCCGTCCCGTTGAAAGCCCCGAAACACTCGCGACCGCGATCCGTATTGGCGCCCCCGCCTCGTGGGACAAAGCGTGCGCAGCGCGCGACGACTCGAATGGCCTTATCTCCGCGGTGAGCGACGCCGAGATCCTCGAAGCACAGGCGCTTCTTGCCGCCGACGTGGGTACTTTCGTGGAGCCCGCCTCCGCAGCGCCGGTCGCGGGACTTCTCAAGCTCAAGCGCGAGGGCCGCACCGCGAGCGGGGAGAAGCGGTCGATCCCGCGCGAAGCAAAGATCGCCGTGACCGTCACGGGCAACGGCCTCAAAGACACGGCTACCGCGCTCGGGGACCGGGACATCGAAAAAAGCCTCATCGACGCCGATCTGGCCTCAGCTGTGGAGGCGATCGGGCTGTGAGAATCACGCGGGAGCGCGTGAGCGTCGAGCCGTGCGCCACGAGCGCGAACCTCGGCCCAGGCTTCGATAGCCTCGGCCTCGCTCTCGAACTACGCGACCGCTACACGCTCGACGTGACGACCGGACCCACCGAAGTCCTCATTCGCGGCGAGGGCGCGGGGGAGCTGCCCGAGGACGACACGAACCTCGTGGTGCGCACCCTGCGCGAAAGCCTCGAATTGGTCGGCGCGCCCCAGATCGGCGTGCGCCTCACGTGCACGAATGCGATTCCTCAGGGCCGCGGCCTCGGCTCGAGCGCCGCCGCTATCGTGGGCGGGATTGCGCTCGCGCGGGCGATCCTCCAGGACCCAAGTGCGATCGACGACCAGGCGATGCTCGAGATCGCCACCTCGATCGAAGGACACCCCGACAACGTCGCTCCCGCGATCTTCGGCGGCGTCTGCCTCGGCTACATGGAGGGCGAAAACGCCCACGCCGTGCGCTTGCGCGTCGCGAACGCCGTCGACGGCCGCCCCGCGCTTCGCCCCCTCATCATTTCCCCGAGCAGCGCCTTGTCGACCGCGACGGCCCGCGCGATTTTGAGCCCCGAGGTGCGCCGAAGCGACGCCACACACAACATCGCGCGCGCAGCGCTCTTCGTGCACGCGCTCGCGGAAGACCCAGCGCGCCTGTTCGCGGCGACCGCCGACCGCCTTCACCAGGATGCCCGCAGCAGCCACATGCCCCAAAGCGTGGGTCTCGTGCACGTATTGCGGTCTCAGGGCGTGCCCGCCGTGATCTCGGGAGCGGGCCCGACGGTACTTATCCCCGTCGATGCCCCTAGCGACATCGCGCGCACCGTGAGCGAAGTGGTCGAGGATCCGGACGACTGGCGCCTTGCACGAGTGCCTCTTGCACAAGAGGGCATTCGCACTGTGTTATCGTGAGGTTGCTCGGCCGCGCGATCGTGGCCCCGCCCTCGTTGAAGGCTGGCACACTGCCCCGTGCAAAGCCACAATCCTTCCCTTGGCGGTAGGCTCTCGCATACGAGTCATTCTCAAGGTGGTCGAGCATTCCTGACACCGACTGGTGCCCCTTCTTCGGCGTGAAAGCGTGACTTGCCTCCCGCCCTAGCGCCCGAGCGCGCGGTTTTCCCCGAAAGAGCACAGTCATCTCACGAAATTGAGAACAACCACGGGACACACACCTCAGAAAGGACCCCGGGTGAACGACAACTACACCGACGCCGCCGAGCTTTCGGCAAAGAGGCTTCCAGAGCTTCAGGCCATCGCGACTTCCATGGGCATCCGCGGTGTGCGCAAGCTTCGCAAAGGCGAGCTGATCGAAGCTATCCGTACGGGCAAAACGCCCTCGGCCCCCGCGAGCACCGGTAGCGATAAGAATGTCGCGCAGGCAGAGCAGCCCGCGCGCTCGCGCAAGAAGGAGGGCGAAAAGCCCAACGACGAGCAGAGGTCGAAGCGCGAGACTCGCGATCCCCAGGGCGAGAAAGCCGATCGTGGTGCCGCAGCGCGCACTAACGGCGACGAGAACACCGAGCGCAGCGAGCGACAAGACCGCCGTCGAGGCGACCGCCCGCGTCGTGTCGAAGACATCGAACTCCCCGATTCGGAAGCGACTCGTGAGCGCCGCAAGGGCGATCGCGAGGACCGTCGCGACCGTCATAACGATCGTGGGCAGGGCGGCAGCGACTCCGATCAGAAGAACCGCGATGGCGAAGGCCGCCGCGACCGCCGCAACAACCGGGGCGACGGTGACGACAACAACAACGATCGACGCAGCCGCCGCTCGCGCGGTCGCGACCGTAACCGCAACCGCAACCGCCGCGACAACGACAACAATGGCGAACCGCAGGTCCGCGAAGACGACGTGCTCGTCAAGGTCGCCGGAATCCTCGACATCCGTGACAACTACGCATTCGTGCGCACAACCGGCTACTTGCCCGGCCCGAGCGACATCTACGTGTCGATGAACCAGGTGCGCAAGTACGGCCTGCGCAAGGGCGATGCGATCGTGGGCCAGGTGAAGGCACCCAAGGACGGCGAAGAGCAGCAGCGCCAGCAAGACTTCCACCACGGTGGCGGCGGTCGCGGTCGCGGTCGCGGGCGGGGCAACAAAGCTCACTCGAAATTCGCAGCTCTCGTGAGCGTCGACACCGTCAACGGCATGACCCCCGAGAAAGCGAAGGCCCGAGTCGAGTTCAACAAGCTCACGCCGCTATACCCCGATACACGCCTGCGTCTCGAGAACAAGGCCACCAATTTCACGCCGCGCATCATCGACCTCGTTGCCCCCGTGGGTAAGGGCCAGCGCGGCCTCATCGTGGCGCCGCCGAAGGCCGGTAAGACCATCATCCTTCAACAAGTCGCCGACGCGATCACGCAGAACAACCCCGAGGTTCACCTCATGGTTGTGCTCGTCGACGAGCGCCCCGAGGAAGTCACCGACATGCAGCGTACGGTCAAGGGTGAGGTCATCGCCTCGACCTTTGACCGCCCTGCCGACGATCACACGACCGTTGCCGAACTCGCGATCGAGCGCGCGAAGCGTCTCGTGGAGATGGGGCGTGACGTGGTCGTTCTCCTCGACTCGATCACCCGCCTCGGCCGCGCCTATAACCTCGCGGCCCCCGCCTCGGGCCGCATCCTCTCGGGCGGTGTCGACTCTTCGGCGCTCTACCCGCCGAAGCGCTTCTTCGGTGCGGCCCGCAACGTGGAAAACGGCGGTTCGCTCACGATCCTTGCGACCGCGCTCGTGGACACCGGCTCGAAGATGGACGAAGTGATCTTCGAGGAGTTCAAGGGCACCGGCAACTGGGAGCTCAAGCTTGACCGCAAGCTTGCCGAGCGTCGTATCTTCCCGGCTGTTGACGTCAACGCGTCGGGCACGCGCCGCGAAGAAGAGCTCATGGGCAACGACGAGCTCGCCATCATGTGGAAGCTTCGCCGCGTGCTCAGCCAGCTCGAGCAGCAGCAGGCGATAGAGCTCCTCCTCGAGCGGCTCAAGAAGTCGCAGAACAACGGAGAGTTCCTGCTCGCTGTTTCAAAGTCCACCCCGAAAGTTCCCCGCCAGGGAGAGTAGCTCGGGTCCACGTTTGTGGTGCGTGGCCTGTAAGCAGAGTTACAGGCCGCGCACTGGAGCTTCGGCTTCCTTTCGTGGGAAACTGGAGCGCGGTTCTGGTTCACGGCCCGCACCGCGGAGCCGACCCAGCGGCCATGATCGAAAAGGAGATATCGCATGAAGAAGGGGATCCACCCCGAATACGTGGAGACCACGGTGACCTGCACCTGTGGCAACACGTTCGTGACCCGCAGCACGAAGGCCGACGGAAAGATTAATTCCGAGGTGTGCTCGGCCTGCCACCCGTTCTACACCGGCAAGCAGAAGATTCTTGACACCGGTGGCCGCGTGGCCCGCTTCGAAGCACGCTACGGTAAGCGCAAGAAGTAGCTTTTCAAAGCGGCGCTGGCACCCCGCCTCCATGTGGGATGCCGGCGCCGCTTTCGCGTACGTAAAACATCCACGCCCGCCCCACCACGCCAAGAAAGACCCTCATGTTTGAGAACGTGTCCTCGCTCGTTGATGAATATTCGGCCCTCGAACAGCAGATGGCTGATCCCGCGCTTCACAACGATCACAACAAGGCGAAGCGCGTGGGGCGCCGCTACGCCGAGCTCGGCCCCGTGGTGCGCACGTACCGCGAATGGCTTGCGGCGGGGGAGGACCTCGAGACGGCGCGCGAATTCGCCGAGGAGGATCCCTCGATGGCGGAGGAAGCGAAATCCCTCGAATTGAGGCGCGAGGAACTCACGGCGAGACTCGAAGATCTCCTTGCCCCGCGCGACCCCAATGATGCGCGTGACGTGATTCTCGAAGTGAAGGCCGGGGCGGGCGGCGATGAGTCTGCCCTTTTTGCCGCGGATCTCGTGCGCATGTATGAGGCCTACGCGACGAGGAATGGCTGGAGCACCGAGATCATCACCGAAACCGAGAACGATCTCGGCGGTTACAAAGATCTCTCGATGTCGATTCGCACGCGCGGCAATGTGGGACCCGCCGAAGGCGTGTGGGCGCACCTCAAGTACGAGGGCGGTGTGCACCGCGTTCAGCGCGTGCCCGTGACCGAGTCTCAGGGCCGCATCCACACCTCGGCGGTGGGCGTTCTCGTGGTACCCGAAGCTGACGAGGCGGATGAGGACGAGTTCCTTGCCGAGCAGCTTCACCCGAATAACTTGCGCATCGACGTGTACCGCTCGTCCGGCCCCGGAGGCCAGAGCGTGAATACCACCGACTCCGCTGTGCGCATCACGCACCTCCCCACGGGACTCGTCGTGAGCTGCCAGAACGAAAAGAGCCAGCTCCAAAACAAAGAGCAGGCCATGCGCATTCTCCGCTCACGCTTGCTCGACGCAGTGCACGCTGAGCAGGAGGCCGAAGCTTCCGCGACTCGGCGTTCCCAGGTGCGTACCGTGGACCGCTCCGAGCGCATCCGAACCTACAACTTCCCCGAGAACCGCATCGCCGACCACCGCACCGGCTACAAGGCCAACAACCTCGATCAGGTACTGAACGGCGATCTCGAGGCGGTCGTGAAGTCGCTCATGGATGCCGATCGCGAGGCAATGCTCGCCGCCGCGGGCCCGAACGAGTAACAGGGCATGGGCTCTCACGGCACGTCAAGCTCGGGCGGTTCCGACGGTTGCTTCGCCCCCGGCGATGCCTCAGGTCTCAGTAGTGCTCGCCGTGATTCCGGCGAACCCCGCGTGTCCGAGCGCGTGGCTCTTGCTCGTCGCGATGCCCGCACGCGACTCGAGGCTGCTGGTATCGAATCGGCTGAGGCGGAGGCGCGGCTCATCGTGGCCCATGCCGCGCGTGCGCGCACCTCTCTCGTGCTCCTCGACGACCTGCCCGAAACGTTCGAGTCCGATCTTGAGGCGATACTCGCGCGCCGAGAAAAGCGTGAGCCCCTCCAATTGATCTTCGGCGGAGCGCCCTTTCGCCGACTCACTCTCGAGACCGCGCGCGGTGTTTTCATTCCGCGGCCCGAGACCGAAATGGCGCTCGACATCGCCCACGACTGGGTGCGCGAGGAGGGACGGCAGGCGTCGGACCCTCTTCGTGCCCTCGATGCCTGCACGGGAAGCGGAACTCTCGCCGCTGCGCTCCTTGACGAATTCCCCGCGGCCAGCGTGAGTGCCTTCGATGTGAACGCACGTGCGGTTGACCTCGCCCGGAGGAACTGCGAAAGCGCTGGCCCCGGCCGGTACCGCGTGTTCCAGGCCGAGCTTCCCGCCGCAGACGACGAATTGCGCGAGTTCGTGCGCACATATGTTCCCGAGCGACCGCTCGACCTCGTGCTTGCGAACCCGCCTTATATCCCCGAAAAAAGCATTCCCGCAGACCCCGAGGTTCGTGACTTCGACCCGCACGAAGCGCTCTTTGGGGGAGGGGAGAGGGGCCTCGACGTTCCCCGCGCCGTTATCGAGCTCGCCGCACTCACGCTACGCCCCGGGGGGCTTCTCGTGATGGAGCACGACGAAAGCCAGGGCGAGGCGACACGCGCGCTCGCCGAAGTATCTGGGCACTTTGACACGGTCCGCACCGAGCGCGACCTCGCGGCGCGCGAGCGCTTCCTCGTGGCGCGCCGAGCACAACAAGTGAGAGAATGACGCACGTGAGCGTTTACGACTACACCGACGAATCCACGCGCGACGAGGCACTCGAGGCCGCTGCCACCGCCGTTAAGGATGGCCACCTCATCGTGTTGCCCACCGACACCGTGTACGGGATTGGGGCCGATGCCTTCAACAAGGACGCCGTTCAGGCGCTTCTCGATGCGAAAGGTCGTGGCCGACAGTTCCCCCCGCCCGTTCTCATCGGGGACCCGAACGTCATGCACGCGCTCGGCCTCGACATCCCGCCGATCATCGAAGATCTCGTTGAGGAATACTGGCCCGGTGCGCTCACCGTGATCGTTAAGGCGCAGCCGTCTCTGCACTGGGATCTCGGCGAGACCAAGGGAACGGTCGCGCTTCGTATGCCTGATCACGAGGCTGCGATCGCCCTTCTTAAGAAGACTGGCCCGCTTGCCGTTTCGAGTGCGAACAAGCACGGAGGTGATCCCGCGAAGAGCGTCATGGACGCGGCCGTGCAACTCGGGGATGCCGTCGAGGTGTATCTCGATGGAGGCAAGTCACGCATCGGCGAATCGTCCACCATCATTGACGCGACTGTGAACCCGCCCGAGATCCTTCGCCGTGGTGCACTGAGCGAGGAAGAGATTGTCGAAAAGTTCGGCGAGATCTTCACCCCCGAGAAGCCTGAGGTACCCGCGGAACCTGAGTCCACCTCGGAAGCTGAGCCGACGTCGGAAAATAGCGAAGCCGTGGAGGCTCCTGAGACTGAGTCTTCCGAAGCAACGAGCCTCGCGACTGAAAAGGCGGAGGATCAGCTCGCTGCCGGCGAGGATAAGGGCGACGCTTGAGGGTTTACCTCTTCCTTCTCCTCATTGCCGCGGCAGTCACCTACCTCGTGACTCCCGCGGCGCGCGTCGTGGCGCGACGCATCGGCGCGATGACCGCGGTACGTGCACGAGACGTACATCAGGAAGTCACCCCACGCCTTGGAGGAGTAGCGATGTTTGCGGGCGTTGCATTCGCGATGCTCCTTTCTTCAAACGTGCCGTTCCTCGAGCCCGTCTTCCGCGGCTCCTTCAAGGTGTGGTCGATCCTCATTGCGGGTGGGCTCATCTGTTTGCTCGGCGGTCTCGACGACAAGTTCGACCTCGACTGGCTCACGAAACTCGCGGGCCAGGTTCTCATCGCATTGTTCGTCACCTCCCAAGGTGTGCAGCTCACGACCCTCCCGATCGGAGGGCTCACTCTCATTTCGGCGCGCTCGTCGCTCATCCTCACGGTCATCGTGATCGTCGCGGCGATGAACGCCGTGAACTTCATCGACGGGCTCGACGGCCTCGCCTCGGGCGTCATGGCGATCGGCGGGGCGGCGTTCTTCATCTACGCGTACCTCCTCACCCGCGACGTCTCCTCGACCGACTACTCCTCGATGGCGGCTCTCATCACTGCGGTCATGATCGGGGCGTGCCTCGGTTTTCTTCCGCACAACTTCTCGAAGGCGCGCATCTTCATGGGGGACTCGGGTGCCCTCTTCCTTGGCCTCCTTCTCGTCTCGGCCACGATTGCCGTCACGGGCCAGGTCGATCCCGCGCGCCTCGCGCCAGCCGATGCGCTCGGCCAGCTGCTGCCGATCCTCATGCCCGTGGGCGTCATGATCTTGCCCGCTCTCGACATGGTGCTCGCGGTCGTGCGGCGCGTGGGAAGCGGCAAGTCGCCCTTTCACGCCGACCGCCGACATCTCCACCATCGCTTGCTCAATCTCGGCCACTCGAAACTCGGCGCCGTGCTGATTATGTACACCTGGACGGCGCTCGTGTGCCTGTGCCTCCTCGCCCCCGTATTCTTCGAAGCGAAGACCGCGACGATCATTTGGATCGGCTCGCTCGTCGTGGCTATAGTCGTGACCCTTGACCCCCTGCGCGCGCTCAAACGCGCCCGTAAAGCCCAGGACGTGGAGAACAACGCATGAGCACCGCCGAAAAGAACCGTGCGCACAACAACGCCCTCGTGCAAAAAGGCGCGGTCACTTCGGTCCTCGTTGGCATCGTGATCTCCGCGATCGTCGTGCTCGTCGCGTGGCTGGGGTTCGACACGCATGCACGCAACGGTGCGCTCGTGGGGGCGGGGCTTTCGCTCGTGATTACCCTGCCGTCGCTCATCGTCGCCTACTGGGGCGTGAAGCAAAACCCCACTCTCATGTTCGGCACCGTGCTGCTCACGTGGACACTCAAGATGATCGTGCTGATTCTGATCCTGATCGTGCTGCGCGGTGAGCCTTGGCTGTCCATGCAGTGGGTGGGAATTGCGCTTCTCTTCGGGGCAGTAGCGCCGATCGCGGTCGAAGGTGTGCTTCTCGCGCGTACGCGCCCGAAAATTGAGGTCTAGCGCGCTGACCCTGAGTCAAAAACCCGGCCCGTCCTCTGCTATATTGATGCAGAATGCTGAACGAAAAGCGGCGAAGTCTGCACGGGTGCTGAGAGCGCGTGCACGGCATCGAAGCCGTTTCGAACAGACCGTCCCGTGCCCGTGGCACACGCTAAGCGTGAGCCGAGAACCCTGGAGTAAGAGCAGTTGATTCCTCGCGAAACTACTCGTCTCGTCGCTGAAGGTGGGCTGGATTTCCATACCCCCTCCCTTGCCGACTTCTTCCCCGACGCGATCCTCTTTGCGGGCACCCCGTTTGAGTTCAACCGCGTGCAACTCGTGCGCCTCATTGTCGTGGTGGGCTGCCTCGCCATCACCTACGCAATCGCCTCCCGCGCGAAGATCGTGCCCGGCCGCATCCAGAGCATCTTCGAACTCTTCATGGGCTTTATTCGCGACAACGCGATCGAACCCGTACTCGGCAAGTCGAAGGGCCGACGTTTCGCGCCCATGCTCTACACGCTCTTCTTCCTCGTTCTTTCGATGAACCTCGCGGGCGTCACCCCCGGCCTCAACCTCGCGGGCACCTCCGTGATCGGCATGCCCCTCATGCTCGCGCTGTGGACCTTCGCCACCTACGTCATCTGCGGCATGAAGCAGCACGGTGTGCTCGGCTACATCAAGCACGAAACAATGCCCCCGGGCGTTCCGAAGCCCGTGTACTTCCTGCTCGTGCCCATCGAATTTCTTCAGCTTGCACTCGTGCGCTGGTTCTCGCTGACCATCCGTCTTCTCGCCAACATGGTCGCGGGCCACATGATGCTCGTCGTGTTCATCTCGCTCACGCAAGCGCTCTTGCTTTCCGGCTCGCTGCTCATGATCGCGAGCCCGTTCGCGGGCGTCTTCGCCCTCGGCATCTACGGCTTCGAAGTCTTCGTTGCCCTCCTCCAGGCCTTCATCTTCACGATCCTTGCGTCCGTGTACATCAACATGGCCACGAGCGAAAGCCACTGACCACCCGAGTCACCTAGATTTTCCCTTAGAGCTTCGGCTCACAACCGACACCCTGCCCGGCAACGCGGCAGAAAACCGAAAGGAATACCCACGTGGGCACCACCATTCTCGCTGAAATCACCGGTAACCTCTCCTCGCTCAGCTACGGCGTCGCGGCTCTCGGTCCGGCCCTCGGCATCGGCATGATCGGCGCGAAGACCGTCGAGTCGATGGCGCGCCAGCCCGAAATTCGCGGCTCGCTCCAGACGACCATGATTATCGCCATCGCGTTCGTCGAGATCATCGCGCTTCTCGCGATCGTGACCGGCCTCCTCTTCTCCTGAGGTTAATTCCCCATGTATCTGGCAAGTGGAGAAGGAGAGGTCAGCAAGTACGCCCTGCTGATCCCCGAAGTTTCCGAAATTATCTGGAGCTTCATCTTCATCCTCATCTTTGCCGTCGTGTTCATGAAGTTCGTGCTCCCGAAGCTCAACCGGGTCCTGGACGAACGCGCCGAAAAGATCGAGGGTGGCATCCGTAAAGCGGAAGAAGCCCAGTACGAGGCCGATCGCCTCAAGGCTGCGCAGGAAAGCGAACTCGCTGCCGCACGCCGTGAAGCCGCCGAGATGCGCGAAAAGGCCCGCGAAGAGGGCTCGCGCATCATCGAAGAGGCCCGCACGCGTGCAAGCCTTGAGACCGAACGCATGATCGGTGCGGGCAAGCAGCAGATCGCGGCTGAGCAAGCGCAAGCAAGCGCCGAGCTTCGCGGCGAAGTCGGCTCGCTCGCCAGCACCCTCGCCTCGAAGATCGTTGGCGAGTCGCTCAGCGACGATGAGCGCTCGCGCCGCGTGATCGATCGGTTCCTCGACGAGCTCGAATCGTCGACCGCGGCGAAGTAAGGAAGGCACAGCACATGCGCGGAGTTTCCGCCACGTCGCTCCAGAGCGTGCTACGGTGCGCCTCGGAGACCACCTCGGCGAACGCCCCCAGCACCGAGATCGCGAGCGAGCTCTTCGAAGCCGTGCGCGTGATCGACTCGAGCAATCAGCTCGTTCGCCTCTTGAGCGACCCCGGTCGCGACGAGGACCTCAAGGCCGACGTCGTGCGGCGCCTCTTTGGAGGCCGCGTGAGCGAAGCCTGCCTCGAGGTGCTCCTTGAGGCATCGCGGTGCACCTGGTCGGAGCAAAACCACTTCCTCGAAGGAATCGAATTCGCGGGCGTGGCCCTCGTTCTCGACGAAGCTCGAGGTCGCGGTGCGGCGCACACGGTGGAAGAAGAACTCTTCCAGGTCGCGCGCCTCGTTGAGGACACCCCGGAGCTCTCCGAGGCATTCGATTCCAAACGCGACGACGTACCGGCGCGCGTGGGGATCATCGAGAAGCTCCTGAGTGGCAAGGTGGACCAGGCAACCGTCTCAATTGCCGCGCAAGCGGTGAGCTTCGAGGCCGCTGCGAAGGTTCCCGCCCGGCTCCTCGAGTTCGCACGCTTCGCGAGCGCTGAGCGCGACCGTCGCTCCGGCGTGGTCACGAGCGCGGTAGCGCTGACCTCCGAGCAGCAAGAACGCCTCACGCGCATCCTCTCCGCCCGCTATGGCGGCGAGCTAAGCCTGAACTACGAGATCGACCCGAGCGTGATTGGCGGCCTCCGCATCACGATCGGTGACGACCTCTACGACGCCACGATCTTCGGCCGTGTTCGCGATGCTCGCGAACGCATTTCCGCCTAAGAATCACCAACGAGAACACGAACACCCCTCCCGGCGCCGCCGGGAATGACCAAGAAGGAAGCGGAGCGCGATGGCCGAGCTCACCATTCGTCCCGAGGACATCCGGGACGCACTCGACACTGCGGTGTCGAACTACCAGCCCCAGAACGCAGGTCGCGAAGAAATCGGCCGCGTTACCGAATCAGCAGACGGCATTGCACGCGTCTCGGGTCTGCCGAACCTCATGGCAAACGAGCTCGTGCGCTTCGAAGACGGCACGCTCGGCCTCGCCCTCAACCTCGAGCTTCGCGAGGTCGGCGTCGTTGTGCTCGGCGAGTTCACCGGCATCGAAGAAGGCCAGGAGGTGCGCCGCACCGGGGAGGTCCTTTCGGTCCCCGTTGGCGACGGTTACCTTGGCCGTGTCGTGGACCCGATGGGTCGCCCGATCGACGGTCTCGGCGATATCGAGACCACGGGCCGCCGCGCCCTTGAACTCCAGGCGCCGAGCGTGATGCAGCGTAAGAGCGTGAAGGAGCCACTCCAGACCGGCATCAAGGCCATCGACTCGATGACCCCGATCGGCCGCGGTCAGCGCCAGCTCATCATTGGCGACCGTCAGACCGGCAAGACCACGATTGCCGTGGACACGATTCTCAACCAGAAGGCCAACTGGGAAACGGGCGACCCTGATCAGCAGGTGCGCTGCATCTACGTCGCCGTGGGCCAGAAGGGTTCGACCATCGCCTCGGTGCGTGCAACCCTCGAGGAAAACGGCGCGCTCGACTACACGACCATCGTTGCGGCTCCCGCTTCCGATCCCGCGGGCTTCAAGTACATCGCCCCCTACGCCGGCTCGGCCATCGGCCAGCACTGGATGTACGAGGGTAAGCACGTTCTCATCGTGTTCGATGACCTCTCGAAGCAGGCCGAGGCCTACCGTGCCGTGTCGCTTCTTCTGCGCCGTCCGCCGGGCCGCGAGGCTTACCCGGGTGACGTCTTCTTCCTCCACTCGCGTCTCCTCGAGCGCTGCGCAAAGCTCTCCGACGAGATGGGCGGCGGGTCGATGACCGGCCTTCCGATCATCGAAACGAAGGCGAATGACGTCTCGGCGTACATTCCTACGAACGTCATTTCGATTACCGACGGCCAGTGCTTCTTGCAGTCGGACCTCTTCAACGCCAACCAGCGCCCCGCCGTGGACGTTGGCATCTCGGTGTCGCGCGTGGGTGGTTCGGCGCAGACCAAGGCGATGAAGGGCGTCTCCGGCACGCTCAAGATCTCGCTCGCGCAGTACCGCGACCTCGAGGCCTTCGCGATGTTCGCCTCGGATCTGGATGCCGCCTCGAAGCAGCAGCTCGCGCGCGGCGCTCGCCTCACCGAGCTCCTCAAGCAGGGCCAGGCAAAGCCCATGCCTTTCGAAGAACAGGTCGTCTCGATCTGGGCTGGCACGCGCGGCAAGCTCGACGAAATCGAGGTTGATGAGATTCTCGAGTTCGAGGAGCGCCTGCACGAGTTCCTGCGCCACAACGGCACGATCCTCGAGACGATCCGTGAGACCAAGAAGTTCTCCCCGGAGACCGAAGCTGAGCTCGAGACCGTGATCGAGAACGTCAAGCGCGACTACTTCGCTGAAAAGCAGAAGGACGCCGTGTACGACGACGATGGCGTGATTGAGAACGAGTCAATCGAGCAAGAGTCGATCCTCAAGTCCTCCAAGTAGTGGCGGATGTTCGAGTAAGAGAACGTTAGTCACGAGGGAGAGATATGGGAGCCCAGCAAAGGGAATATAAGAAGCGGATCGGCTCCGCGAAGGGCATGAAGAAAATCTTCCAGGCCCAGGAAATGATCGCGGCTGCCCGAATCTCGAAGGCGCACGCGCGCGTGCAGGCCACGACCCCCTACGCACAGGCGATCACGAACGCGATCGCCTCGGTCGTGCAGCACTCGGAAGAGGCGAACCACCCGTTCCTTGAAGCGGATCGCACCTTCTCGAACCGCGTCGGTGTTCTCCTCATTACCTCGGATCGCGGCATGGCGGGTTCGTACTCGCCGAGCGCGATCCGCGAGGCCGAGCACCTCACGAACAAGCTTCGCGAAGAAGGCAAGCAGCCGATCCTGTACGTCGTTGGCCGCAAGGGCGATTCGTACTACCGGTTCCGCAACCGCCCCGCCGAGAAGTCGTGGGTGGGCGTCAAGGAAGAAGAACTTCCAAGGCTCGGGCGCGAAATTTCGGCGCTCTTTCGCGAGGCACTGCTTTCCGAAGAGGTCGAGGAGCACCTCGATGAGCTTTATGTCGTGGGGCACCGGTTCACGAACCGCTTCCGCCAGGACGTGAACGTTGTGCGCCTCGTGCCGCTTCAACTCACGTCTGGGGACGCCGCCGAGAGCAGGCTGACGAAGCAGTACCCGCTGTACGAGTACACGCCGAGCGCCGACGAGGTGTTCGAAGAGCTCGTGCCGCGCTACGTCGAGTCGCGCATCATCAACATCCTTCTTCAGTCGATCGCGTCGGAGCACGCGAGCAGGCAGAAGGCGATGAAGACCGCGACCGACAACGCGGAAACGCAGATCCAGAAGTTCACTCGCCTCGCAAACTCCGCTCGCCAGGCCGAGATCACCCAGGAAATCACGGAGATCGTGGGCGGTGCGGACGCCCTCAATGCCTCCGGCAGGAAAGAACGCTGAGCACGAAAGCACATTTGGAGTAGAAGAATGACCATCACCGAAAACGCCCCGGCCCAGACCGAGGCCAGCGCCGTCATCGGTCGTGTCGCTCGCGTGACCGGCGCCGTTGTCGACGTCGAATTCCCCGCGGGCCAGATCCCCGACATGTACAACGCCCTCGTCACCGAGATCGAACTGCCCACGGGCGACGCGGACGGCAGCACCACCACGCAGACCCTCACCCTCGAGGTCGCCCAGCACCTCGGCGACGGCATGGTGCGCGGCATCGCGCTCAAGCCCACCGACGGCCTCGTGCGCGGCCAGGCCGTTCGCGACACCGGCGCCCCGATCTCCGTTCCCGTCGGTGACTTCACCCTCGGGCGTGTATTCGACGTCGTGGGCAACGTGCTCAACGGCGAAGAGGGCGAAAAGCTCGAGATCAACGAACGCTGGCCCATTCACCGCAAGGCCCCGAACTTCGATCAGCTCGAGTCGAAGACTCAGATGTTCGAGACGGGCATCAAGTCGATCGACCTCCTCACCCCGTACGTACAGGGCGGCAAGATCGGCCTGTTCGGCGGCGCAGGCGTGGGCAAGACCGTGCTCATCCAGGAGATGATCTACCGCGTGGCGAACAACCACGACGGTGTGTCCGTGTTCGCTGGCGTTGGCGAGCGCACCCGTGAGGGCTGGGACCTCATCGAGGAAATGACCGAATCGGGCGTGATTGAGAAGACCGCCCTCGTGTTCGGCCAGATGGACGAGCCGCCGGGCACGCGCCTTCGCGTTGCGCTCTCGGCGCTCACGATGGCGGAGTACTTCCGCGACGTGCAGAACCAGGACGTGCTCCTGTTCATCGACAACATCTTCCGCTTCACGCAGGCGGGCTCCGAGGTGTCGACCCTCCTCGGCCGTATGCCTTCGGCAGTGGGCTATCAGCCGAACCTCGCGGACGAGATGGGTGTGCTCCAGGAGCGCATTACCTCGACGCGCGGCCACTCGATTACGTCGATGCAGGCCATTTACGTTCCGGCCGACGACTACACCGACCCGGCCCCGGCCACGACGTTCGCGCACCTCGATGCGACGACCGAGCTGAGCCGTGAAATCGCGTCGCGTGGTCTGTACCCCGCGATCGATCCGCTCGCCTCGACCTCGCGCATTCTCGATCCGCGCTACATCGGCCAGGATCACTACGAGGTTGCCGTGCGCGTCAAGCAGATCCTTCAGCGCAACAAGGAACTCCAGGACATCATCGCGATGCTCGGTGTCGATGAACTCTCGGAAGAGGACAAGGTCATCGTGGCCCGCGCTCGCCGCATCCAGCAGTTCCTTTCGCAGAACACCCACATGGCGAAGCAGTTCACCGGTGTGGACGGCTCGGATGTGCCGCTGCGTGACACGATCGAGGGCTTCAAGGGTATTTGCGATGGCGAGTTCGACCACATCGCCGAGCAGGCCTTCTTCAACGTTGGCGGTATCGACGACGTGCTGAAGAACTGGGATCGTATCCAGAAGGAAACCTCGAAGTGAGTGCCGTCAAGGTCAACTTCGTTTCCGCCGAGGGCGGCGTCTGGGAGGGCGAGGCCGAGTACGTCTCGGTGCACGCCATCGATGGTGCCATGGGCATCATGGCGGGTATGGAGCCGCACCTAGCCCTCCTGAGCGCCGGCCCCGTCGTGATTACTGAATTTGGCGGCGAGAAGCACTCGTTCGTGGTCACGGGCGGTTTTTGTGCCGTTGACGCGGACGGTGTGAATGTCGTCGCCGACGAGGTTCTTACCGAGGAAGCGGCCCGCGAGGCTGCCCTGGATCGCGCGCAGCCCGCGACGGAGCTCGAGGGTAACGCCGACGACTAGCATCCGCGAGACTTCCTATCGCAGAAGACCCCACCTGCCGCGTGCAGGTGGGGTCTTTGCGTATGTCTGTGGTTAGTTCACCCAGCCTCCGCCGTGCATGACGCGAACGGGGGAGAGGCCCTCAGCGTCGACGAGCACGAGATCGGCGCGTGCGCCTTCGCGAAGCTGGCCGATGTCCGCGCGGCCGAGAACACGTGCAGGAGTTGCGGTCGCGGCGAGAACCGCGCGCTCAAGCGGTACTCCCGCGTCGAGGTGCGCGAAGCGCACGACATCGAGAAGGTGGGCGGTGCCGCCCGCGATCGCCCCGCCCTCGGTGAGGGTTGCGACGCCATTTTTCACCGTCACGGGGAGCGAGCCGAGCACGTAGTTGCCGTCGGCCATGCCGGTGGCGGCCATCGCGTCGGTGATGAGCATGATCTGACCGTCCCCGATGAGGTCGAACGTGTAGCGCACGGTGTCGGCGGAGGTATGGACGCCGTCGGCGATGAGTTCGGCCACTACGGCGCCCTGCGCTGCCTGGTCGATCGCGGCGAATGCGGGGCCGGCATCGCGGTGGTGGATGGGCCGCATCGCGTTGAACAGGTGGGTGGCGGTGGGGAGGGAGGAGCGGGCTTCTGGTCCGACGCTTGCGAGCCCCTCTCGTGCCTTGTGGATCGCGGTGACCATCTGCTCGCCGGTGCAGTCAGTGTGGCCGTAGCTCGGGAGGGCCCCGTTCGCGATCAGGGCGTGGGAGACGGCGCCGTCGAGGTCGATTTCGGGTGCGATCGTCATGGTTGCGATCGTGCCGCCGCCCGCCTCGAGCAGCGCATGGGTGCGCTCGGCGTCGCCCTCGGCGATGAACTGGGGATCGTGTGCGCCTTTGCGCGCGTGTGAAATGAAGGGGCCTTCGAGGTGGATCCCCGCGAGTTCGCCGCTTTCGACGAGGGAGCGAAGCGCGCTCACGCGTGCGAGGAGTGTTTCTTGAGACGCGGTGACGAGCGAGGCGACGATGCTCGTCGTGCCGTGTGCGCGATGTTCCGCGATCGCGGGCGCCGCCTGCTCGGGGTTCTCGGTGTCGGGGAAGGAGAATCCGCCGCCGCCGTGGCAGTGGATGTCCACGAGACCGGGGAGTATGAGCCCGTCGTGGCGCATGTGCCTGTGGGTCTCGAAGCCACGGGGAACTTCGCTTGCCGGGCCGGCGTAGGCGATTGTGCCGCCGTCAAGAACGATGGCGGCGTCCGGAACGAAAGTTCTTGAGAGAAAAGCGGTGCCGTCGATGCGCATTGCCATTTAGAAGAGCCTCAATTCGGAGTTGTCGATACCGCGAAGTTCGTCGTAGTCAAGGGTGAGGCATTCGAAGCCGCGGTCTTTCGCAAGCGTGCGGGCCTGCGGCTTGATTTCCTGCGCGGCGAACATCCCGGTCACAGGGGCGAGGAGCGGATCACGGTTGAGGAGCTCCACATAGCGGGTGAGCTGCTCGACGCCGTCGATCTCGCCGCGGCGCTTGATTTCGATCGCGACCGTTCCGCCTTCGGGGTTCTTCGCGAGAATGTCCACGGGGCCGATAGCGGTGGGGTATTCGCGGCGCACGAGCTTCCAGCCCTCCCCGATGCTTGCCATGTTTTCGGCGAGGAGCGCTTGAAGGTGCGCCTCAACGCCCGCTTTCTCGAGGCCGGGGTCAACGCCGAGGTCGCGACTCATCTCGTCGAAGATTTCGAAGACGGTGATTTCGAGGCTGTCGCCAGTCTTCTTGTGCGTGACTATCCAGGTCTCGAGAGCGTCTTCGGCCTCGGCGGGTTCGATCGTGAGCGTGCACGGCGGCGCCATCCAGTTGAGGGGCTTGTAGCTGCCGCCATCGGAGTGGACGAGCACGCTGCCGTCGGCTTTGACCACGAGCAGTCGAGGGGCGCGCGCGAGATGCGCCGTGAGCCGCCCGACGTAATTGACAGAGCATTCCGCTAGAACTAATCGCACCGGTAAAGCCTACGTGATGGGTCTTTGAGCGCTCTTTACATGAAATGTTGACCTGCCCACTGGATGTGGCAGCCTTCAGCCCATCGCCGGAAAACTCCGCCAAAATAGGTGGGTACTGTGAAAAGTAGCGTTGTTGACGTCGGAAGAGTGAAAGGTCGTGTCCCCATGCGAAAGTGGCTCGCGGGCATCCTCATCCTCCTCGGTCTTGCGGGACTCGCACTCGGATGGGCCGGCCAAACCGTGTGGGCACCGAAGGAGCACCACACCGCTAAGGCGAGTTTTGAAAGCCCCGGAGCAGCAGTCGTGATTAATCCTGGCGTGCTGTACGTGGGCGGGCAAAAGGGCACCGTCACGATTAAGTCGAGCGGCGATTACTTCATGATTTCCGCCTCCGAGGGCGCTGTGAAGGAGTACCTCGCGAACTCGAAATACACGGCTATCACGGGCGCTTCAAACTGGTCTACCCTCGCCACGAGCACAGAGAACGCCGATAAGAAAGAGGGCACCGCGGGCATCCAGAACTCGGATCTATGGACCGACGTCAAGACTCAGAAGTCGGGCGACTCATTCAAGATCGAGGAATGGTCGAAGGCGGAACTCGATCCGAAAAAGCGGCAACCGTATCGTGCGATCCTCCTCGCGAGCGACGGCGATTCCTCGAGCATCACCGAGGTCGAGATCACCTGGCCAACGAATGCGACCAACCCGTGGACCCCATACGCGTACGCGGCCGGCGCCGTGCTGCTCATCATCGGTCTCGTGCTGCTGCTCATCGCGTTCAACTCGCGCTCGAGGCGTGATGTGGAGCTTGAGGAAGCGATCAAGGATCGTCCGGTCCTCGAAGAAGGCAAGGGCGAGTCCGACGCTAGCTCCGCCCAAGCCGAAGCCACAGATGATAAGGAGCCCGCGTCAAACAAGCCTCGAGAGGGAGGGTCTCGTGTGGCGGAGGCAGTCGTCGGAACCGAGGACCCCGCTGAAACGGCCCCGGGCGGTGAAGGCGATCCAGTCGAAAGTAACGAACCGGCCGCCGAAGGGAAGCCGACTGAGAAAACCGCGCCCGTGGCCGTACCGGAGGCAGATACTGAGGCGACAGAAGCCGGTGCACCGAAAGCTGAGTCGACGCCCGATGCTTCCTCCGATACTCCCGTAACCATCGCGCGCAGAGGCCGCCGCCGGGGTACACCCGACGACGTGACCGATCGTCTCAAAGCCCTCGAGCTCGATAAAGCCGAGACAAGCGGAAAGGGCGTTGGCGCTCGCCGTGGCCGCAGGCGGGCGGATGACAGCAGCGCAACGACCACCATGACCGACCCCATCGCTACGCGAATTGAGGACGAACGATGACAGGATTTTCGAGGCGCAGCCTCCTCGGACTTACCGCGCTCACTGCGGCCGGAGTGCTGAGCGCATGCGGGAGTGAAAAGAAGCCGCCGAAGGTCGATCCCGGCCCCAAACTCGCGAGCCCCACGCCCGAGCTCACGGGGACGAAACTCGGTGAGATTCTCACGCAGTTCGCGGGCGCGCTCGAGAAGGCGGACGCCGAAAAGAATGGGGATCTCCTCGCCCCTCGCGTCTCGGGAAGCGCCGCGGAGTTCCGCCGTGCGACCTACGACATCATCGCGAAGGTTCCCGAACACGAAAGCGCTCTTCAGCGTCCAAGCGACAATCTCGTCGTGCCGATTTCCTCGACCTCGGAGGGTTTCCCACGTTACGCGCTCGCGCTCGTGGACGACGCGTCAAACGCGGGGGAGGCACGCTTCTTCGTGGGCCTTGAACAGAAGGACGCCCGCTCCGACTACACGTCATGGGGCTGGGCTCGCCAGGCAGCAGGGATCGAGATGCCAACCGTGCCGAGCGCCGAGGCTGGGACGACGCAGGTCGATATCGAAGAGCAAGGTCTCGTGCTGACGCCGAAGGAGGCACTCGCGAAGTACGCGGCGGTGCTCACGGATGGGCACGATAATGCCGATCCCGATGACCTCATTCTCGAGGACCCGTTCCAACAGAGCGCCCACGCGGAAATCCAGGGCGAACGTGCGCAAATGAACGAGGGAGTGGACTGGGACGAGGTCGCTTCCGTGCGCGAAGAATACGCCGTTAAGGACGGTGAATTCCTCGGGCTCGCGACCGCCGAAGGCGGTGCCGTCATCATGGGCACGCTCACGTCGACTCGCCGCGTGAGCGTGAACTCCGGTTCGATCTCGTACTCGGAGGACAACCTCTACACGAAACTCGCGGGCACCAAGAAATTCGAAAAGGAGCTCGTGCGTACCTACGGCACGACGGTGCTCTTGCATATTCCCGCGAAGGACTCTGGAGCGAAGGTCCAGCCGATCGGGGCCTATAAGGTCCTCCTTTCGGTCTCTGGTAGCTGATCGACATCCTGGTAGACGACGAAGGAGAAACGATGACGAGCTCGTACGGCGTGATGGACTTCAACACGCTCAAGAAGGAAAACCAAACCGGCGGTACGTCGGAACCTCTCGAGGGGGAAGTCGCGGTCACCGAGACCAACCTCGAGAGCCTCATCAAGGACTCCGCGCAGCAGCTCACGATCCTTTTCGTGACAAGTGCGCGCGTCAACGGTGGCGCGGCCTTCACCGATGAGCTTCGCTCCGTCATCGCTAAGCATGCGGGCACGATTCGTCTCGCGATCCTCGATGCCGATCAGCAGCCGCGCGTCGCGGCGGCGCTTCGCGTTCAGTCGCTGCCCACAGCCGTGCTCCTCATGAAGGGGCAGGTGCAGCCGCTCTTCGAGGGCGTGGTCACAAAGGAACAGCTCGCTCCGGTCATGGAGGAGCTCGCGAGCCTCGCGGCGAAGGAGGGAATGCACACCGAGGCCCCTCGCGAGGAGGCTGAGCAGCCGGCGCTGCCAGAGGCACTCGAGAAGGCATACGCGGCGATGGAGGGCGGCGACATGGACGGCGCCGAGGAGGCGTTCAGCGCCTACCTCGAGGAGCATCCGGGCGCAGGCGAGGCTAAGAAGGGGCTCGCTGTGATCGCACTCATGCGTCGCACGCAGGGTGTTGATCTGCAAGCCGGGCGCGAGGCAGCAGCCGGGAACCCGAAAGATATCGATGCCCAGCTCGTCGCGGCGGATCTCGACCTTCTTGGCGGGCACGTGGATGATGCCTTCGCGCGACTGCTCACCTCGTTCCGCGATACGCCTGCCGAGCGCGACCGCATCCGCGCGCGGTTGCTTGAGCTTTTTGATGTCGTGGGAGCCGAAGACGACCGCGTGCTTCAGGCGCGTAAGAAGCTCAGCCGCCTCATGTTCTAAGAAGGGCGCTCGCTCGAAAAAAGAGGCCTGCGATCCTCAACGGAACGCAAGCCTCATTTCTGTCCCGCTCCCGTTACTCCCGCACGTTGCGCTCTGGTGTGAAGAAGACGGCGCCAAGCGGCGGCACGCTCATACGCACCGAATAATCGAGGCCGCCGTAGGGAACCGGTTCAGCCTGGACTCGGCCGAGGTTCCCCACGCCGCTTCCGCCGTAGCTCACGGCATCGGAATTGAGGATCTCGGCCCACGCGCCCCCCTCGGGAAGGCCAATGCGGAATTCGCGCCACGGCTCGGGCGAGAAGTTAATGATGGCCACAACCGGGTTGCCCTTGCGGTCGTAGCGAGCGAACGCCACGAGATTGTGGCCCGCGGCATCGGCATCGAGCCAGCGGAACCCCGCGACTTCCTGATCGAGCTCGTAGAGCGCCGGGTGGGTGCGCTGCACGCGATTAAGATCGCGCACGTAGTCGTTGACACCCTGGTGGAGCGGGAAGTCGAGAAGCCAGAACGGGAGCGCCTGGTTCTCGTTCCACTCCGTTCCTTGCGCGAAGTCGCATCCCATGAAGAGAAGCTGCTTGCCCGGATGCGCCCACATGAGGCTCAAATAGGCGCGAAGGTTTGCGGCCTGCTGCCAATCGTCACCGGGAGCCTTGCGAAGGAGCGGGGCTTTGCCGTGCACGACCTCGTCATGAGAGATCGGCAGGATGAAATTTTCCGAGTACTGGTAGACCATCGCGAACGTGAGCTCGTGGTGGCGGTACTGACGGTAAATGGGGTCCTGGCCAAGGTACTCGAGCGTGTCGTGCATGAAGCCCATGTTCCACTTGAAGCCAAAGCCAAGGCCGCCCTGGTCGGTGGGTTTCGTGACACCCGGGAATGACGTGGATTCCTCGGCGATCATCGTGATGCCGGGGGCACGCTTATAGGCTGTCGCGTTGACCTCCTTGAGGAAGTCAATCGCTTCGAGATTTTCGCGACCTCCGTACTCGTTCGGGATCCACTCGCCTTCGCCTCGCGAGTAGTCGAGGTAGAGCATCGAGGCGACGGCATCGACGCGGAGGCCATCGACGTGGAACTCCTCGAGCCAGTAGCACGCGTTTGCCACGAGGAAGTTGCGCACCTCGGTGCGGCCGAGATCGAAGATGTAGGTGCCCCAGTCGGGATGCTCGCCCTTTCGAGGGTCGGCGTGCTCGTAAAGCGCCGTGCCGTCAAAGCGGCCGAGCGCCCACTCGTCCTTCGGGAAGTGGGCGGGCACCCAGTCCATAATGACGCCGATGCCCGCCTCATGGAGCGCGTTGATGAGGTAGCGCAGGTCATCGGGGTGGCCGAGGCGCGACGTAGGTGCGTAGTACCCGGTGACCTGGTAGCCCCACGAGCCACCAAAGGGGTGCTCGGCAAGCGGGAGGAACTCGACGTGCGTGTATCCCATGCCCTTGACGTACTCGACAAGCGGCTCGGCAAGGTCTCGATACGAGGAGAAGGGGCGCCACGAAGCGAGGTGGACCTCATAGATCGACATTTGCGATTCAAGAGGGTTTTTCTGGGCGCGCTCGGCAAGGAAAGCATCGTCGGTCCACTCGAATTTCGAGTCAACCACGACGCTGCCAGTTGCTGGCGGGACCTCAGCGAGGCGCGCCATCGGGTCTGCCTTCTCGCGCCAAACCTTGTCGGCGCCGAGGATGCGGAATTTGTAGACCGCGCCCGCGCGCACTCCGGGAAGGAAGATCTCCCACACGCCCGAGTCACCGAGCGAGCGCATTGCCGTGCGGCGGCCGTTCCACCCGTTGAAATCGCCGATCACCTGGACCGCAGCGGCGTTCGGCGCCCACACGGTGAAGCTCGTGCCTCGGATGCCGTCGAGGGTACGCACGTGTGCGCCGAGCGCCCGCCAAAGCTCCTCGTGGCGCCCCTCGCGGATGAGGTGCAGGTCAAAGTCGCTGATTGTGGGGAGGAACCGGTAGGGGTCATCCACGATTTCCGTGCCTCCGCCCGGCCACGTGACGCGCAAGCGGTGCAGCACGATCGGCGAATCGGGTGCCTCGAAGGTGCCGCTAAAGATGCCGTCGTACTCGTGGGTGAGGTCAACCTCGAGGCGCTCACCGCTTTCGAGTCGCACGAGAGCCTCGACCCTGTCGGCGAAAGGCTTGAGGGTACGGATCGTGTACCCGCCTTCGTATTCGTGAAGGCCGAGGATCGAGTGGGGCGAGTAGTACGAGCCGGTCGCAACCGACCCGAGCTCGTGGTCGCTCGCGGGGAGGAGGGGAGGGGCTGCGCTCATGTCTATCTCCTTTGGTGACGGCGCTCAGTAGCGGATAACGCGGAGGATGTGGGCGGGTCGGTAGTCAGCGTTCAACTCGACATAGTTATCGCGATCCCACAGGAATTGCTCGCCAGTGAGCAGGTCCTCGACCATGTAGTCAGAGTGAATGTTGAGTGCTTCGGTGTCGATGTGCACCCACGTTGACGTACCGCCCTGCGCCTCGGTCATGGAAACGACGATGATCGTGTCATCGAGGCCGTCCTCGGTATCGCGACCTTCCACGTGCTTAGAAAACACGAGCACGCGATCGTCGTCTGCGCCGTGGAAGCGCATCGTCGTGAGGGTTTGGAGTGCGGGATGAGCCCGGCGCACCTCGTTGAGGCGCGTAAGGAGAGGTTCGAGCGATCGACCCGAGCCTAGCGCGGCCTCGTAGTCGCGTGGTTTGTACTCGTACTTTTCGTTATCGATGTTTTCCTGGGCTCCCGGCCTCGGCGTGCTTTCCACAAGTTCGAAGCCCGAGTAAATGCCCCACGTGGGCGAGAGCGTAGCCGCAAGGATCGCGCGAAGGCGGAAGGCGTTCCAGCCACCTTCGGACATAAAAGGAGTCAAGATGTCGTGGGTGGTGGGCCAAAAACTCGGCCGCATGTAGTGGGCCGCCGCCTTGAGCTCTTCCATGTATTCGCGCAGCTCCTCGGGGCTGTGGCGCCACGCGAAGTAGGTGTACGACTGGTGGTAACCGACCTTCGCGAGGGTGTGCATCATCGCGGGCTTCGTGAAAGCCTCCGCGAGGAAGAGCACCTCGGGGTGGGTTTCGCGAAATTCCTCGAGGAGCTCCTCCCAGAAGCGCACCGGCTTCGTGTGCGGGTTATCCACGCGGAAGAGGGTAACGCCGTGCGAGATCCAGTATTCGAGCACATCGCGGATCGCTTCGTAGAGCCCGCGGTAATCGGTATCGAAGCTCAGCGGATAGATGTCCTGGTACTTCTTTGGGGGATTTTCGGCGTAGGCGATCGAGCCGTCGGCACGCACAACGAACCATTCGGGGTGCTCCTTCACCCACGGGTGATCGGGCGAGCATTGGAGCGCGATATCGAGGGCCACCTCCAGCCCGAGATTCTTCGCGTGCGCGACGAAGCGGTCGAAATCCTCGATTGTGCCGAGGTCGGGATGGATGGCGTCGTGGCCGCCGTCGGAAGAACCAATGGCATAAGGCGACCCCGGATCCCCTTCGAGCGCCTCGAGCGTGTTGTTGCGGCCCTTGCGATGCGTGGTACCGATCGGGTGAATGGGGGTGAGGTAGGCGACGTCGAAACCCATGCGCTTGATGCGCTCGAGCTGAGGAAGAGAGCTTTCGAGGGTGCCGGAGACCCAGCCGCCGTGCTCGGGGTCGAAGCGCGCACCTTCCGAGCGCGGGAAGAATTCGTACCACGAGCCGTACAGGGCGCGTTCGCGCTCGACGCGCACGGGAGTCTTCTCGGAACGCGTGGGCCAACGACGCAGGGGGTATTCGTTCATCGCCTCGCGCATGTCTGCGGCAAGGGCGGGAGCGATACGTGCCGACGGATGCAGGCTCGTATTGGTGAGCGCATCAATCGCCGCTTCGAGGCGGGGCTTGTGAGTTTTCGGCCTCTTCTTCTTGGCGATCTCGGCAAGGGCGGCCTTGAGGACGATGACGCCTTCGGCGCACATGAGTTCTTCGTCGACCCCCGCGGCAATCTTGACCTCGGCGTTGTGTGCCCACGTGAGATAGGGCGCGTCAAAGGCTTCGACCCGGTAGGCCCATCCGCCTTCGCGATTCGGGCGGAAACTGCCCTCCCAGTGGTCGAGGCCGGGGTTCGTGCACACCATGGGAGAGCGGGTCATGATGCCGTCGGGGTCGGTGACGAGGAGCTGGAGACCCATCTGGTCGTGCCCCTCGCGAAAGCTCGTAGCATGAACCCTGATGCGTTCGCCGACAACGGCCTTGACGGGGAAGCGACCACCGTCGACATTCGGGGAGACGGACGTAATTGGGATGCGGCCGATCCCGGTGGTCATCGCTGCTTTCGCCTTCGTGGCCATTGTGCCTCCCAAACTTGGCGTGGTCGTGATCTGCGCCTCAAAGTTTATCGGGATGCGCTGGGAGATTGTCGGCACTCATGGCCTGTCACTCGGGGGAGCGCCACCCCTTGGACTGCACCACGACAACAGTCGGTCCATCGAGGTGGAGGCGCTCGCGCTCGGGGTCGAGTCGCGCACCGCCAAGAGACGAATCGAGAGCAATCCTGAGAGAGCCAGCGCCCCACGCGTTCGCGGGCAGCCGCACTTCGCGCGGGCCCCGCTCGTTGCTCATGACGACGATGGTGAGTCCGTCGCGGTGGGGGATCGCGATGGTCAAATGGCGACGTTCGGGATTGAACCAGTCGTCGTGGCTCATGGGGGAGGCGTCACCTTTGAGCCACGTGATTCCGCCAGAGTCGCGATGCTCGAGCCTCGCTTCATCGAAGAAGGTCGTGGGGCGAAGGGCATCGAGCCCCTTGCGAATCGCGATCGCCTCGCTCGTGAAGGCGAGGTGGCGTTCGATGCGCGGGTTCGACTCCCACGAAAGCCACGTGAGCGCATTGTCGTGGCAGTACGCGTTGTTATTGCCATTTTGGGTGCGCAGGCGCTCGTCGCCGGCGGTCATCATGGGTACCCCGGCGCTCGTGAGAAGCGTCGCGACGAGATTTCGCGCGCTGCGATCCCGTGCCGCCTCGAGTGTGGTGTCGGGGCCTTCGATACCGTGGTTGAAAGAACGGTTGTTGTCGGTTCCGTCGCGGCCCTCTTCACCGTTGTCGACATTGTGTTTGTCGTTGTAGGTCGTGAGGTCGGCGAGTGTGAAACCGTCGTGGGCGGTGACGAAGTTGATCGAGGCGAGAGGCGAGCGCAGAGAGCGACCCGTGGGTAGGTCGTGCGGGTCATTTCGGCGGAAGATATCTGCGGAGCCGGCGAAACGCGTAGCGAGGTCGCGGATGTAGGGGTGTTGCGGTGAGCCGTGCTCGTTGAGCTCGCGGTTGCTTGAGAGCCAGAAGCCTCGGATGTCGTCGCGATAGGAGTCATTCCATTCGCTCATGCCCGCGGGAAAGTTCCCTGTTTGCCAACCGAAGCTTCCCACGTCCCACGGTTCTGCGATGAGCTTGATACCCGCGAGTGCTGGATCGCTCTGCATCGAGGTCACGAGCGGGTGCTTGGGGTCGAAACCGTGCTCGCCGCGTGCGAGGGTCGTCGCAAGATCGAAGCGGAAGCCGTCGACCCCCACCGTCGTGGTCCAGAACCGGAGCGAGCGCATGATGAGGTCGACCACGAACGGGCTTCTCGCATCAAAGGTGTTGCCGGTTCCCGTAAAGTCTGCGAGGTGCCCCGAATCCTGCCAGTAGTACTCGCGGGCGTCGAGCCCTCGGAAGGAGACAGTAGGGCCGTCTTTTGCGCCTTCTGCCGTGTGGTTGTAGACGACGTCGAGGATGACTTCGATTCCCGCAGCATGAAGAGCGTTCACCATGTCTTGCACTTCGGCGAGGACGGCCCCGGGACCTTGCTCGCGCGACGCTTTCGTGGCATAGCGCGGGTTAGGGGCGAAGAAGCTCAGGGTGTTGTAGCCCCAGTAGTTTGTGAGGCCAAGACGCGTGAGATGGACTTCGTCGAGTGACGCGTGAATCGGAAGGAGTTCGATCGCGGTGATGCCGAGGTCGCGCAGGTACCTGATCGAGGCTTCGTGGGCGAGGCCGGCATAAGTGCCGCGCAGCTCGGGAGGTAGAGCGGGATTGAGTTGTGAAAAACCGCGCACGTGCGCTTCGTAAATGACCGTGTTGCGAAGGGGGATTTGCGGCCTCAGCGTGGGGTCGAAACGGTGCGGATCAGCGTGCGTGACGACTGAATGGATCGCCGAAGAGGCGTTGTCGTGGGGGTCCATGCGAAGTGGTTCGACGGGGCGAAGTGCCGAGTCGACCGTATGCGCGAACATCGATTCGAGAAGAGACGAAGCGTGGTCGATTCCATGGGCGAAGGGATCGATGAGCAGCTTGTGAGGATTGAACACGAGGCCTTGTTCGGGCTCCCAGGGGCCATAGGCGCGCAACCCGTAGTGGGTGCCTTCTCGCAGTCCCTCGACGGCTCCCCAGTGCACTCCCGCATCGACGTGCGGGAGCGGGATTCGACGCTCTATGCCGTCTTCGAAAAAACACAGCTCAATTTTTTCTGCGCGTGGGGCGGGAATCGAATAGGTTCCGACGCCTGCCGCGTTGACGGCGAGGCCCGGTGTGGATGGTGGAGGCGGAACGGTCACGAGAACATTGTTTCAGACTTCCGCTGTTGGACGTGTTTTTGACGTGAGGCTGAGCGCAGTTGGGTATTGTCGTTGCGTGGTGTGCGCGATTCACGCCCATGAGATCGAATGGAAGCGGCAAAAGAGGTACGTGCATGAGTATGAATGGTGGGAATCCTCCGCAGCGTCCGGGGGGCCAGCAGCCTTCTGGCGCGCGAACTTTTCAGCCGGGAAGCCCCGTTCTCGGGCCTGCAGAGCGTGAGAGGGCAGCGCACATCGTCCAGAGCATCTCAGAGGTATTTGGTACGCGTGTCGTGGGCCAGGAGCGTTTGAGGCTCGCGCTCTTGACGAGCCTTGCCGCCGGTGGCCACGTCCTTCTCGAATCAGTTCCCGGTCTCGCGAAGACAACTGCGGCTCAGGCGCTCGCGAGCGCGATCGGCGGATCTTTCCGCCGCATTCAGTGCACGCCGGATCTCATGCCGAACGACATTATTGGCACCCAAATTTTTAACTACGGCACGGGGGAATTCACGACCCAACTCGGTCCCGTGCACGCGAACATCGTCCTTCTCGACGAGATTAACCGTTCGAGCGCGAAGACCCAGTCGGCGATGCTCGAGGCCATGCAGGAGCGTCAAACGTCTATCGGCGGCGAGGTCTACCGACTTCCGCATCCGTTCATGGTGCTCGCGACCCAGAACCCGATCGAGGAGGAAGGCACGTACGTTCTTCCCGAGGCCCAGATGGACCGCTTCCTCATGAAGGAGATTCTCACCTATCCGCGGCCCGCGGAAGAGCACGAGATCCTCGACCGTTCGACATCCGGCACACTCAGCGCCCCCAAGAGTGCACCGCCGAGCGTGACCCTGGACGATATTGAGTTTCTCCAGCGCGCGGTTGACCGCGTATACGTCGACGCCGCGGTCAAGCGTTACATCATCGACCTCGTGTTCTCGACTCGCGGCTCGGGCCCGCGGCCCATCCAGAACCTCACGCAATCAGTGCGCGTTGGCGCCTCACCCCGTGGCTCGCTCGCACTCATGCGCGTCGCGCAGGCTCACGCTCTCGTCGAGGGCCGCGATTACGCAACTCCGGACGACGTGCGTGCGCTTCGCTATTCGGTTCTGCGACACCGCCTCGTGATGACGTTTGATGCACTCGCGAGCGGAATCACGCCCGAGACGATCATCGACGCGGTCTTTTCCGCCGTGCCGCTTCCGTAGGGGCCGCTTTGGCGTCACTTCTCACGAGGGTCAAGGCCAAGGTTGAGATCACGACCACCAAAAAGGTGCGTGGTCTCATCGCGGGTCGCGGCCGCTCCCTGTTTAAGGGCAGTGGCGAGGATTTCGACGATCTCAAGTACTACCAGCCAGGCGACAAGATCTCCGACATCGATTGGAAGGCGACCGCGCGAAGTGGCGAGCCCCTTATCCGCCAGTTCAACGAAGAGCGCGTGCGCTATCTGTGCGTGATCGGTGATACCTCGGGCGCGATGGCGGCAAATGCTGCCGACGGTACCGTGAAGCGCGATGCGCTCGTGACCGCAGCGGGTTTCCTGTGCTACCTTGCCCACGCCAATGGCGACCTCGTAGGGCTTGTTGCGGGAACCCCGGGCGACCAGCTCCAGCTCCCCGCGCGCTCCTCGCGCGGCCACCTCGAACTTCTTTTGCGCACACTCCAAAAAAGCACCGTCCTCGGCGGCGCCCCCGCAAACGTTGAATGGGCGCTGACCCGCGCCCTGCGCCTTACGCGGCGTTCGAGCCTCATGCTCCTCATTACCGACGAAGCAAATCCCGGCCCCGAATGCGAGGGCGCGCTTCGGCGACTTATGACGCGTCACGACGTGCTCGTCGTTCGCGTTCGCGACGCCGATCCGCTCGGGCGCAGCGATCTCGATGCCGACATTATCGACCCCGGCTACCCGCGCGAGATTCTCCGCCGCACGCGCACGCTCAAGGCCGTGCAAGATGAGGCTGATGCCTTCCGTGAGAAGCGCGAAGCCGATATCACGGCGATGCTCGATTCACTCGGGATCGTCCACACTCTCACCGACGGCGACAACCACGTTGTTGACGACATGATCGCGATGTTCCGCAGGCAGGGGGCGCGAAATGGGCGACCTTGAGATCATCGACCCGCCGCAATATTCGATCGCATGGATCATTCTCGCGGTGCTGTGCACGATCGTCATCATCGCGCTCATCGTCACCCTGCTTCGCCTCACGAGGTGGCTCGTGGAACGCAGCGCCTACCGCAAGCGCCCCGGCGCAATCGACGTCCTTAAGGCCGAGTTCCTCCGGTCGATTAACGCCATTGGCGACGAGGTCGCGGCCGGCGACATGAGCCCTCGTGATGGTCACCGCGAACTTGAAGCGGTCCTTCGCGTCTTTGTCCTCCGCAGCGAGGGGCTCGATATTCGCCACGAACCTCTCGAAAAAGTGCTGGCCGATCCGCGCACGGCAAGCGTCGGAAACCTCTTGGCCCGCACCCACGAAGCCGGCTATGCGCGCGAGAGCCGCACGCGCCTTTCCGAAACCATGCACGCAGCGAGGTCGGTGGTGCGCGCATGGTCATGAGTTTTTGGTGGGTGAGTTGCCTTCTTCTCATTGCGGGACTCATCGCGTGGGCAATCGCGTACCTCAACCGGCGCGTGGTGCGTAATCGTGCACTGTTTGTGGGCAACACAAGTTATCTTGACCATCTTCCGAGCGTGCGCCGAGCCCAGCGCACGTCGCATGTGCTGCGCCTTATGAGCGTGGCACTCGCGGGCGGCCTTGTGCTCACGGGCGGCCTTCTTTCGGGCCGTCTGGCAAGCGAACGCGTCGAGACTCCCTCGTTCAAGAACCGCGACATCGTGCTGTGCCTTGATGTTTCAGGTTCGATGCTTCCTTTTGACCGTGAAATCCTCGAGGGGTATCTCGAACTCGTCGATGGATTCAAGGGCGAGCGTGTTGGTCTTGCGATTTTCAACTCGACCACTCGCACGGTCTTCCCGCTCACGAACGATTACGGCCTCATCCGCCGTGAACTCAAGCGCGGCATCGATGCTCTTAAATACAACCCCCTGGCACACCGAGCGGGCACGGCGCAGTACAGCGAGCAGGACATCGAGAAATTTTGGGACTTCGTAGGCGGAACTCATTCCGAGTCGATGCCGCCTTCTCTCATTGGTGATGGTGTGGCCTCGTGCGGGCAGCTCTTCGATCATGCCGAGGAGGATCGCTCGCGCTTCATGGTTCTCGCGACTGATAACGAACCGGGCGGCGTGGGGATCTATGAGTTTCCCGGTGCGGTCGATACCCTCATTGACCGCAAAATTACGATGTGGAGTTTCTACCCCGGAGCAACTTCGTGCACTGGGAACTGCGCGGAAGAACTCCAGACGGAGACTGAGCGCTCGGGCGGTAAATTCTGGGCCTCGGGTGACCCGGGGGCTGTTCCCTCAATCATCGCGGAGATTCAAAAGGCTCAAGCCGCCGAGATGGGGGCGATTCCGCGTGTGATCCGCACCGATCATCCGGCGCTGTTCTTTACCGTCTCGCTTATCGTGCTGATCGCCCTGATTGTCGTGGGATGGAGGCAACGATGAACCTCGGTATCCACCCCCTCATGCCGTGGTGGGCGATTGCCCTCATTTTTGTGCCGATCGCGGTCGTGTGCACAGCGCTTCTTTGTGTTCGCAAGGGCGCGCGCCTCGATTGGCTTCGGCGCTTGCTTATGGTGCTCCTGCTCTCCGCTGTCGCAATTCGTCCCGTGACAGGCGACGAGGCGATTAGCACGCAGCGCCTCAACGCGAACGTCATCTTCGTCGTGGATCTCACAGGTTCGATGAATGCCGAGGACTATGACGGATCGAAGCCACGCCTCGACGGCGTCAAAGCCGACATGATGCAGGTCATGGATGGTCTCAAGGGAGGGCGTTTCTCGATCCTTGCCTTCGACTCGAGCGCTTCGGCGCAGCTTCCACTCACGACCGATGCGGGCGCGGTCAAGGCCTGGATCGACACGGTTCGAACCGAAACGACCGACTATTCACGAGGTTCTAACGTTGATCGCCCGCGCGGAGCACTCCAAAAGCTCGTGGACCAGACTCGAAAGGATGACCCGGATTCTCACGTGCTCGTGTACTTCCTGAGCGACGGCGAAAACACCGACAACAAAGAATCCGAGCCGTTCGGCGCGCTCGGCGGAAAACTCGATGGTGGCGCAGTGCTCGGCTACGGAACCACCAAAGGCGGCCCCATGAAAGCCGTTGGTGGCAAAAACGACGGGCACTACATCAAGGACCCTTCAGGCGGCCAAGGACTGTCAAAGATCGACGAAAAGAATCTCAAGTTCATTGCGCAACAGATGGGCGTGAGCTACCTGCACCGCATGCGCCCGGGGGAAGGTCTCGAGGGCACGTGGAAGAATCTCGATCTCACCCTCGTCGACGCGACCGAGGAGCAACCAACGCCGAGCTTCGACGATTGGTACTGGATTGCCTCGATCGCCTTTACACTGCTCGCGATCTGGGAGTTCGCGGCCCTGACGCTCCGCCTGCCCAAAACCCTCAGCCGCGCGGATGTCGCTCGCGCAGGAAGGAGATAGCCGTGGCGAAAAACAAGCACGAAGAGAAACTCACGCGGCGCGAGCGTCTCGGCCTGCGCCGCTCGGCACGCAAAGGGCGCAACTATGGCATCGATCGAGAGCGCTTCCGCATGCTCCGCATCGTGGGCACTGTCCTTATCGCTATTCCTGTGCTCCTGCTCGCCGCCGGCATCGTGCGCTTTGTGTCGATGCCACTTACGCAGGCGTGGGCGCTCGGAGCATACTCGAACGAGCAGTATGCTGACGCGAGGGGCCGTCTCGCCCCCGTGGAAAAGGTCAATATCTTCGAGCCCTACCTCCCGCACCTCACGAAGGGAACCGCCTACCTGCGCGAAAACAAGTTCCCCGAGGCGCGCGGAGAGCTAGAAAAGGCGTTGAGCGAGTGGACGACCGGGAGGGATCTCAACAAACCACCGCATGCCGAGTGCAAAATCCGCAATAACCTCGCCGTTGCGATGACGGGTGAGGCACGCGGGATCAAGGACCCAGGTGAGCGCGGGGACCTCCTGTACTCGGCTGAAGAGGTCCTTGCTCCATGTCAGAACGGCGGCAGCGCCTCCGATTCAAATGAAGATAAGAGCTCGACCGGCAAATCGGGCGAGCAGATCGAGAAAGAACGTAAAGAGGCTGACCGCGAGGCCGGCAAGGAGGAGCGCGAGGGGCCGAACAGCAAGGGGAAGAACGAAGAGGAAAACCCCGAGAACGACCCCAAGAAGACCAACCCCGAAGGAGACGGCAAAGATGGGCAAACCCCAACGCCGGATCCCGAGGAACAAAAGAAGCAAGAAGAGCTCAAGAAACAAAACGGCGGCGAAGACCCGTCGAATGGCGATGGTGATGAAGATGGCAAGGGCGAAAACGAGGGAGTGACGAAGCCATGGTAGAAGGTCGCGTGTATCTCGATCACGCTGCGACAACCGCAGTTCGTCCGAGTGCACTCGAGGCGTACGTTGACGCCGCCCGGACTCTCGGTAACCCTTCGAGCCAGCACGCCTCAGGACGTCGCGTGCGCGGAGTTTTCGATGACGCCGTGGCCGAAATCGCCGACGTTCTCGGTGTTCCGCGCAGTTGGATCATCATGACGTCGGGGGGCACAGAGGCGGATAACCTCGCTCTGCGTGGGGTCGGCGGGCGCGTCGTGGGGCTTTCGACCGACCATCCCGCGGTCGTAGACACGGTGCGTGCTCTTGGAGGGGATCTTGCGCCCGTGGATTCCGACGGTCGCCTTGATCTCGCGGAAACCGAAAAACTTCTCGCGCCCGCCAACGGACGTGAGGCCGCAACCCTCGTGAGCGCGGCTCTCGTCAACAACGAAACGGGTGTCATACAGGACCTCGACGCACTTGCGGAACTGGCCTCGCGCTACGGCACCTTCGTGCATACCGATGCCGTGCAGGCCATGGCGCACATGGCGCCGCCCGACTTCTCGAAGGTTCCGCTTTGCTCAATCACGGGCCACAAAATCGGCGCCCCCGTGGGCGCGGGCCTACTCGTGGCCGATCCTTCCGTGAAGCTTTCGGCCTTCGGCGCGGGCGGCGGCCAACAACGTGGGATTCGTTCGGGCACGCTCGATGCACCCCACGCGGCAGCCCTCGCCGTCGCGCTGCGCGAAAGCGCCGAAGAGCGCGCGAAGCGCGGGGCAGAGCGTGATGAGCTCGCCGAGCTGCTGCGAGAGAACATTCGCCGGATCGATCCGCGGGCCTTCTTCACCGCCGACAATGCGCCGCGGTCGCCGCACGTGATTCACGTGTGCTTCGAGGGTGCGGATCAGGATGCGATCTTGTTCCTCCTCGATCAAGAGGGGATCGACTGTTCAGCGGGGTCGGCGTGCCACGCGGGCGTCACGCAAGCCTCGCATGTGCTGAGTGCGATGGGATATTCCGATGTGCTCATGCGGGGCGCGATCCGCTTCTCGCTCGGCTGGACGAGCACGAGGTCGGATGTCGAGGCTCTCGTGCGGGTTCTCCCCGGTGTGCTCGAGAAAGCACGTGCGGTTGCCTCGAATGGTGGAAAACTTTCGTGAGATGCCCCGCGCAGCATGTGTGCGTGTGGACTTCGCTTTGTACAGTGGAGAGCGTTTTCGAAATTCTCGAATGGAAGGTGCGAGGTGAAGGTTCTTGCCGCGATGAGTGGCGGCGTCGATTCGGCCGTGGCCGCGGCGCTCGCCGTTGAGCAGGGGCACGACGTCGTGGGCGTCCACATGGCGCTCTCAAAGAACCGTGAGCAGACCCGCAACGGTTCGCGCGGCTGCTGCACGGTTGAGGATGCCTCGGATGCGCGCCGCGCGGCCGATCACATCGGGATCCCCTACTACGTGTGGGACCTTTCGAACGACTTTCACGACCTCGTCGTCGAGGATTTCCTCGAGGAGTATTCGCGAGGTCGTACCCCGAACCCGTGTGTGAGGTGCAATGAGCGCATTAAGTTCGCTGCGCTCATGGACCGCGCGCGCCTTCTTGGCTTCGATGCGGTATGCACGGGGCACTACGCTTCGGTGCGAAACGAGGGGCCCGGTGGGGCGCGCTCGCTCCATAGAAGCGCCAATATGCAGAAGGATCAGAGCTACGTGCTTGCCGTGATGGGGCCCGAGGGCCTTGCGCGGTCGGTGTTTCCGCTCGGCAGTTTCGCCGATAAGGCCGAGGTACGCGCGGAGGCGGATCGGCGAGGGCTCGGCGTGGGCCACAAACCCGATAGCTACGACATTTGCTTCATTCCCGATGGCGACACGCGTGGCTTTCTCGAGCGAGAACTCGGCGCGCAGCCCGGCGATATCATCGACGCCGATGGCCGCGTGCTTGGTGAACATTCGGGCACCTATGGCTTCACGGTTGGCCAGCGCAAGGGCCTCAACCTGGGCCGCCCGGCACCTGACGGCAAGCCGCGCTACGTGCTCGACGTGAAGCCCGAAACCCGCCAGGTCGTAGTCGGCGCGGCGGAGCTGCTTTCGACGCGCACCCTCGTCGCAAGCGAGGTCGTGCCGTTCGAGGATCTTGATTCTGGCCGCGAGGTTGAAGCACAGATTCGTGCGCACGGCGAGGCAATCCCGGGCGTCATCATGAGTGTTGAGTCCGGAGGCGATAACGAGAGCGGCATCGCGAGCCTCACGGTCGAACTCTCGAGGCCGATCCGAGGCGTCGCCCCGGGCCAGACCCTCGTGCTCTACTCGGGTGACCGCGTGCTCGCTTCGGCAACCCTCGACTCGCGCGCATGAGTACACGGGAGGGAGCGACCGCCCCGCTCCTCACGGTTTTTTCCGACGGCACCCTCGCACTCAACGAGACCACATCTGACCTCGAAGCTGGGCCATTCCTCGGGCGCTTCGAGCACATGCGTTCCCTTCTCGGCTCGAGTCTCGAAGCGGGAATTGAAGCGGAACCGTCGCTCGCGCTCGGCGGCGCGGGACCCTTCGATCACGTGCTTCCCGCGAGCCTCGCGATGCTACCGGTTTCGGGCGATCTCGCGCCCTATGGCTGGAGGATCGGGCCGGGAGAGGGCACGCGCTGGCGTGCGAGCCACGATGCGGCCGTCGCGCGCCTTGATGCAGCGAGGCTCGCCTTTTTCGGTTACGAAGGGCCGCTGAGCTTTGTTCGCCTTGGGCCCGTCTCGCTCGCCTCCTCGGTTTTCACCTCTTCCGGTGAACTCGCACTTGCCGACTCGGGACTCGTGCGTGAGTTACCCGCGTTGATTGCCGAGGGGATCGGCACCGAAGCCGCGCTGCTCGCGGAGCGGGTTTCGGGCGCGAGGCCGCGTGTCATGCTCGATGAACGCGGCGCCCTGAAAGCAGTGGAGGGGCGCGTGCGCACCGCCTCGGGATACCGTTTTCATCCCGCGATCGGTCGCACCGCGCTCACGGATCTCTTCGCCGCGTGCGTGAGCGCGATGCAAGAGCGGGGACTCGATGGTGAGCATGTCACTCTCGCCGTGGACTCGCGCGTGGGCATCGTACGCGCAGCACTCGATGCGGGCGTGCGAAGCATTGCCCTCGATCCGCTTTCACGCGATCTAGCTGCCGTGGGTGGGGCGTGGGAAGCCCTCGGCGAGGCACGTGAAAGGGGCGTCGACGTTCGCTTCCTCGCGACGGCTGGCGCGGTCGAAGCAACCATGCGGCACGTGCTCGGTGCTTGGCACGAACTTGGGTACTCCCTCAAAGAGGCGCGGGGGCTTGCTTATGCCGTGACGAGACGCAGGGCCGCCGATCCAGCTCGCGAGCAAGGTCCTGCTGCGTACGTGCGTGCGAGCGACATGGACGAAATTATGCACGCCGCACCAGGGTACGCAGAGCGCGTGAGCGACTAGCGCACGCGAGGCCAAATTCCGCCTGTGCTACTCCTCGCCCTTGCGGGGGAAAAGAAGCCACCAGAGCGCCCCGAGGACCACGAGAATCGTCACGAGGATGATGAGGCTCGGAATCGCCCTGGCGCGCATAAACATCATCGGAATGAGAGCGAGCATCAGGAGCGCTGCGGCAAGGCAAAACACGAGCGTGAGCGCACCTAGAACCCGCGCTATCGCGCGCCTACTCGCATGCCCGTGCGCGGGTGTGCGCGCGGCGATCGCCCACAGTGAATGCGAAGCGAGCAACAGTGCAGCGAGTGCGATGGCCGAGGCCGGCGCGAGTGGCGGCGAAGCCCAAAGGGCGAAAAGCCACGCGGCGAAAGTCAAGAGCCCAGCCTCGGAGCCTGGCTGGGGCAACTGGAACAGATTGAGGGCGGCAAGCGTAATGAAAGGGAGGATAAGCCCCATCGTGAGCGGGTCCTCGAAGCCGCTCGTCGCATCGGAGGCCACGAGGATCGCTGCAGCGAGCTGAGCAGCGAGCGCCCCGAGGCGCACGCACCATTGAGTTCGCGATATCACCCGAAGAAGGTCGATCGCGTCGAGGAGGTGATCGGCGAGGTTTCGAATCACAACGCCTCCCTGAGGCTGCGCACGGGAATGCCGCGCCGTTCGAGGTCGGCGATGACAAAGCGCCGCTCGAAGCCGCGAATTGCCCACGCTTCGTCCCACAGGTGTGGATCCTCAAGCCCGCGAGTCCGTCGCAAAGGCGCACCCGTGAGCTGCGAAATATCCGTGAGCTCGGCGGGTAGCGTGTCGATGATGGTGAGATCCGCTCCGTGTGCGCGCATGAGGCCGAGCTGCCCGATGAATTCCTCACTCAAAAGCGGTGAGCACGCGATCGTGAGCGTTCCCGACCGGAGAGGTGGGGTTCGGGGCAGACGAGGCGACACAGACTTGTCGCGTGAGACCCCTGAGAGTGCTTCGAGGATTCGCCTCATGTGACGCTCTCCCGTGCCGAACGGGATCGAGCCAATGAGGGTACCCGCATCGTGGAGCGCAACGCGGTCGCCAAGCGCGAGGTAGTGGCGCGCGAGCACAGTCGCCGCCTCAACGCTTATGTCGAGGCTGGACGCACGTCCGTCGCCGGGCTCGGCACCGATGGGGCGGATATCGGCCATCGTGTCGACGACAATGAGAACGTCGGTATCGCGTTCCGAAAACGTTTCGTTCGTGTGAAGGGCACCGCGGCGCGAAGTCACACGCCAATTGATCGCCTTGAGGCGATCGCCCGGGCGATAGCGGCGGATGTCGGCGAGGGCCGTGCCCGAACCCTTTGAGCGGGAGGCGTGCGGCCCGCTTACACCGAGAACATGCTCGAGATTGAGGGGCCGTGGTTTCAAGGCCGCGCCGGCAACAGCGGAAATCTTACGTGCTTCGTGGCGCTGGTAGCGTCGGAACGCCCCGAGCGCGTCCGTTTCCTGCACCGTGAACGGCCCGAATTCGTGCGTGCCCCACACGCGCGGCTTTGCGTCCACGCGCGCGGATTCGCCATCAGTCGTGACTGCCCACCGAGGCGAGTACTCGAGTCCGTCCTTCATGCGTACTGCCACGGTCACGAGCGTGCCTCGCGCGCCCCGAGCCGTTGCCACGACGCTCTCGCCCTCGTGAACTTTGGCCTCGGCGGCCTCGAGCGTCGCAGGTGTGTCGCTACGCGGGCGGAGGGCATGCGCAACCGCGACCCACGCGAGCAGTGCGCACCCCACGAGGAGCGCGTCGAGCCGCGAGCCGAGAATGCCGTATAGCACGAATGCCGCCGAGGCGAGCACCGCGCGCGTATAGGCCTGGGTTCTGTGCATACTCAGGCAGTCGCCTCGGGTGCTTCGACGCGCGTGAGGATCGCGTCGATCACGCTTGACGGTGAAATGTCCTGAAGCCACAGCTCGGGCCGGATGACGACTCGGTGCTCGAGACACGCGTGGGCAAGCGCCTTGATGTCCTCCGGGATCACGAACTCGCGGCCGCAGATAAGCGCGAGGGCGCGCGCACACTGGATGAGGGCGAGGGAGCCGCGAGGTGAGGACCCCATTGCCGTTTCGCTGTGCTCGCGAGTCTCGCGCACGAGTGCGACAGCGTAGCGGCCCACGGGTTCACCGACGTGGATAGCTTCAACCGAGCGCTGGAGCTTCTCGAGTTCCCCTGCCTTGAGCACGCGTGCAACGTCGATGTTCTCCTCGCGGCGCTCTATGCGTCTAGCGATCACGTCCCATTCGTCGTCCGCGCTTGGATAACCGAAAGTGAGGCGCATGAGGAAGCGGTCGAGCTGTGCTTCGGGCAGAGGGTAGGTGCCCTCGGTTTCGACGGGGTTCGCGGTTGCGAGCACGTGGAAGGGATGCGGGAGAGCGTGGGTCGTGCCTTCGATGCTCACCTGGTGCTCCTGCATCGCTTCGAGGAGTGCGGCCTGGGTTTTCGGTGGTGTGCGGTTGATTTCGTCGGCGAGCAGCAGCCCAGTGAACACCGGGCCTGGCCGAAACTCGAATTCGTTCGTTTGCTGGTTGAAAACCTCGGAGCCCGTGAGGTCGGCTGGCAGAAGGTCGGGTGTGAACTGGGCGCGCCGGAACTCGAGGCCGAGGGCGAGGGCAAAGGACCTGGCCGTGAGGGTTTTGCCAAGGCCCGGGTAGTCCTCGAGGAGCACGTGCCCACCCGCGAGGATGCCGGCGAGGAGCTTCGTGAGCGCCTCACGCTTGCCAACGACGGCGCGCTCCGTTTCATCGAGGATGCACGCGCTGAGAGCGGCGGCCTCGCGTGGGGTGAAGGTGTCGGTCATGGCTTCTCCTTGGCGTGGGTGGCGGGGGCGGTGAGTCGCGTGTACTCGCGATCGAGGTCGTGAAGCGCCGCGACGAGCGTGCGGCGAGTGAGCCGCGCTTGGCGGCCCCGCGGGTCTGGGGCATCGGCTCGGGAACGGCCTTCATGGGCGAGGGAAATGAGGTCCGACGTCTGCTGCGCGAGCGCGAGGTCTTCTCCGCGCGTGGTGGCGAGCGTCTCGAGTTCGCGGGCGATGTCGCTCAGATATGTTGCGGGAAGGCGCGGGCCCTGCCTTTTCGTCTCAATTGTGCGGAAGAGATCGTCCTCGATCCGCCGCACGCGGCGATCCTTCGCTGCCTCGAGTTCCGGCGTTGCGCGGTACAGCACGCGCGGAAACTCGGGGGAGGGGCTTCCCGCGAATCCAGAGGCGCTGAGTTCACGCACGATGAGGGCCCCGAGCGTCAACAGGAGCGCGTAGCCAAGATTGAGGCGCACGCCGACGGCGTGCAGCACGAGAACGACCGCAACCGTGACGGCCGCAGTCAGGGTGAAGGTGAGAGCGGGGCGTTTCACGAGGGGGCACCGCCCCTGTGGGAAGCCTCGAGCTCGCCGCTCAAAAGGCGCAGTAAGCCCTTCGCTTCGTCGAGTTCAGTGGTGGAAGTTCCGCCACTCGAGTAACGCTCGGCGCGATAGAGCTCCGCGAGGCGTGCGAGGTGGGAATCGTCGAGCCCTACGGATCCCACGACGCGCTGCACGAACTCGCTCGACGTTTCGTAGGAATGGCGGCCGTGGCCCTCGGCCGTGAGGCGTGCCTCGATCGCGAGCCACGCCGCGACGATCGGCTTGTCGCCGTCCAAGTGCTGCTCGAGCGCCGTCGCGGCATCCTCGAGTGAAGCAGCGACGGCGGAGGGTTCGACCTCAAGCGGCGTCTCGTCGATGTCAGTTTCCTTCGCGAGCGCCCGCTTCGAGCGCCACGCGCGAAGGCCCACGCGTATGAGGAGGACGAGGAGGAATAGGCCCGCGATCGCGAGCAGAGTCCACACGAGAACTTCGAGGGCGGGCCCGAACGGATTATCCTCACTGGGTTGATACTGCTCAAACGTTCCCGAAATTTCGGTGTTGACGTGCGCTTTTTCGCTCGTCTCACTTTCCCGGGGGAAAACGTCGAAAGGGGTGGGACTGCCGCCGATCTCCACGAGAGGGGGCATGTGCGCGGCTGCAGCACACCCAAAGAGCAGCGCACAGGCGAGTGCAATCAGGGCGGGAAGGAGGCGCTTAGTCTTCATCGAGATTTTCCCTCCAGCCCGCGCTCTTCGGTGCGTCCACGGCGCAGCAATATACGTCCCGGAATCCTATACCGGAGCCCTGAATGGGATGCTCGCGCCGGTGATCGTGTGAAATATTTGAAGGGAACGCACGTGAGCGAGACACGCGAGGAGAGGCGATGAACCACAGTGGCTGGGCTCTCGACGACGACGCGCCCATGACGGCGCGCCTCACGGTTGCCTTCGCCTTCACGGTGGCTGCGGGACTATCCGTACTCTTCACGATCGTGTGGCTTCTCAGCGATGGCTTGAGTGCCGACATCTCGCTTGGTGGACTCATCGCCCCGCTTATGCTCGGAATCTTCATCGCGGTTGCCGGTGCGGTGTATGACGCGACGTGCGGGCGTTTGCCGTTTGCATGGATGTGCGTCGTTGTCGCCGCGAGCATCCTTGTCCTCGCACTTGTGGGTGCGAAAATCTTTGAGCTCTCGACTAGCCAGCGGTATTCCCTTTCGCCGTTTGTCTACCTCATCGGCGTACCCGTGTACGGCGCTCTCGCGTGGGCCACTCTCGCCATCTGGCCCGCGCCAAAGAAGCAAGAGCAGCGGCTCTTCGGCCCGGGCGAGAACCGGGGCGACTGGCGCGAAGAATTCATTCGCGCCGCACGCGTACGCGGCGACCTCACAGAAAAGCACATCGAGGAGCTCGCGAACGACGCGTACGCGCGCGCCGAGGCTGCACACCGGAGCGTGGGGGAGGAATGCGGCGATCCCGTGCGCTACGCGCGTAACCTCCCGAAAGACCGCGCGACGGCCGCAAGGCGCAAGCTTTATTTCCAGCTTGCACTCGTGGCGCTCGCTGGCATCGTGTTTTTCTTGAGCATGAGCGGGGAGACAAAGAGCGCCTTTGGCATCGGTGCGCTCACGCTGTGGCTCGCCATCGTTGCGGTGGGTGCGCTCTCCTCGTTCTTCCTGTGGCGAAAAGCGGAGCGCGAGCAGGAAGGTGAAGCGGAGCGGACCGTAGACTGAGTGAGTGAGTACCGAGCAGACACCGAGCACGACCGCCCCAGACATCGCCGTAGGTGCCGATCCCGCAGAGATGACCGCCCTCGAGGCCGAGGGGCGCATTCTTGACCTGCGCGAACGCCTCGCGGAGGCGCGCGTCGAATACTACGAAAACGATGCGCCGATCATGGCCGACGGCGAATACGATGCCCTCGAACGCGAGCTCACAAACCTCGAGGAGGAGTTCCCCGAATTTGCGAGCGAAGAATCGCCCACGCAAACCGTAGGCGGGGCAGTTGCGCAGGGCTTCGCCTCCGTGCCTCACATCGAGCGCATGATGAGCCTCGACAATGCCTTCAGCATTGAGGAGATCCACGAGTGGGCGAGGCGCTGTGAGGCGGAAGCGCCCGGCGCGCCCCAGTTCCTCACCGAACTGAAGATCGACGGTCTCGCAATCTCCCTCGTGTACGAAGACGGCGCACTCGTGCGCGGCGTCACGCGCGGTGACGGTCGCGTGGGCGAGGACGTCACGGCAAACGTGAAGACGATCCGCAACGTTCCCCATACGCTCACGACCGACACGCCGCCGGCGCTGCTCGAGGTGCGCGGTGAAGTGTTCTTCCCGATCGACGAGTTCGAGAAACTCAACGAGGAGCGCCGCGAAGCCGGCCTTCGCGAGTTCGCCAATCCCCGCAACACCGCTGCGGGCTCCCTTCGCCAAAAGGATTCCTCGATCACGGCTTCTCGCGCACTCGAGGTGTACGTCCACGGGATCGGCGCGCACGAAGGTGCCGTCGGATACCCCGAGAGCCAGAGCGAGGTGTACGAATTGCTCGCTTCGTGGGGACTTCCCACCTCACCGCACTTCAAAGTTCTTGATTCGCTTGCCGCGGTGACGGAGTACATTGAGGCTGCGGGCGAAAAACGCCACGATTTCGAGCACGATATCGACGGCATCGTCATCAAGATCAACGACTTCGCCCACCAGCGTGCGCTCGGTGCGACGTCGCGCGCACCGCGCTGGGCTATCGCCTACAAGTACCCGCCCGAAGAGGTCACGACGAAGCTCCTCGATATTCAGGTAGACGTTGGGCGCACGGGGCGGGTTACCCCGTTCGGCGTCATGGAGCCCGTCAAAGTCGCGGGCTCGACCGTCGCGCGCGCGACCCTCCACAACCAATTCGACGTTGAACGCAAAGGTGTCCTCATCGGCGACACGATCATCCTTCGCAAGGCTGGCGACGTGATCCCCGAGATTCTTGGCCCGGTTGAGAAGCTCCGCGACGGAAGCGAAAAACCGTTCGTCATGCCAAAAAACTGCCCGAGCTGCGGCGCAGAAATTCGCCCCGAAAAAGGGGGTGACAAGGACTGGCGCTGCCCCAACCAGAAGGACTGCCCCTCCCAGGTCACGGGCCGCATCGCCCACGCCGCGAGCCGCGGAGCTTTCGATATCGAGGCTCTCGGCGACGAATCGGCGATCGCACTCACCGACCCCGATAAGCGCCGCGCCGAAGCCCTCGCGTCTCTCAAGGCCGGTCACGCGCTCTATCTCCCCGTGCTCACCGAAGAAGACTTCACGAGCGACGCGTTCGTGACGCTCAAAAACGGGGTCGCGACGGATGACATTGATGGCGTACCCATGCTCTGCATCACCGACCCCGAAGACCCGCGCATCCCCGCGCCGAGCGAGGGCGTCGTGCGCACGGGGGAGAACCTTTTCGACCTCACACCCGAGGATCTGCGCCATGTCACGGTCTACCAGAGTGTGCGCCGCGACGGCGAAGAGACGGGCGACTGGCGCACCGTGAGTGCCTTTTGGAACCGCCCACAGTGGCGCTACTACAAGTCCACGAAGTCTTGGAGACTTGTCAGGCCAGCAACCGTCGGAAAAACGACCGAAGTGCTCATGGGTGAGCTTGAGAAGGCAAAGTCAGCGGGGCTTTGGCGCGTGCTCGTGGCCCTATCTATTCGCCACGTGGGTCCGACGGCTGCCCGCGCCCTCGCGACGGCCTGGCGTTCCATCGACGCGATCGCGAACGCGAGCGTAGAAGAGCTTTCCGAAACCGATGGCGTGGGAGAGACGATCGCGAGAAGCGTCAAGGCTTTCTTCGAGGAAGAGTGGCACGCCGCGCTCGTCGAGGCGTGGAAACGCTCTGGTGTCGTGATGGAGGACGAGTCCGCGAGCGGGGTCGAGAAAACCCTCGAAGGCCTCACTGTCGTCGTGACCGGTTCGCTCGAAGGCTACACCCGTGATGGGGCGAAAGAGGCCATTCTTCAGCGCGGCGGCAAAGCTTCAGGCAGCGTCTCGAAGAAGACGAACTACGTGGTCGTGGGCGAGAACGCGGGCTCGAAAGCGACCAAAGCAGAGGGGCTTGGGATCACGATCCTCGATGAGGAAGGTTTCACAGCGCTCCTCGAGGGTGGAGAAAGCGCCCTGGCGTAGCGCCTAGAATGGATGCCATGCCAGCAATGAGTTCTGAAGAAGTCGCACGCCTGGCGTCCCTCGCTCGCATTGAGCTCACCGACGACGAGATCGCTCGCTTTGCGGGCGAATTCGACGCCATCTTGGACGCCGTTGCGTCCGTGAGCGAAGTGGCGAGTGATGACGTCCCGGCCACCAGCCACCCGATTCCCATGACCAACGTGTTCCGTAAGGACGAGGTCACGGAAACCCTCACGCAGGAAGAGGCCCTTTCCGGTGCGCCCGAGGCCGCCGATGGTCGCTTCGTTGTTCCGCAGATTTTGGGGGAGGAGTAACCGATGACTGACCTTGTGAAGCTTTCCGCCGCGCAGATGGCGAAGGGGCTCGAAAGCGGTGAGTTCAGCGCGCGCGAGCTGACCGACGCGCATCTCGCACGCATCGAGGCCGTCGAGGGCCAGCTCAACGCCTTCGTGACTGTGACAGGCGATGACGCACGGGCGACGGCCGATGCCGTTGACGAGGCGCGCGCCAAGGGCGAGAGCCTCCCGCCACTCGCGGGCGTTCCTGTCGCGGTCAAGGATGTCGTCGTGACGAAGGGGATCCAGACCACCGCCGGCTCGAAGATCCTCGAAGGTTGGATCCCGCCATACGACGCGACCCTCGTGGAGAGCCTCAAAGAGGCGAAGCTCCCGATTCTCGGCAAGACCAACATGGACGAGTTCGCGATGGGCTCCTCGACCGAGACAAGCGCCTATGGCAACACCCACAACCCGTGGGATCTGGACCGCATCCCCGGCGGTTCGGGCGGCGGCTCCTCCGCGGCCATCGCCGGGTTTGAAGCTCCGCTCGCGATCGGCACCGACACGGGCGGGTCGATCCGCCAGCCCGCAGCCGTGACCGGCACGGTTGGCGTCAAGCCCACCTACGGCTCGGTCTCGCGCTACGGGCTCATCGCGATGGCAAGCTCGCTCGACCAGGCCGGACCGTGCACGCGCACGGTCGAAGATGCCGCGCTCTTGCACGAGGTCATCGGTGGCTACGACCCGAAGGATTCGACGTCGATCGAGGAAGGCTTCGGCAACTTCATCGAGGCCGCGCGCGAGAAGAACGTCAAGGGCATGCGCATCGGCGTTATTGAAGAGCTCGAGGACGAAGGGTTCGACCCGCTCGTCAAACAACGCTTCGAGGAATCACTTGCACTCCTCGAAAAGGCCGGCGCAGAAATTGTTCGCGTGAGCTGCCCGAACTTCACATACGCGCTCGGCGCCTACTACCTCATCATGCCCTCGGAGGCGAGCAGCAACCTCGCGAAGTTTGACGGCATGCGCTTTGGCCTTCGCGTGGTCCCGGAGGATCACCCTACGGCCGAAAGGGTCATGGCCGCGACTCGCGGTCAGGGCTTCGGTGCCGAGGTCAAGCGTCGCATCCTGCTCGGGACGTACGCGCTCAGCTCGGGCTACTACGACGCTTACTACGGAAGCGCCCAGAAGGTGCGCACGCTCGTGCAGCGAGACTTCGCCGCAGCCTTCGAAAAGTGTGACGTTCTCGCCTCGCCGACAGCGCCCACCGTGGCCTTTCGCCTGGGTGAGAACACCGACAACCCCCTCAAGATGTACCTCAACGACATCGCGACGATCCCCGCGAACCTCGCGGGCGTTCCAGGCCTCTCGCTCCCGAGCGGCCTCGCCGAGGATTCGATGCCCGCGGGCTTCCAGTTCCTCGCACCCGCGATGGCCGATGATCGCCTCTACCGCGCTGGTGGCGCTCTCGAGGCGCTGCTCGAGGATTCCTGGGGAGGGCCGATTCTGAAGAACGCTCCGGCCCTGGAAGGAGGCGCCAAGTGAACGCCTACACCGACATCGAACCCCTCGACTTTGAGGACGCGATTGAGAAATACGACCCGGTACTCGGCATCGAGGTGCACGTCGAGCTCGGGACGAAGACCAAGATGTTCGACGGTGCGCCCAACATTTTCGCCGCTGAGCCCAACACGGCGATCACGCCCGTCTCGCTCGGCCTTCCGGGCACCCTCCCGGTCGTGAACGAAAAGGCCGTCGAGTACGCGATCAAGATTGGCCTCGCGCTTAATTGCTCGATCGCCGAGCACTGCCGCTTCGCGCGCAAGCAGTACTTCTACCCGGACCTCACGAAGAACTTCCAGACCTCGCAGTACGACGAGCCGATTGCGTACGACGGCTACGTCGACGTCGAGCTCGAAGACGGCGAGATCGTGCGCGTCGAGATTGAACGCGCGCACATGGAAGAGGACGCGGGCAAGAACACCCACATCGGCGGCACGGGCCGCATCCAGGGGGCGACACACTCCCAGGTCGATTACAACCGCGCGGGCGTTCCCCTCGTGGAAATCGTGACGCGCCCGATCCCGAACACGGGCGGCCGCGCCCCCGAGGTCGCCGCGGCATACGTGCGTACCCTTCGCGACATCTTCCGCACCCTCGAGGTTTCGGAAGCTCGCATGGAGCGCGGCAATGTGCGCGCCGACATCAACGTGTCGCTTCGCCCTTCGCCGGAGGCCCCGCTCGGTACGCGTACCGAAACGAAGAACGTGAACTCCTTCCGTGCGATCGAGCGCGCGGTGCGCTTCGAGATCGGCCGCCAGGCCGGCGTTCTCGAAAGCGGCGTCGAGGTCGTCCAGGAAACCCGCCACTTCCACGACGACACGGGCCATACGAGCCCGGGTCGCGTGAAGAGCGACGCGGAAGATTACCGCTACTTCCCGGAGCCTGATCTCGTGCCCGTCGCCGCGAGTCGCGAATGGGTCGAGGAGCTTCGCGCGTCGCTTCCCGAGCTTCCAGCCGCGCGTCGCCGCCGTCTACTGGGCGAGTGGGGCTTTACGGATCTCGAGATGCGCGATGTGATCAATGCCGGCGCACTCGACCTCATCGAGGGCACCGTCGCCGCGGGAGCGAAGCCTCAGGCCGCGCGCAAGTGGTGGATGGGCGAACTCGCCCGCATCGCGAAGGAAGCCGAGAAGGAGCTCGAAGAGCTTTCGGTGACCCCGAAGCAGATTGCGGAGCTCGTTTCGCTCGTTGAGGGAAAGAAGATCAACGATAAGATCGGCCGCCAGGTTCTCTCGAAGGTTCTCGACGGTGAGGGCGACCCCGCCGCGATCGTCGAAAAGGAGAACCTTGCCGTGGTTTCCGATGACTCGGTTCTTGAAGGAGCCGTCGACCAAGCGATCGCTGACAACCCCGACGTGGTTGAAAAGATCAAGGGCGGCAAGGTCCAGGCAATCGGCGCGCTCATCGGCCCGGTCATGAAGGCCACGCGCGGTCAGGCCGATGCCGGTCGCGTTCGTGAGATCATTATGGACAAACTTGAGGTGGGCTAATTCACCGGTAATAATGGGTTCTCAAGAACAACCTAGTATGAAATGGGGCCCCGGGCTTAGCGGACCGAGGCCCCATTTCGCGGCCTAAGGAAGATCCGGGCCGTCGAGAGGCACTCATGAGTTTCGACCAGTATCTTGATCAACTGATCGCACCCATCGCTCAGTTCATGAGCGGCGTTGTTTTTTATGCGCCAAATATCGGCGGCATTGAGGTGCCCCTTATCGTCGTGTGGCTCGCCGTCGCGGCGGTCTTTATGACCGTGTGGCTGCGCTTCCAGCCCATTACCGGTTTCAAACATGCGATCGACGTTGTGCGTGGTCGTTACGCGAGTAAAACGGATCCGGGTGAAGTGAGCAGCTTCCAGGCTCTCGCAACGGAGCTTTCCGGGGCAATCGGCCTCGGCAATATCGCGGGTGTCGCTGTGGCCATTGGCCTCGGTGGTCCGGGTGCGGCGCTCTGGATCGCGATCTTCGGCTTCTTCGCGATGAGCCTCAAGATGGCCGAGGCAACGCTCGGCACGAAGTACCGCGTTATCGATGAAGATGGCACGATCCACGCGGGCCCCATGTACTTCCTCAAATACGGATTCAAGGAGATCGGCTGGGCGAAGGCCGGCAGTGTTCTCGCGATGATCTACGCCATCTCGGCCTTCCTCGGTGTTTTCGGCGGCGGCAACATGTTCCAGTCGAACCAGACCGCGCTGATCCTGAGCGAGCAGCTCGGCAGCGATTTCCTTATGAATAATCGCTGGATCGTGGGTGTCGTGTTCGGTGCCCTGCTTGCCCTTGTTGTTGTCGGTGGCGTGAAATCGATCGGCAAGATCACCTCGAAAGCCGTGCCTCTTATGGCGACCATCTACATGGTGAGCGCCATCCTTATCCTTCTGTTTAATCTCCCGCAGATTCCCGCTGCGTTCATGACGATCGTGACCGAGGCGTTCCAGCCGAAAGGTGTTGCCGGCGGTGCCGCCGGTGCCGCGGTGATCGGTATCCAGCGTGCGCTCTTCTCGAACGCGGCAGGCGTCGGAACCGCGGGCATGACTCACGCGACCGCGAAAACCCGCCACCCGGCGACCGAGGGCTACACGGGTATGTGGAGCCCCTTCCTCGACTCGTGCGTGGTCTGCATGGTCACCGCACTCGTTGTCGTGGTGACCGGCGTCTATCAAAGTGGCGAAGCCGATGGCATCGTGATGACGGCGAGCGCTTTCGGTACCGTCGCCCCTTGGTTCCCGTACGTGCTCATGGTCATCGTCGTGCCGTTCGCCTTCTCGACCGTGCTCGCGTACTACTACTACGGCCTGAGCGCGATCCAGTACATCCTCGGCAACTCGACGTGGGTCACGCGTGCGTTCCAGGTCGTGTGGATCGCGCTTCTCGTTGTTGGTTCGTCAATCACGATCGACTCGGTCGTGACGCTTGCTGATGCGCTCATCTTCATCATGACGATCCCGAACCTCATCGGCGTCTACGCGCTTGCGAAGATCGTGCGCTACGAGATCCTGCGCCACAAGGTGAAGGTCACGACGGGCGCGATCCCCCAGATCGATCCCGAGCTCGCGGTGGGCATGGGCGATCATGAGCCCACCGAGGAACAGATCGCCGAGGCGCGCGAGCGTGACGAGGAAGAGGCTCGCGAGTGGCACGAGATCCGCGAGCGCCTTTACGAAGACGGCGAATGGGGGCAGCAGAACGAAAAGGAGTGACCGGGACCACCAGGTAACGCAAGTCACATGGGCGCGGGAGTGGATGTGGTTTTGACTCACGTTCCGACGCCTGCTAAGTGAGTGTGATGACCTGCGGTTTTGTCCCGTTGAATCCTGGCGCAAAGCGGCGTAAATGCCGGTGGGCGCAATTTGTCGCCAAGAATTCGTTTTGGCAGATGTGCTTGAATCCGCCCCCGTGTTTCCGAAAAGTAGTGCGTGTTTGGCAAAAAATTTTCCCCACTAGGAGAGACTGATGCACAGTTCTGGTGCAATTGACCAGTTCTTGAACACATATTTTGCCCCGTTTGCAGATTTCCTCTCGGCGATCGTGTTCTACGCGCCGACCATTGCGGGCGTTGAAGTTCCCATCATTGTTCTGTGGCTCATCGCGGCCGCCATCTTCCTGACGGTGTGGCTGCGTTTCCAGCCCATCACGGGCCTCACGCACTCCATCGGGGTGATCCGAGGAAAGTACACGCGCAAGACCGACCCGGGTGAGGTGAGCTCCTTCCAGGCGCTCGCAACCGAGCTGTCGGGCACGGTTGGCCTCGGCAACATCGCGGGTGTCGCGGTCGCGATCTCGGTGGGTGGCCCCGGTGCCGCGCTCTGGATCGTGATCTTTGGCTTCCTCGCGATGAGTGTAAAGATGGCCGAGGCGACCCTCGGCGTCAAGTACCGCGAGATCGACGACGAGGGCCACACTCACGGCGGCCCCATGTACTACCTCAAGCATGGCCTCGCCGAGATTGGCTTCAAGAAGTTCGGCATTGTGCTGTCCTCCATGTATGCGCTCTTCACGCTCATCGGTGTGTTCGGCGCCGGCAACCTCTTCCAAGCGAACCAGGGCGCTGCGATCCTCAGTGATCAGCTCGGCATTGGCTTCCTTCAGGACAACCGCTGGGTGATCGGCGCGGTCATGGCCGCCCTCGCGGCGCTTGTGATCGTGGGCGGCATCCAGTCGATCGGCACCTGGACGGCGCGCATCACCCCGCTCATGGCGATCGTGTACTTCCTCTGTGTTCTCGCGATCATCATCATGAACATCCAGGACGTTCCAGAAGCCATCGCGAAGATCTTCTCGACTGCCGTGACGCCCGAGGGCGTGACGGGCGGCGCGATCGGCGTGGCGATCACCGGTATTCAGCGTGCGCTCTTCTCGAACGCCGCGGGTGTCGGCTCGGCCGGTATGGCCCACTCGGCGTCGAAGACCAAGGACCCGGCAACCGAGGGCTTCACCGCAATGTGGGAGCCGCTCGTGGACTCGGTCATCGTGTGTACCCTCACCGCGATCGCCATTACTGTGACGGGCGTGTACACCGATACGAGCGGTGACGGCATCGTGATGACGGCGAATGCCTTCGGTACGGTGGCGAGCTGGTTCCCGTACATCCTCACCGTTTCCGTGGCGCTCTTCGCGTTCTCGACCGTGCTGAGCTACTACTACTACGGCAACCTCGCTGCCGAGTTCCTCTTCGGCCGCTCGGCGCTCGTGAAGCGTGGCTTTCAGGTGATCTGGATTCTCGCCGTTGTGCTCGGTTCGGCCGTGTCGCTCGATGCGGTCATTAACTTCTCCGACGCGGTGTTCTTCCTCATGACGGTGCCGAACCTCCTCGGCATCTACTTCCTCGCGAAGGTCGTGCGCTACGAGATCCTTCGCCACAAGGTGAAGCTTGAGACGGGCGCGATCGCGGTTGTTGATCCCGAGCTTGCCGTGGGCATGGGCGACCACGAGCCCACCGAGGAGCAGATTGCCGAAGCTCGCGAGCTCGAGAAGCAGGAACAGGCGGATTACGAGGCCCTCAAGCAGCGCCTCGCCGACGATCCGGGTTGGCCTCACCGCGAAGGCTGATGAATCTCGGCGCTCGACAGCGCTTTTCATATCGTGAGATCCCCGTCCAAGATTTGGGCGGGGGTCTCGCGTATCGGCCTATGCTGGAGCACATGCCACAACTTCGTTCACGTACATCAACCCACGGACGCAATATGGCGGGAGCGCGTGCCCTTTGGCGTGCGACCGGCATGGGCTCGAGCGACTTCGGTAAGCCGATCGTCGCCATTGCGAACTCCTACACGCAGTTCGTTCCCGGGCACGTTCACCTCAAGAACGTCGGAGATATGGTCGCGGAATCCATTCGCGAGGCCGGGGGAGTGTCGAAGGAATTCAACACCATTGCGGTCGACGACGGCATCGCCATGGGGCACCAGGGGATGCTCTACTCGCTCCCGAGCCGCGATGTGATCGCCGACAGCATCGAGTACATGGTGAACGCCCACTGCGCCGACGCCCTCGTGTGCATCTCGAACTGCGACAAGATCACGCCCGGGATGCTCATGGCGGCGATGCGGCTCAATATCCCGGTCGTTTTTGTCTCAGGTGGCCCAATGGAGGCCGGTAAGCCAGTCGAAGGCGTCATCGACCACAAGATCGACCTCGTCGACGCCATCAGCTACGCGGTCGATGAGTCGATCACCGACGACCAGCTTGCGCAGATCGAGGACAATGCGTGCCCCACGTGCGGCTCGTGCTCGGGGATGTTCACGGCGAACTCGATGAACTGCTTGACCGAGGCGCTCGGACTTTCGCTGCCCGGCAATGGCACGACGCTCGCGACCCATGCCTTCCGCCGCGAGCTCTTTGTGGAGGCGGGAAAGCGCATCGTCGAACTGTGCCGCCGCTACTACGAAGATGATGACGAGAGCGTTTTGCCTCGCTCAATCGCCACGAAGGCGGCGTTCACAAACGCGATGAGCCTCGACGTGGCGATGGGGGGCTCGACCAACACCGTGCTGCATATCCTCGCCGCGGCGATCGAGGGTGAGGTGGACTTTACTCTCGACGACATCGACCGCATCTCGCGGAACGTCCCGTGCCTCTCGAAGGTTGCCCCGAACGGTTTCGCCCACGTCGAAGACGTTCATCGCGCCGGCGGTATTCCCGCGATTCTCGGCGAGCTCGATCGCGCGGGTCTCCTCGACCACTCCGTGCATGCGATCCACGCCGACTCGCTTAGCGAGTGGCTAGCCGCGTGGGATATCCGCGGAGGGGAGGCCCCCGACGAGGCACTCACCCTCTTTAGCGCCGCGCCCGGCGGGAAACGCACAACCGTGCCGTTTAGCCAGGATATGCGCTGGAAAGAGCTCGATCTCGATCCGGAGAGCGGGGTCATCCGCTCCGTCCCGTTCGCGCACACGAAGGACGGCGGGCTTTGCGTGCTTCGCGGCAACCTTGCAACCGACGGCGCTGTGATCAAGAGCGCGGGGATCGACGAGGAGCTCTTTCATTTCGAGGGGCGCGCCTTTGTTGTGGAGTCCCAGGAGGAGGCAGTCCAGCGGGTGCTCGACAAGTCCGTCAAGGAGGGGGATGTCGTCGTCATTCAATTCGAGGGCCCCCAGGGTGGGCCGGGCATGCAGGAGATGCTCTACCCTACCTCCTACCTCAAGGGACGGGGCCTCGGCAAGGCCTGCGCGCTGATCACCGACGGCCGCTTCTCGGGCGGCACTTCGGGTATCTCGATCGGCCACATCTCCCCGGAGGCAGCAGAAGGCGGCGCGATCGGTCTCGTGGAGACGGGGGACCGCATCGTCATCGACGTGCACAAGCGTGAGCTCACGCTCGATGTTCCAGAAAGCGAGCTCGAACGCCGCCGCGAGGCGCGCGGCCCGCTCCCGTGGCGCCCGAAGAACCGCCGCCGCGAGGTGAGCCAGGCACTCAAGGTCTATGCGCATCACGTGCGCTCGGCTACGTTCGGCGCGACCCGTCGGCCGCTTCCGTAAACGGTGTGCGCAGTGGGGCCGACGGTGTCCGGTAACCGTCGGATCCCAAAATATGGACCTTTCCGTTTCAAGATGAGTGAGCGTGTAGTTTTACTCCCATGCAAAGCATCCTTCTTATCGTTACCGGGCGCGGCTAACGCCCCCGCACGATAAGCCGCGCCCCTCGACTTCCCACAAGGAACGAGGGGCTTTTTCGTCAGTGAATGGTTGGAGGCGTCATGGCTGCAAAAGTCACGGGAGCGCAGTCGCTCATTATGTCGCTCGAGGCGGCGGGAGTGGAGGTCGTGTTTGGCCTCCCCGGCGGCGCTATTTTGCCCACCTACGATCCGCTTCTCGATGCGAAACGTCTTCGGCACATCCTCGTGCGCCACGAGCAGGGCGCGGGGCACGCCGCGAGCGGGTACGCCCATGCGACGGGCAAAGTCGGGGTGTGCATCGCGACTTCGGGACCAGGCGCAACGAACCTGATTACCGCGATCGCGGATGCGCAAATGGATTCGATCCCGATGGTCGTCATCACCGGTCAGGTAGGTTCGAATTTCATCGGCACGGACGCCTTTCAGGAAGCCGACATCGTGGGCATGACGATGCCCGTGACGAAGCACAACATTCTCGTGAAGAGCGCGGATGACATCCCGCTCGCGATCAAGCAGGCGTTCCACATCGCCTCGACGGGGCGGCCCGGCGTCGTACTCGTTGACGTGACGAAGGACGCGCAGCAGTCGGAGACGGAGTTCGAGTGGCCCGAGGAGCTGAACCTTCCCGGCTATCGAGTTCCCGGCCGCCCGAACGCTAAACAGATCCGCGAGGCCGTTGAGCTGCTCGTGCACGCTAAGCGACCCGTGTTTCTCCTTGGCGGTGGTGTGCTTCGCTCGCGTGCAAGCGACGAGGTGCGCGCCCTTGTGGAGGCGGCAAACGCGCCCTTCGTGACGACCCTCATGGCACGCGGTGCCCTGCCCGATTCCCACCCGCAGCATCTCGGTATGCCCGGCATGCACGGTGATGTCGCGGCAGTCGCCTCGCTTCAGCGCAGCGACCTCATCATCGCGCTCGGGGCGCGCTTCGATGACCGCGTGACGGGGCGACTCGATACGTTTGCGCCCGGTGCCAAAGTTGTGCATGCCGATATCGACCCGGCGGAAATCTCAAAGAATCGCGTTGCGGACGTTCCGATCGTGGGCGACGCCGCCGACGTCGCGCGTGCCCTCCATTCAGAGCTGAACGAACGCCTCGCCGAAGACGATCAGCGCGACTACGAGGCCTGGTGGCAGCTCATGCGATCCCTTCGCGAAAACTATCCGCTCGGGTGGACCGCGACGGCCGATGGATACACGGCTCCCCAGCACGTCATTTCGCGCATTAGCGCGATCAGCGGGCCCGAATCGATCTTCGTTGCCGGCGTGGGACAGCACCAGATGTGGTCGAGCCAGTTCATCGATTTCGAAGAGCCGTACTCGTGGATCAACTCTGGTGGCCTTGGCACGATGGGCTACTCGCTCCCCGCGGCGATGGGCGCGAAGGTTGGCCAGCCGGGCAAGGTCGTGTGGTCGATCGACGGCGACGGCTGCTTCCAAATGACGAACCAGGAACTCGCGACGTGCGTGCTCAATGACATCCCCGTTAAGGTCGCGGTGATCAACAACTCCTCGCTCGGCATGGTGCGCCAGTGGCAAAACCTGTTTTACGACCAGCGTTTTTCCAACACTGACCTCAACACTGGGCACGGCACGCGCCGCATTCCCGATTTCGTGAAGCTCGCCGAGGCGTACGGCGCGGTGGGCCTGCGCTGCGAAAGGGACGAGGACATCGACCGAACGATCAACGAGGCGATGGCGATCAACGATCGCCCCGTGGTCGTGGATTTCCAGGTCAGCGCTGACGCCATGGTGTGGCCGATGGTGCCCGCGGGCGTGAGCAATGACGAGATTCAAATCGCGCAGGGCATGACGCCCGAATGGGAGAGGGAGATCTGAGCATGGACTTTTCGCGCGACCCGGAGAAGAACCACACGCTGTCCGTCCTCGTTGAGAATAAGCCGGGCGTACTCACGCGCGTCTCGGCGCTCTTCGCGCGGCGTGGTTACAACATCGCCTCACTCGCCGTGGGACCCACGGAGCACGAGGGAATCTCGCGCATCACGGTCGTGGTTGAGGTTGACCAGATGCCGCTCGAGCAGATTACGAAGCAGCTCAACAAGCTCGTGAACGTCCTCAAGATCGTGCAGCTTGAGCCGCGCCAGTCGGTCGAGCGCGAGCTCGTGCTCGTGAAAGTCAAGGCAAACAATCAAACCCGCACATCCGTTCTCGAGATCGTGCAGATGTTCCGTGCCAAGGTCGTTGATGCGGCCTCCGACTCTGTCACCATCGAGGCGACGGGATCGGCCGACAAGCTCTCGGCGATGCTCTCGATGCTCGAGCAGTTCGGGGTCAAGGAAATCGTCAAGTCGGGTGCTGTGGCGATTGGCCGTGGGCCGCGCTCGATCACGGACCGCGCGCTGCTCGGGTAGAGCGTGGGAAATCCGACGGCGCCTGTTTCACGAAGTTTCTCAATATGAGACACGTATCCACAAAGTAAGACACGAGGCGGCTAAGCTGCCCTTAACCGATTCACACATGAGAACCGAAGGAGTTCACCGTGGCGGAAATGTTTTATGACGACAACGCCGATCTCGCAGTCATCCAGTCGAAGAAAGTTGGGATCGTAGGCTTTGGCTCGCAGGGCCACGCCCACGCACTCAACCTTCGAGACTCGGGTGTCGAGGTTCGCGTCGGTCTCAAGGACGGCTCGAAGTCGCGCGCTAAGGCCGAGGAACAGGGTTTCACCGTCGACACCGTCGCTGAGGTGGCGAAGTGGGCCGACGTCATCATGATCCTCGCCCCCGATCAGTATCAGGCAGATATCTACGAGAACGAGATCGCGGGCAACCTCGAGAGCGGCAACGCGCTGTTCTTCGCTCACGGCTTCAACATTCGCTTCAACTACATCGAGGCTCCTAAGGGAGTCGACGTCGCGCTCGTTGCTCCAAAGGGCCCGGGCCACACGGTGCGGCGCGAATTCGTTGCGGGGCGCGGCGTTCCCTGCATCGTCGCGGTAGAGAACGACGAGTCGGGTGAGGCGTGGCCGCTCGCCCTTTCCTACACGAAAGCGATCGGAGGGCTCCGCGCGGGCGCGATCAAGACGACCTTCACGGAGGAAACCGAGACCGATCTGTTTGGCGAGCAGGCCGTTTTGTGCGGCGGTATGAGCCACCTCGTGCAGGCGGGCTTCGAAACTCTCACCGAGGCCGGCTACCAGCCCGAGATCGCCTACTTCGAGGTGCTCCACGAGCTCAAGCTCATCGTTGACCTCATGATCGAGGGGGGCATCGCGAAGCAGCGCTGGTCGATCTCCGATACCGCCGAGTTCGGCGACTACGTGTCGGGACCGCGCGTCGTCGATGACAAGGTCAAGGCATCGATGAAGGCCGTTCTCGATGACATCCAAAACGGTAGTTTCGCCAAGCGCTTCGTCGACGATCAGAAGGCAGGCGCTTCCGAGTTCAAGCAGCTGCGCGCCCGCGAGCAGGAGCATCCGATCGAGAAGGTTGGCAAGGAGCTTCGCACGATGTTCTCGTGGAGCGCCGAACAGCTCGATTCCGACTACACCGAGGGCACGGCAGAGCGCTGATCCGCTCTTGTGCCCCGTGCCACACCGCTAGCGCCACCTAAGGAGAAACCATGAGCACACTCGACCTCGCCGTCATTCCCGGGGACGGGATCGGGCAGGAAGTTGTTCCCGAGGGCCTCAAGGTTCTTCGGGCGGCACTTGAAGGCACGGGGCGCGACCTCGTCACGACTGAATACAACCTCGGCGCGAGTCGCTGGCACGAGACCGGCGAGACCCTCACGGACGCCGACCTCGACTCGCTGAAACGCCACGACGCCCTCTTGCTAGGCGCCGTCGGACACCCGAGCGTGCCCTCGGGCGTACTCGAGCGCGGACTTCTGCTCAAGCTGCGTTTCGCGTTTGAGCACTACGTGAACCTCCGCCCCACGAGCCTCTTCCCGCACGTGCAATCCCCGCTCGCGAACCCAGGAGAGGTCGACTTCGTCGTTGTGCGCGAGGGGACCGAGGGTGCTTATGTCGGAGCAGGCGGCTCCCTACGCGAGGGCGGTGCGCACGAGGTCGCAACCGAGGTCTCAATCAATACGGCCCACGGCGTTGAGCGCGTCGTGCGCTATGCGTTCGAGCTCGCCAAGAAACGCAGGAAAAAGCTCACTCTCGTGCACAAGCACAACGTGCTCGTGCACGCCGGCCGCCTGTGGAAGCGTATCGTGGACGAGGTAGCCCCCGAATATCCCGATGTTGAGGTCGATTACTCGCATATCGACGCGATGATGATCTATCTCGTGCAGGATCCCTCGCGCTTCGACGTGATTGTGACCGACAATCTCTTTGGCGACATCATTACCGACCTCGCGGGCGCGATCTCGGGCGGCATCGGCCTTTCGGCTTCCGGAAACCTCAATCCCTCGGGCGGGTTCCCCTCGATGTTCGAGCCCGTGCACGGGAGCGCCCCCGATATTGCAGGCAGGGGCATCGCGAATCCCACCGCGACGATTCTTTCCGTCGCGCTCCTTCTCGAGTCGAGTGGTGAGGACTCCGCCGCGCGCAAGATCCGCGAAGCCGTGACCGAGGATCTCGCTCAAAATCCGGGCTCGACCCGGACGTGCGCTGAGGTCGGGGACGCGATCGCGAAGGCTGTGCGAGAAAAGGAGAATGCAGCCTCGTAAACTGGGAGAATCCACGAAAGCATGTGAGAGGAAAGAAAACCCATGGGTGAGTACCGCGCAAGCTCGGCTCCGCGTCGAAACTCGAGCGAAGAGCGCGAGCGGATTCTCAAGGACCCTGGATTCGGTGACAACTTCACCGACTACATGGCCCACCAGCGCTGGACCGAGACCGAAGGGTGGGGCGAGGGAGAGATCCTCCCGTACGGCCCGCTTTCGCTCGAACCCGCCGCGGCGGTTTTCCACTACGCTCAGGAGATTTTTGAAGGTCTCAAGGCTTTCCGCCACGCCGACGGTAGCGTGTGGACCTTCCGGCCCGAGAAGAACGCCGCGCGCATCCAGAATTCGGCGAGGCGCCTCGCCCTCCCCGAGATTTCGACCGAGGATTTTCTCGCCTCGCTTCGCGGGGTCGTGAGCGCCGACGAGCCCTGGGTGCCCGAGGGCGGTGAAACGAGCCTCTACCTACGCCCATTTATGTTTGCCTCGGAAAACTTCCTTGGGGTGCGCGCCTCGCGCACCGTGGACTACTACGTGATTGCTTCGCCCGCGGGCAACTACTTTCCGCGTGGTATTCAGCCGCTCGTTGTGTGGGTCTCGCCGCTCGCGGCCCGTGCTGGGCGAGGCGGTACGGGCTTCGCGAAATGCGGTGGTAACTACGCGAGTTCGCTTCAGGGAAAGTACGAAGCCGCAGAAAAAGGGGCCGACGAGGTCATGTTCCTCGACTCGGAGACCCACACGAACATCGACGAGCTTTCTGGCATGAACATCTTCGTGGTCTATGGCGACGGTCGCATCGTCACCCCGACCCTCACGGGCTCGATCCTCCCGGGTGTGACGCGCGATTCGATCCTCACGCTCGCGGCCGATCGCGGACTTCGACCGAGCGAGGAACCCGTCAACTACGAGGCCCTTACGGCCGATATTGCCGAGGGCCGCGTCACCGAAATGTTCGCGTGCGGCACCGCCGCCGTGATCAACCCGATCGGTGAGCTGCGTGACGAAAAGTCCACGTGGACGATCGGCGATGGCGGAAGCGGCGAGGTGACGATGTCGCTGCGCGAGGAGCTCACGGGCATCCAATATGGCCGCCTCGAGGACCGCCACGGCTGGCTCACGCGGCTCGTCTAGCCCACCCTTTCTTCATTTTCCTGCACCACCCGGAGGCCACGGCAGTGTTTCACCTCTACGACACGACCCTTCGCGACGGCTCTCAACAGGAGGGGCTCACGCTGAGCGTCGAGGACAAGCTCCAGGTTGCGCGGCTCCTTGACGAACTCGGCGTGACCTATATCGAGGGAGGCTGGCCCGGCGCGGTCCCGAAAGACACCGAATTCTTCGCACGTGCACGAGGCGAGCTCGAGCTCACGAACGCCCGACTCGCAGCTTTCGGGGCAACACGTAAGAAGAACAGCTCAGCGGAAGACGATCCTCAGCTTCGTGCACTTGTGGATTCGGGAGCCCCGACGGTCACCCTCGTCGCGAAGTCTGATCTGCGGCACGTCGAGGCGGCACTTCGCACGAGCGCCGAGGAAAACCTCGCAATGGTGCGCGAGAGTGTCGAGTTCTTGCGGGCTCACGATCGCGAGGTGTTCATTGACGCCGAGCACTTCTTCGATGGATACTCTCACGACGCTGACTACGCGGTGAGCGTCCTTTCCGAGGCTCTGCGGGCCGGCGCCGCGGTCGTGATCCTGTGTGACACGAACGGTGGCATGCTCCCGCACCAGGTGAGCGCGATTTACGCGGATGTGCGGGCGCGCCTCGAGGGGGAAGGGCTCGCCCCCAGTCTTCTCGGTGCCCACATGCATAACGACTCGGGATGCGCAATCGCGAACACGATTGCTGCGGTGGAGGCTGGCGCGGTCCACGTGCAGGGCTGCGTCAATGGCTACGGCGAACGCACGGGAAACGCCGACCTCATCCCGGTTCTCGCAAATCTTCAGCTCAAGCTCGGGCGCACCCTCGTGACAGATGAGCAGCTCGGCGACGCCACTCGAATCGCCCACGCCATTGCCGAGATCGCGAATATTCCCGCGCCGGCGCGCGCCCCCTACGTAGGGGCGAGCGCATTCGCGCACAAGGCTGGCCTCCATGCGAGCGCGATCAGGGTCGATCCCGATCTCTATCAGCACATGGATCCCACGGTCGTGGGAAACGACATGCGCATGATTATTTCGGACATGGCCGGCAGGGCCTCGATCGAGCTCAAGGGACGCGAGCTCGGATACGACCTCTCGGGCGAGGATGCGACGCTTGCGCTGCTCGCGGAGACTGTCAAGGGACGCGAGGCCGAGGGATACAGCTACGAGGCTGCGGACGCGTCCTTCGAGATGCTCGTGCTCCACGTCCTCGGGGATCTGCCGACCTATGTTGAGGTTGAGTCGTGGCGCACGTCGTCGCATCAGCTTCGCGATGGCTCGCTCGAATCGGAGGCGACGGTGCGCCTCAGCACAGCACCTGGTCAGCGCAGCGTCACCATCGCTGAGGGCAACGGCCCCGTGAACGCGCTCGATAAAGCGCTGCGCGAAGCGCTCATGGACACCTACCCCGAAATCGCCTCATTCGCCCTCGTGGACTTCAAGGTGCGAATCCTCGATTCTCAGCAGGGGACGGATGCGACGACCCGCGTCCTTGTCACGAGCCAGGCGCCGTTTGGGCGCTTCACGACCGTCGGCGTGGGCCCGAACATCATCGAGGCGTCGTGGGAGGCGCTCTTTGATGCCTACTGGTATGGCCTTCACAAGCTTGGCGTGACGCCCGCGCGGGAGGGCGGAGCACCGCGTTAGAGGAGCGCTTCGAGGTCTTTCAGCTTGTGGACCCTGAATGGATAGCAGCGCCAGCGGTAGGCGGGACCGCATCTCAAGCCCGCAGTGAGAAGGGCGGAAGGGGAGCCGGGAGGCCCGTGGTGGTGGGGTGTGAAGAAGGGTGGAAGCCATGTGCTCTCTCTAGGGGGAGGGGGAACCGTTCTATGCTTATGGCATTTCCACCCCTACTCGCGGGCAGCAAGCCAGCTTCTCGGAGCGTCGCTACGTGCGTAGTAACGGTGTGGGGAGTGCAGCCCACTTCTTCCGAGATATTGCGGTGGGGTGGTATAAGTCCGGTATCGCTATAGCTACTGGAGACGGCGAGGAGGATGCGACCGCGCGTCTCGTTGCCCTGTACCCAATCAGACCGCACGCGAACTTCCCGGAGGTTTCCCGGGTCCCGGGACAATCGCACTTTTAGACGTCTATCGAATGTGTTCTATGTCGGATGACGACAGCGTTGCCACAATCAGATGCCGCTACGGAATCACTGAAGCCGACGAGAACGAGGAGTGCGTGCGACTCTCACGCTGCCACTACCGACCGAGGGTGGCATTTGGCGTCTCGCAAGGGACTTTTTCAGTGTTCTCACATCCTAACTCTTCAGGGGAAGCGATTTTTGGGGGCACTTGTGCGACTCGCTGTGCGTCATCCCGGGGGTCACTTCGGGAGCGTTGGTAATTACTCAAAGGAGAGAAAACATCGTGTCTAAAACAGTTACTAGGCGCACCGCCATTGGTCTATTGGGGGCAAGTTTGCCTCTTGTGTTTTTGCAGCCGGCCCTAGCCGATGATTCGCTGACAGATGAGGAGCTGAAGCTCATCCATCGGGTTATCGAGGAGATTGACCAAGATCTCGCCGCAAAGGGAACCTCGGTTGAAGCGGAACTGCAGAAGATCAGGCCCCCCCGCTCCGGAGCAGACGTCTAGGAATGTGAAACCCTACGAAGTCGCACAGGAAGACATTCTTGGCTCCGCTGTGAATTCTGTAATTGCAGCGTTCACAGCGGGGGGATACATGCTGTCAGCCGAACTGCTGCTTAGGGCGAAGAAGAAGAATTCATCCGCATACCGTCCGCGTCACGGCTCGCGAGCAAAATCCAGCCCAGTAGTCGCCCGCCTAAGGAATTCGAAGGCAGTCAGCGGCTCTAGCATTTTCGCCCTTAACAGTGGCGGAAAGTACGGGGTAGACCTCTACTACTCCATCAAAAGGTTTGATTACAAAAAGAAGTCCCCCACGGACTATAACTTCACAATCCACGATGTCTATGACTTCGACCCGAAAACCAAATATAAAGGCGTTACTAATAAGGTTGTGGCAGTGATGGCGCTCGCGCAGAAGCGTGGGGTGATCAGGCCATACCCAGTGGTGATTAGCGTTTAAAGAGGGATTGATTTAAAATATCGATTCGAAGGAATAGTAATCATCTGATGCTCTGCTGTAGCAGAGCATCAGATGAGATCCATCTTCCCTCTTGGTGACGGGAAGGCACTTCATATCATTTAAATCTTCTAGATTAAATGGGGCGTTCGAGTTGGTGATGACGGTCGTACCAACCCATTCATCTGGTGATTCTTGGAAGTTAGCTGGAGCCCACATCCCAACTTGGTCTGCCTTGGGCAGCTTCATTACGCGTAGATAATCTCCGTCGCCCGTGAACCCTATATCGCTGCTGTAAAGCTCTTCAGTAGTCATAGAGGCGGGGACGTCAATCCCCCAGGCTTCCGACAGTACTTGCGGCGAATCATCGGCATCCAGCCCCAGCTCCGCGCTTAGGTCGTGACCGCAACCTTGAAGGGGCAAGCAGAGAAGAGTGATGGATCCGCAAGCCAGAATCGTTGACCACAGCTTTTTCTTCACCGGCCCCCCTCTGAAACGCGATAGCGCCAGCTCAAACTTTTCCTACCAGAAAACCCCATTCTATGCCTGACGACCGTGTGCGCTACGCATTGGCGATGCGGTAGGCGTGTTCGTATGCGTCGATGATGAGGTTGTCTTTGAGGCGTTGGCCGCGTTTGTGGGCGCGGTGTGCGGTTTTGAGGGCGTGGCGGAAGGCTGTTTCGTCGCGTTGGGGGGTACCTGCTGCGTCGTAGAGGACGCGGATGCCTTGGATGTAAGACGGGGCGTGGCGTTCAAGTTCTTCGACGCTGATACCGTCCAGCTCGTCGGAGAGGGCGCGCATGCGCTGAGCGCGTTCACGGTTGGCTTTGGCTTGAAGGATCAGGTCTGTCCCGGTTTTCGCGGGTGTGGGGGTTTGTCGGGGGCTGTGGTGAGTGCGGCGAGTTGTTCGAGCATCGCTTCGAAGGACCGCCGTGCGTTCTCGGCCGAGCCGGCTTCGAGCCTTTCGCGGCGCGCGCCGTCGCTAAGGATGCTGAGGAGCCTTTCGAGTGCCTCGACCTGGGCCGTCCCGTTGTCGGCGACTATAAAGACGGCGAGGCGTACCTGGAGCGCTGCGGCGTCGTAATCTCCCATTGCACCGAACGCGAGTGGCGTAGTGAGCCTTGCCACCACGAGTGCGTCCTTGAGGGTGTGGGTCGTGTCAGCGTGGGGTATCCCGACGGGCGGTTCGAGCGGGAGGCCGGTGGGGTAGAGCTGCTCGCGCGCGAGTACGGCCTCGACCCACGACGACGTCACGCATCCGTCGGCCTCGAGGTGGCTCGCTACGAACCGGGTGAGCGAGGCGAAGCTCGTGCCCTCATCTTTCGGGACGTCGAGCACGTATAGGCGTGGCCACGTCACGGCCAGGGCGCCTTCACGATGTCCCCGACGTACTCGAGGGTGAGCGCGAGCTCGCCCTCCTCGTCGGTCCGCTCGAGGTCCACGATCGCCTGCATCACGAAGTCGTGATCGCCTTCGGGATCGACGATCGTTTGCGTGACGAGCCAACGCTTCGACTCTTGCTCGAGGCGGAGGTATTGGCGGGCGCGGGCACGATCCTCGATCACGACGTGATCGTGCGCGTCGTAGAAGTCGTCCATGGCTTCGCCCCAACGGTCGGCGTTCCAACCACTTTCGCCGTCGAGGTCGCCGAGCTGCTCTTCGCGCTCGAACGCGAAGTCTTCGACTCGGCGCCACATCGCAGCGCGTACCATTTGCGTAAGAACCTTGGTTTGCGCGCTCAAAGAACGAGGCGAATCGGGGCGGAGCTCGCTTGCCGCGTCTTCATCGTCATCGGGGTTTGTGAGCGCTTCCCACTCATCCAACAGGGACGAATCGACGCCGCGCACGAGCACACCGAGCCATTCGATCACATCCTCGAGTTCTTCGGTTCGCAGCTCGACCGGGAGGGTACGCCGGAGGGCCTGGTAGGCGTCGGAAAGATAGCGCAGCACGATGCCTTCCGAGCGCATGAGCTTGTAACGCGAGACGAACTCGCTGAACGTCGCGCCCGTCTCGTAGAACTCGCGCACGATTTTCTTGGGGGAGAGGTCGTGCACGTTGATCCATGGGCGATTCTTCGCGTAGATCTCGAGGGCTGCCGTGAGTTCTTCCTCGAGGGGCTTCGGCCATGTGACCTCGTCGAGGCGCGCCATGCGTTCGGTGTAGTCGACGCCGTCAGCCTTGAGCTCGGCGAGCAGCGCACTCTTCGCCGCATTTTGCTGGGCGAGGAGAATCTGGAACGGGTCTTCGAGGATCGCTTCGATGATCGAAACCGAGTCCATTGTGAGGCTCGGCGAATCCTCGTCAAGGATGTCGAGGGCCGCGATAGCGAACGCTGCGAGCGGCTGATTCATTTGGAAGTCCCACTGCAGGTCGTCCACGAGTGTGACGGTGCGACCGAGGTGATCGGGCTCGTCGCGCACCGTGATGATCTCCGCTTCCTTGAGGCCGCGAAATAGCTCGAGAGCACGGCGCTTGAGAGCAAATTTCTGGGCGTGCGTTTGGTGGCTTTCGTCGATGAGGTGTCGAGCAGCCTCGAGGGCGCTTCCCGGGCGGGAAATGAGGGCGAGCAGGATTGCGCTCGTCATCGCCATGTGGGGTTTCAGTTCCGACGGTTGCTCTTCACTAAGCTTCCTGAGGTTCTCCTCGGTCCAGTTCACCCGGCCTTCTGGAACGCGCATTTTAGGTTCGCGCTGCTTCTTCTTCTTCGCGTTGTTGGGTTTCGAGCCCGTTTCGGCTCGCTTCGCGAAGCGTTCCCTTTCTTTCTCAAACTCGACGGCCCATTCGGGGGCCTGAACGACGACGTGCCCTACGGTGTCGTACCCCGCGCGCCCGGCGCGACCAGCGATCTGGAGAAACTCCCGTGTGTTGAGCAGGCGTTGGCGGCGTCCGTCGAACTTTGCGAGTCCGGTCATGAGCACGGTGCGGATCGGCACGTTGATGCCAACGCCGAGCGTGTCGGTGCCAGCAATGACCTTGAGAAGGCCCGATTGCGCGAGCCGTTCAACGAGGCGGCGATACTTGGGGAGCATGCCCGCGTGGTGCACGCCGATGCCTTCGCGCACGAGTTTCGAGAGGATCGAGCCGAAACCGCGCGAGAACCGAAAATCGCCTATGAGCTCGCGGATCTTGTCTTTTTCTTCGCGTGTAAGGATCTTTGTGCCGAGAAGGTGCTGCGCTTGCTCGAGGGCGTCTTTTTGCGTGAAGTGGACGATGTAGACGGGCGCGTCGCGATTCTCGAGGATCTCCTTGATCGTCTCGGGAAGGTCGGTTGTTACCCAGCGGAAGTCGAGCGGAACGGGACGCTCGGCGTTCGCGATTGTGCTCACGTTCCGGCCCGTACGCTCTTCGAGATCTTTCTCGAAGAAGGACACGTCGCCGAGGGTAGCGCTCATGAGCACAAACTGGGTCTTTGGAAGCTCGATGAGCGGCACTTGCCACGCCCAGCCTCGCTGCGAGTCGTCGTAGAAGTGGAATTCGTCCATGACGACGAGCCCTATGTCGCTCATCTCGCCGTCACGAAGTGCGTGGTTTGCGAGAATCTCCGCCGTGCACACGATGATGGGTGCTTCGTGGTTGACCGATGAATCGCCCGTCATCATTCCCACGGCCTCGGCACCGAACATGGAGACTATGTCGAAGAACTTCTCGCTCACGAGCGCCTTGATGGGAGCGGTGTAGTACGCCTTTTCCCCTCGCGCCATCGCGGCATAGAGAGCCGCGTAGGCGATTGTCGTTTTTCCCGAGCCCGTGGGAGTCGCGGCGATCACGTGGTCCCCAGCGGCGATCGAGAGGAGTGCTTCCTCTTGGTGGGGATAGAGCGTGCGGCCTACCTCGGCTTGCGCCGCGATGAAGCCCTCAACGATCGCGTCTTCGCTCGAGTCCGTGGGGAGAAAATCGTGAAGAAGTGGCATGGCTCCATTGTGTCAGCCCACTGCAGGCTGCCGGCTATGCGGATTGCGGGGCGGGGTGAGGGATCTCGAGTTCGGCGACGACAGGGAGGTGGTCCGAGGCGTGAGTGCGATGAGTTTTCGCCGAGACCGGCCGGATGTCGCGGCTCGAGAGGATGTAATCGATGCGCCTTGCGGGGACGGGAAGCACGGGGTTCGTGCGGCCGAGAAAGCGCTTCGCGAGAGGGAACCGGTGCTTTGCAGCCCACACGTCGATAAGGTCCTTTGTAAAGACCGAATAGTCGCGCATAACTAAAGGTGCAGCGTTGAGGTCGCCCACGAGGATTGCTGGTTCTTCGTCTTCGAAAGCGACCTCGCGGGCAGCGTGAAATTGTGCGCGGCGCACCCTCGCAGGGCCGAGTGCGAGATGGGTGACCGAGAACGAGAACGGGACGCCATCGGCGTCAATACGCGTGCGTAAAACCGCTCGGCGTTCGATCAGACGATTCTCGGGGAGACGCGCCATGTGCGACGCGAGAATCGGGTAGGTCGAGAGCACGGCGATCCCGTATTGGCGTCGCACGTTTATGCCTACGCGCTCGGCGGAGCGGCGCGACGGATCCAGGTCGATCGTGGGGGCAAACTCCGCGTGCATCTGAAGCCGATCCGCGAGCCACGCCGCCTGATCAACAAAATCCGAACGAGTGCCGAAGAAGCGGTCAACCTCCTGCAGGCCGATGACATCGGCTTCGAGCGCCTCAAGCGCACGCGCCGTGGCCTCGAGGTTGAGGATATTGCGCGAGTTTGCGCCGTGATGGATGTTAAAGGTCGCGACGCGCACGCGGGTTCCGGAAGCTGGCGGGGATTGTGGCGTGTGCGAGAGAAGGGGCATGGCACCATTGTGCCCCGTCCCACCAGAGAAAAACGGCGTTTGCAGCGGGGTGTCCGAAGTTCAGTGCAGGCAGGGGGCGCAGATTCTTGACTCGGCGTGTGGGTGGCTCAAGCGAACAAGGGAGCGAGCGGGTCGAGCACTGCGAGGATTCGTAAGCGAAGCGCATCAGAGCGCTCGGCGAGCGCACGCTGACGTCTCACATACTCCGCCTTGCCCTCCTCAGTCTCGATCGGCACGACCCCGTACCCGTAACCCCGGCAGTCATAGGGGGAGGCCTCCATGTCGAGTATTCTGAGGTCGAGTGCATGCTCAAAGCAGTCAAGGGCAATATCGCTCGGCAGGAGGGGCGCGAGCTTCATCGACCACTTATAGAGATCCATGCCCACGTGGAGGCACGCAGGATCATCACGCATGGGTTGCCTCTCGCGCGTGGGATGCGACGCATTGAGCGGGACCGCCTCGGGCGTGAAGAAGCGGAACGCGTCGATGTGCGAGCACACGAGGCGGTTTGCTTCCACGACGCGGTTAGTTGCCTCGGCGCCGAGGCGCAAGGGGAGCGACTCGTGGCGCTTCTCGCCTGGCCGAAGCCGGTACACCATCGCCCACTCGTGAAGCCCGAAACACGAAAAGTTTCCCGGTTTCTCGGCGAAACTCGAGTTGGTGAGCAGGCGGTGAATCCACATGGCCGCATCGCCGCGCTCACGAACGAAACGCTCGAGATCAGCCGTACGCACCTCGCCCGTTGTGCCGCTCGATGCATCCTTCACGTCGCGATACCAGCGCCGGCAACCGTCGGAGTCCACATCTCCCTGATCCCGAAGGGGTGCATCCGCCGAGACTTCGTACCCCACCTGCCAACCCGGGTGCCATCGCCGCAGCTGTCCCGGGCTAAAGGGATAGTAGGTGTGCAGGAAGTCCTCGATAGGGTGCTTTTCGCCCCGTGCCTTGCGCTCGCGGTGAGGGGCGTTTAAACGATCGGCACGTTCCTCATGAGCAGCGCGCGCACGTTGCACCTCACCGGCTGTCATGACGGTGGTGAGACGTGTGGGAGCGGCGAATGAGCCTGAGTGAAGCGAGAGAGGAGACACCTCTCAAGCCTACGCGCGAGCACCGCGCGGATCGCGAGGGGGCGGAGACACGGATGTGAAGAAAGAGTGAGGGGTGGGCAAGGGCATAGCGCGAGTGCCCGTGAGAGACGAAAGGCCCTACTAGACTGGAGCCATGCGCATCGCACGATTCACCACCGGCTCGAACCCGATGTTCGGTATCGTCCAAGAAAAGGACGGCGTGGACATGGTGTACGGGATCACGGGAGACCCGCTCTACACCCAAATTCAGCCGAATGGCACGATTCTCCCGCTCGAGGATGTTCGCCTCCTCGCCCCGGTTATTCCCCGCTCCAAGGTCGTTGGTGTCGGCAAAAACTATGCCGAACACGCGCGTGAGATGGGAAGCGAGGCCCCCGAGAGCCCGCTGCTTTTCCTCAAGCCGAACACCTCCGTCATCGGCCCGAACGACCCGGTCATCTACCCCTCCTACGCGAAAGAACTGGGCTTCGAGGCCGAGCTCGCGGTGGTCATCAAAACTCTCGCGAAGAACGTTCCCGCCGAGCGCGCTTCCGACGTCATCCTTGGCTACACGTGCGCGAATGACCTCACGGCGCGTGACGCCCAGCGCGAGGAGTCGCAGTGGTTCCGCGCGAAGGCGTTCGACACGTCGTGCCCACTCGGTCCGTGGATCGAGACCGACCTCGATACCGCCAACGCCCGCATTCGCGCGCTCGTGAACGGTGAAGTCAAACAAGACGCGACGAGTGCCGACATGCTCCTCACGATCCCCGAACTCATTGAGGAGATCACGCGCTCGACCACACTTCTTCCCGGTGATGTCATCCTCACCGGAACCCCCGCGGGCGTCGGCCTTCTCGAGGCTGGCGAAACCGTCGAGATCGAGATCGATGGGATCGGCACCCTGACCAACCGCGTCGTGACACCCGAAGACCTCGAGGCCTAACACCATCCCGGGAATCCCCCGCCAACCTCCCAAAGGAGAACAATCACGTGAGCGCTGAGAACATCGATCTCGCGACCCTCCCCACACTCGACAGCACACGCGGCCATGACGAGGTGCGCGTGCGCTTTTGCCCATCGCCGACAGGCACACCCCATATCGGCATGGTGCGTACGGCACTGTTTAACTGGGCCTACGCGAAGCGCACGGGTGGCAAGCTCGTGTTCCGCATCGAAGATACCGACCAAGCACGCGACAGTGAGGAAAGCTACAACCAGCTCCTCGACGCGATGCGCTGGCTCGGAATCACCTGGGACGAGGGCGTCGACGCGGGCGGGGATGACGGCCCCTACCGACAATCCCAGCGCGGCGAGATTTATCAGGACGTCATCCAGAAACTGAAAGACGGCGGATTCATCTACGAGTCGTTCTCGACTCCCGAGGAAATCCAGCAGCGCCACATTGCCGCGGGTCGGCCCAAAGAATCCGGGTACGACGGCTTCGATCGCGACCTCACCGAAGAGCAAAAAGCCGCCTTCCGCGCCGAGGGGCGCGAGCCCGTGTGGCGCGTGCGAATGCCGGACGAAGACATCACGTTCAACGACCTTGTGCGCGGCGAAATCACCTTCAAGGCAGGCTCGACCCCCGATTACGTGGTCGTGCGCGCGAATGGCCAGCCACTCTATCCGCTCACGAACCCCGTCGACGATGCGCTCATGGGCATCACCCACATCCTGCGCGGCGAGGACATCCTCAGCTCGACCCCCCGCCAGGTTGTGCTCTACGAAGCGCTCAAGAAGATCGGCATTGCCGAGTTCACGCCCGAGTACGGGCACCTTCCCTATGTCATGGGCGAGGGCAACAAAAAACTCTCCAAGCGTGACCCCGAATCAAGCCTCTTCCTCTACCGCGATGAGGGCTTCGTGCCGGAGGGCATGATCAATTACCTCTCACTTCTCGGCTGGGGCTACAGCGGCGACCAAGACATCTTCACGCGAGAGCAGTTCGTGGCGAAATTCGACGTTGCCGATGTTAATCCGAACCCCGCGCGCGTGGACTACAAGAAGGCGCTCGCGATCAACGCCGACCACATGCGCATGCTCGACGAGGCAGAATTCACCGAGCGCATGATCCCTTACCTCGAGAAAGCAGGCGTGGTCTCCACGCCGATCACCGAGGATCAGCGTGCGCTTCTCACGAAGGCCACACCTCTCGTGCAACCGCGCATGAACCTCCTCGGTGAGGCGCCGGGGATGGTGCGCTTTTTGTTCATCGACGACGCCGACCTCGTGATCGAAGAGGACGCCCTCAAGAAACTCGGTGATGATCCAGTTTCCGTGGTGCGTCGCGCGATTGAGGTCATCGAAGAAGGCGGCAAGGACAACTTTACGACCGAGAAGCTCGAATCGTCCCTACGTGCCGCCATTATCGAGGGAATGGGTGTCAAGCCTCGGCTCGCGTTTGGCCCGCTGCGTTCGGGCATCTCGGGCCGTCGCGTGAGCCCGCCGCTTTTCGAGTCGATGGAGCTTCTCGGCTACGACTCGACCATTGCTCGCCTGACCTCGTTCGCCGAACTTCTCGCATCGCGGTGAGCGAAGAAAAGTTCGAATACGCGACCGGGCACGGCCGCGCGCACGCCAAGACGATCCTCATTGGCGAGCACGCGGTCGTGTACGGGCATCCCGCGATCGCATTTCCCATACGACACCTGGAGCTCAAGGCGACCGCTCGCCTTCTTCCCTACCCCGATTCCGTTGACGCAAACGCCGGCCGTATCGAGGGGTCGGTCTCGGCCGAAGGGTTTGGGACCATCAGCGGTTCGTATTCACTCACCGAGGGCTTCGCGTTCGATGACCAGACCGTCCCGGGAAGCGAGGTGCGCTTCGAGAGCGGTCTTACCCTCGATGTTCCCTCCTCACGAACGGGGGAGCGCCGTGGCAAGCGGCGCATCGCAACCGTGGGCGATCCCTCGACGGGGGCGATCTACCTCGATGTCGATACGGAAGAGGCCGAGGACGAGCTCGCTCAGTCCGCTCTGAGGACGATTCTCGGTCACGTAGGCGAAAAGCCCGGGCGCGCCGAGGTCACGGTTGAGGGAAGCATTCCCACCGCACGTGGCCTCGGCTCGAGCGCCGCGATGGCGAGCGCGATTGCCGTTGCCGTTGCACGCCTCTACGGTCACGAGCTCACGAGTGAGGAACGTTTCGAACTGGTGCAGTTCGTCGAGCGCATCGCCCACGGCACCCCGAGCGGGCTCGACGCCTACCAGACCATGGCGAAGGGGCCTCTGTGGTTCCAGGCTGGTAAGGCGGAGCCCCTCGATCTCGCCGAGACGCCCGCGCTCGTCGTTGCCGACACGGGTCTTCCCGGGCATACCCTCGATGCGGTGCGAGGAATACGCGAGCGTCGTGAACACGACGGACGACTCGTGGACGTTGCACTCGAAACCATCGCCTCCCTTGCGCACACGACACGTGAAGCTCTCCGCCTCGGCGATATGAGCAGCGTGGGCCGTGCGATGAACGACTGCCAGCAAATCCTCGCTGAGCTCGGGGTTTCGCATCCGCGACTTGAGCACCTCGTAGGAGCAGCGCGCGAAGCGGGAGCCCTCGGCGCGAAACTCACGGGCGGTGGCCAGGGAGGGTGCATCATTGCACTCGCCCCTTCCCACGGCGCAGTACCCGCACTCACGCGGGCGCTTTCTTCGGCGGGCGCCAAGAATGTCTGGGCAATCAACCCGACGTGTGAGGAGCGACCATGACGCGCGCTACTGCCGTTGCCCACCCCAACATCGCTCTCGTGAAGTACTGGGGTAAAGCCGATCAAAGGCTCAACCTTCCCGCGACGGGCTCGCTTTCGCTCACGCTCGATATTTTCCCCACAACGACGACGGTTGAGCTGACCAACGATCCAATGGATCGGGTCATGCTCGATGGAGTGGAACTCTCCGGGGACGAGTCTGCGCGTGTTCGCTCGGTTCTCGATCTTGTGCGCGAACGGGCGGGAACGGGCACTCACGCGCTGGTCACGTCCACAAATACCGTTCCGACGGCTGCTGGGCTCGCGTCGAGCGCCGCCGCGTTCGCGGCTCTCGCGAAAGCGTCGAGTGCCGCCTATGGTCTCTCACTGAGCGATGCGGAGCTCTCGCGCCTCGCACGCCGAGGCTCGGGCTCAGCGTGTCGCTCAATTTTTGGAGGACTTGTGCGCTGGAACAAGGGGACGAGTGACGAGACGAGTGTCGCGGAACGCCTCGAATGGCAGGGCGAACCTCTCGCCATGGTCGTTTCTGTGATTTCGAGCGCGCGCAAAAAGATCGGTAGCCGCGCCGGGATGAACCACACGGTCACAACCTCGCCCTACTTCGAAGGATGGGTGTCGTCGAATAACGCGCTTGTGGAGCGTGCCTCGAGCGCCGTGGAGCGAGCGGACTTCACGAGCCTTGGTGAGATCGCCGAAATGAGCGCACTGCGCATGCACGCATCGATGCTCGGAGCCGAGCCTCCACTTCGCTACCTCACGAGTAGGAGCTTCGCGATCTTCGATGCGGTCCAGGAGCTGCGCGAGGACGGGCTCGAGGCATACGCAAGCGCCGACGCGGGGCCCAACGTGAAGATTCTGTGTCGCTCACGCGAGGCTTCGCTCGTGGCTCACGCCCTGCGTGAGAGGATCGAAGACGTGAAGATGCACGTTTCGAACTCCGGCCCTGGCGCCTACCTCCTCGACGAGGGGGAGCGCCCGAGCGCAGCATGAGCGGATTTGCCTTCCGCGCGCCCGGCAAGCTTTTTGTCGCGGGCGAATACGGGGTTGTGCATCCAGGCAACCCCGCGGTGCTGATCGCGGTCGATCGCGCCATCACCGCCCGAGCGCTTCCCGTGCGCCGGGCTAGGGGCGTGCGCGTCGAAAGCGAGCTATGGGGGGAAGAACGCGATTACGAGCCCGCTCACGTGGGTGACGCGGTCGTGGAGCCACGCGAGCCCGTATTTCTCGCGCTTGGCGTACTCGAGGAGTACCTCGGTTCGCTTCCCTCCCTCGACATTCACCTCTCGTCGACACTCGAAGAAACAGATGGTCGCAAGTACGGCTTCGGCTCTTCGGGGGCGGTGGTCGTCGCGACGATAGGCGCCGTGCTTCGCGCACTAGACGAGCGCGTCTCGCCGCTCGACCTTTTCAAACTCTCCGCCCTTGCCGTTCTCGAGGGCAACGTGCGCGCCTCGTGCGCCGATGTGGCCACAAGCGTTCTCGGCGGCTGGGTGCTGTACCGCTCGTTCGACCGCGAGGCCGTGCGCGAGCTCCGTGTGCACCAAGGCGTCAGGGCCGCGATCGCAGCTGACTGGCCGGGACTCGCACTGGAGATCCTCGACGTTCCGGGTGAGATCGAGGTCGTTATCGGCTGGAGCGGCGCGCCGGCCTCAACTCGTTCGCTCGTTTCCCAGGTGGATGAATCCGCGCGTGAGGGACGCGTCGATCTCGACGCCTTTAAGCGCGACAACGCCGCCCACGTCGAGCGTCTCGCGAGCGAACTGCGCGCGGGAGACGCAAACGCCGCAATGGCGACACTCATTGCCGTTCTCGCGCAACTTCGCGGCCTCGATAGGGCCGCGGGAGGCGAAGAGGCCCTCGGTATCGAAACTCCCGACTTGAGGCTCATGGCCGAGATCGCTGCGAGATGTGGTGCGGCCGCTAAATTCTCGGGAGCCGGTGGTGGGGACTGCGTCATTGCCCTCGCCCCCAATGCCCAAGTCGCGCATTCCGTGAGGGAGGCTTGGCACTCGTCGGGGCTGATGGCGCTCGATGTGAGCGTGGAGCCGTCGGACCCCGATCACCGCCAACGAGACACGAAGGAAGAACGAGGAGGCGCCCATGAGTAGTTCACGCAAAGACGACCACGTGCGGCTCGCGATGGAGCAGGAGACCGCGCGTCGCCGCTCGAGGGATTTTGACGATGTGCGCATCGTCCACCACCCCCTCAGCGCCGTGAACGTGGACACGGTTAGTCTCGAGGTTGAGATCGCAGACCGTACCTGGACGCTGCCGTATTACATCAACGGCATGACCGGCGGAAGTGAGTTCACCGGAAAAGTCAACCAAGCTCTCGCAATCGCGGCCGCGGAGACCGGCATCGCGATGGCATCGGGATCGATGAGCGCATATTTCAAGGACCCCGCGTGCGCGCCGAGCTTTACCGTTCTTCGTGATGAAAACCCCCATGGCTTCCTCATGGCGAACCTCTCGGCGAACGCGAGCCCTGAGCAGGCGCGCGAGGCGATCGAACTGATCGACGCGGATGCCCTCCAGATTCACGTCAATGCCGTGCAAGAAATCGTGATGCCCGAGGGGGATCGCGAGTTTGAGCACTGGCCGCAGCGTATCGAGGCGATTGCGCGCGCCGTGGACGTTCCCGTCATCGTCAAGGAAGTGGGCTTCGGAATGACGGGAGACACGGTTCGCGGCCTCTCGTCACTCGGGGTTGCGTACGTGGATGTCGCGGGCAATGGTGGAACCGACTTTGCGCGGATCGAGAGCGCGCGTAGGGACGATCAGTTCTCCCATTTGAACGGATGGGGCCAGAGTGCGGTCGAAAGCCTCATCGATGCGCGGGGTGCCTCGCGGGATACGGGTGTACCGCTTTTCGCGAGCGGCGGGGTGCGCACGAGCCTCGATGTCCTGAAGGCTCTCGCACTCGGTGCAAAAGCGGTAGGCGTTGCCGGTGGTTTTCTCGCGATCGTGCGTGAGAGTGGCCCTGATGCCCTCATTCGCGAAATCCGTGTGTGGGAGGGACAGCTGCGCTCAATGATGGCTCTTGTGGGGGCGCGAAACGTTCCCGCGCTCACGCGCACGGATCTTCTTCTCACGGGCAGAGTGCGCGAGTACGCGGATGCGAGGGGCTTTGATCTTTCCCATTTCGCGCGACGAAGCGGCAAGGTGAGTGGAGGTTTGCATGAGTGACAAAAACGATCAGGGATTGTTCGCCCACATTCCCATGAAGTGGCTCGGCCCCCTCAGGATCAGCGGAAACGTTGCCGAAGGAGAGGTCGAGGTTCCCCTCGCGACCTACGAGACGACCCTATTTCCCTCGGTCAAGCGGGGTGCGACCGTGTCGCGTCTTGTTGAGGGCGGGATTCGCACGACCCTCGTGGACGAGCGGATGACTCGCTCGATCCTATTCCAAGCAGATTCGGCCGCTGAGGCTCATGAAGCAGCGAAGCGTGTGTGTGCGGACCTCCCCGTCCTCCAAGAAGTTGTATCCTCGACGAGCCGTTTCGCGCGCCTCATCGATGTCGCCCCCGAGATCGTGGGCAACCTTCTCTACCTTCGCCTCGAATTTCTGACGGGTGACGCCGCCGGCCACAACATGGTGACTCTCGCCGCGGACGCGCTCATGCCTCACATCGCGAGCCGCGAGCCCGCGCTGCGATACGCGAGTATTTCCGGTAATTACTGCACCGATAAGAAGCCTTCCGCGGTCAACGGCATCCGCGGCCGTGGCAAAAATGTCGTTGCTGAAATCACCCTGCCCGAAGAGGTGCTCCGGCGTAGACTCCGCACGAGTGCCGAACGCATGGTGGATCTCAACGTGCGCAAGAATCTCGTGGGCGGTATCGCCGCTGGCTCGCTTAGGAGTGCGAACGCCCACTATGCGAACATGCTGCTCGGCTTCTATCTCGCGACCGGCCAGGACGCGGCAAACATCGTCGAAGGAAGCCAGGGGATTACCCACCTTGAGCGCCGTGGTGCTCATGGTGAGGATCTCTACTTCTCGTGCACGATCCCTCATCTCATCGTTGGGTCTGTGGGCAATGGCAAGGGCCTTGAGTTTGTGAGCGAAAATCTCGCGCGACTCGGCTGCCGTGAAGAACGCGAACCCGGGGAAAATGCACGCCGGCTCGCGGGGCTTGCCGCGGCGACAGTGCTTTGCGGGGAGCTTTCCCTCATGGCGGCGCAGACCAATCCGGGCGAGCTCATGGCCGCCCACGTCCAGTTCGAAAGGAGCTCGCGATGACCCGCGCGATCGGCATCACCGATATTTCAGCGGCAACAACCTCGCTCTTCCTCCCACTCACCGCCCTCGCCGAGGCGCAAGGCACGAGCGCCGGGAAGTACCTGCGCGGCATCGGTCAACACGAGATGAGCGTCCCGTGCGAGGACGAGGACATCGTGACTCTCGCGGCCCGCGCGGCGGCCCCCATCATCGAACGACACGGTGCGGGGGACATCCGCACGCTGCTTTTCGCGACCGAGACCGGAATCGACCAATCGAAGGCCGCGGGCATTTACGTGCATGAGCTTCTTGGGCTTTCCGAAAACACCCGAGTCCTGGAGCTTAAAGAGGCGTGCTATTCGGCGACCGCGGCGCTCCAATTTGCGCTCGGCATCGTCGCCCGAAACCCGGGGGAGAAGGTCCTCGTGATCGCGAGCGATATTGCTCGCTACGAACTTGACTCGAGCGGTGAGGCGACCCAGGGTGCAGGTGCCTTAGCGATGCTCGTGTGCGCCGATCCGGCGATCATGGCCATTGAGCCTGCCTCAGGTCTGTTTACCGAAAACGTCCACGACTTTTGGCGACCGAATGATCGCACGACCGCACTTGTTGATGGCCGCTTTTCCGTGACCGTGTACCTGCGTGCGGTGATCTCCGCTTACGACGACTATGTGAGTCGCGGGGGAGCGAAGTTTGCCGATCTTTCGCGCGTGTGCTTCCACCAGCCGTTCACGAAAATGGCGGCGAAGGCCATGCAAACTCTCGCGAAGCACGCGGGTGCCGAATCGGTTGCAAACGCCGTCTCTTCGCTCGAAGAGACGATGATTCTCAACCGTCGCCTGGGCAACACCTATACCGCATCGGTCTACATGGGGCTCCTCTCGCTCCTGGAACACGCCGAGCTCGAGGCGGGGGAGCGCATCGGGATCTTCAGCTATGGCTCCGGCGCCGTAGCGGAGTTCTTTGCCGGCACGCTTATTGAGGGGTACCGCAATCATCTCCGCCCCGGCGCGCTTACGGCCCAGCTCGATGCACGTCGGGAAATCGACTACGCAGAGTATCGCGAGCGCCATACTCGGGCGGATAGAACGGGAGACTTCGAGACGCGGGTGGAAGGGCGAGGCCCGTTCCGTTTCGCTGGGGTGCGCGACTCAATTCGGGCGTACGAAAAGGCGTAAGAAGGAGGTTCGACGCTGGCTCGGCAACCGTCGGAACTCTTCTCGTGTGAAGGCCTCCACAATGGGACTCGAAAAGTTGCCGGGCCCTTGGGGCTCGACTATTGTTGTATTTCGTTCGGTTCGCCGAGCGAGTCCCTTGGGGTATGGTGTAATTGGCAACACGGCTGATTCTGGTTCAGTTGTTCTAGGTTCGAGTCCTGGTACCCCAGCGATGCAGGTCACACGGCCTGGATTTGGAAACAACCAGCAGTTTTGCTAAAGTTTCTACGGCCTCATTGAGGTAAGGCCCCGTTCGTCTAGCGGCCTAGGACGTCGCCCTCTCACGGCGGTAACACCGGTTCAAATCCGGTACGGGGTACAGAGTAAAAGCCCGACCACTTCAGTGGTCGGGCTTTTTCGTACTCGGGACCTTTCCGGCGTATCCTTAAAGCCAGCAGGGAGTTTGGCTCACAAAAGCGTGAGCCCGGCCGTGGAAGGAAAAACCATGAGTGCAAATGAAGGCCGCATCGTTGTCGGCGTAGAGGACACTGAGGAATCCGATCACGCAATCCGTTGGGCCGCGCGAAACGCGCTCGCTCTCAAAAAGCCCCTGCATCTTGTTCATGCCTTCGTGTGGCCGCTCATGGGCGTTGATGTCGACCCTGTCCCTGGCGTGAGCGGTTCGGGCCTCAAGGTTGCGGCGCAGCGCTTGCTGGATGAGGCTGCGCAGATCGCGTATGAGGTTGCGCCCGGCTGCGAAGTGACGACCCAAATCGTTGACGGTCGCGCCGTTGATGTCCTGATTCAGCAGTCGGAGAGCGCGGATGCGCTCGTCGTAGGGTCACGTGGGCTCGGGCGCTTCCTTTCGCTCATCGTGGGCTCGACGAGTTCGGCACTGCTCACACGTTCGAAGTGCTCGATTGTCGTTGTCCGCGGCGACATTGCCGCTGATGGCCCCGTCGCGGTGTTCTACGACGGCGGAACGGCTTTTGAGCGAGCCCTCGACCGCGCGGCTGAGTTCGCCAAGATCTACGGTACAGGCGTGCGAGTGATTCCGTCGATCGTGATCCCCGAAGAACAATGGGCGGGAATCCTCGAAAGCGCGCAGCGATACTTGCGCGCGGTTGCGCCCGCGGTTGAGGTCGAGATCACCGAGTACGGTCGCCAGCACACCGCGAAGGAGCTCATTCAGCGCAGCGAGGGTACACGCCTGATCGTCGCGAACGCGCGCGGTAAGAATGACGAGCTCGAACGGCAGCCCGTCGTGTCGAATACCGCATTTTTGCAGTACGCGAATACCCCCGTGTGGCTCGAGCGGCGATAGACCCTCCCACTCCTTTGGGGGAGGCGGTCATCCCCCAGTCTGACGCACGAGCTCGCTGAGCTTTTCTGCGTAGGCGATCACCGAGGCCGCGTGCACGCGCCCTGGCTGTCGTGTCATGCGGTCAATTGGGCCCGAAATTGAAAGCGCCGCAACGACACGGTCGCTCGGGCCTCGCACCGGCGCGCTCACGGAAGCGACGCCCGACTCTCGCTCACCCACACTTTGGGCCCACCCGCGACGTCGCACAGCGGACAGCATCGAGGCGGTGAACCGCGCACCGTGGAGGCCGCGGTGAAGTCTGTCGGGCTCCTCCCACGCGAGAAGGATCTGCGCGGCGGATCCCGCGCGCATCGTGAGAGTGGAGCCAAGGGGGACCGTGTCACGAAGGCCGCTAGGCCGTTCGGCCGTGGCAACACATACTCGGTGGTCGGCCTGCCTGCGGTAGAGCTGGGCGGATTCGCCGGTGTGGTCACGAAGCTCGGCGAGGACGGGGCCAGCGGAGGCAAGGAGGCGATCTTCGCCAGCAGCTGCGGCGAGCTCGGTCAGGCGCGGGCCGAGAATGAAGCGCCCTTGGATATCGCGCGCGACGAGCCTGTGATGTTCGAGTGCGACCGCGAGACGGTGTGCGGTGGGGCGTGCGAGGCCGGTTGTACTCACGAGATTCGCGAGCGTCGCGGGGCCTGCTTCGAGCGCCCCAAGTACCGTGGCGGCCTTGTCGATGACGCCAACGCCGCTTCCCTCTTCCATCTGAATGTTCATGGACTAAGACTAGCGTCTCGAGATTTGAAATGCGAACGCTTCACCTTCGGGCGTCCGTGAAACTTGGACTCAACGAGTCGCGCGCCCTCACAGAAGGGGTGACGCGGGGAGACAACGATCGAGGAGTCATACACATGGCGGGAACTCTCGCGGAAAAGGTTTGGCAGGACCACGTCGTCCGCAAGGGCGAAGGAAACGAGCCCGACCTTCTGTACATCGACCTCCACCTTCTTCACGAGGTGACCTCGCCCCAAGCTTTCGAAGGGCTACGCCTCGAAGGGCGTAAGCCTCGCCGCGTTGACCAGACGCTCGCGACGGAGGACCACAACACGCCGACCGTCAATATCGATAAGCCGATTGCCGACATCACGAGCCGCACCCAGATCGACACCCTGCGCAAGAATGCCGAGGAGTTTGGCGTACGCATCCACTCACTCGGCGACGTTGACCAGGGCATTGTTCACGTCGTGGGTCCGCAGCTCGGTCTCACGATGCCTGGCATCACGGTCGTCTGCGGTGACTCGCATACCTCGACCCACGGCGCGTTTGGCGCGCTCGCCTTCGGCATTGGCACGTCTGAGGTCGAGCACGTGCTCGCCACCCAGACCCTGCCTCTCAAGCCCTTCAAGACCATGGCGATCAACGTGGAGGGCTCGCTCAAACCCGGAGTGAGCGCAAAAGACATCATCCTCGCGGTCATCGCAAAGATCGGTACGGGCGGCGGTCAGGGCTACGTTCTCGAGTACCGCGGTGAAGCGATTCGGGGCCTTTCGATGGAGGGCCGCATGACGATCTGCAACATGTCGATCGAGGCGGGCGCCCGCGCGGGCATGATCGCGCCCGACGAGACGACATTTGAGTATGTCAAGGGTCGCCCCCACGCGCCGAAGGGGGAGGCGTGGGACGAGGCAGTCGAGTACTGGAAGAGCCTGAGGAGCGATGACGACGCGGTCTTCGATGCCGAGGTCGTGATCAATGCCGATGAACTCGAACCGTTCGTCACATGGGGCACAAATCCCGGTCAGGGGCTTCCGCTCACGAGCAACGTCCCCTCGCCTGAGGACTTCGCCGACGAGAACTCGAAGGCTGCATGTGAGCGCGCGCTTGAATACATGGATCTCGAGGCGGGTACTCCGCTCAAGGATATTCGCGTCGACACGGTCTTCATGGGCTCGTGCACGAACGGCCGCATCGAGGACCTTCGCGCCTTCACCGAGGTGATTCGAGGGCGCAAGAAGGCCCCGAACGTTCGGGTGCTCGTCGTTCCGGGTTCGGCGCGCGTGCGCCTCCAGGCGGAAGCCGAAGGGCTCGACAAAGACATCCTCGCCTTCGGCGCCGAATGGCGAAATGCGGGGTGTTCGATGTGTCTCGGCATGAACCCCGACCAGCTAGCTCCTGGTGAGCGCTCGGCCTCGACCTCGAACCGTAATTTCGAAGGGCGTCAGGGCAAGGGTGGACGCACCCACCTCGTGTCGCCAGTTGTGGCGGCAGCGACCGCCGTGCGCGGAACCCTCTCGTCGCCCGCTGATCTTGACAATCTTGGAGAAACCGACGCCGTGGTGCTCGTCTGAGTGCCCACGGACGTTAGGAAAGGACTCACACCATGGAAAAGTTCATCTCGCACACAGGCGTAGGCGTTCCGCTGCGTCGCTCGAACGTTGATACAGACCAAATTATCCCCGCCGTGTACCTCAAGCGCGTGACGAAGACGGGCTTCGACGATGGCCTTTTCAGCGCGTGGCGCCAGGACCCGGACTTCGTACTCAACCGCGAGCCGTACGCACGTGGCTCCGTGCTCGTTGCGGGTGAGGAGTTTGGCACTGGTTCTTCGCGCGAACACGCGGTGTGGGCGCTTCGTGACTACGGCTTCAAGGCCGTACTTTCGAGCCGTTTTGCCGATATTTTCCGCGGAAATGCTGGCAAGCAGGGCCTCGTGGCCGCAGTTCTCGCCCAATCCGACATCGAGCAGATCTGGAAAATCCTCGAAAACGCGCCGGGCACCGACATCACCGTTGACCTCGAAAACCGCGTGGTTGAGGTTGCTGATTCGACCTTCTCATTCGAGATCGACGACTACACCCGCTGGCGTCTCATGGAGGGGCTCGACGACATCGGTCTCACTTTGCGCCACGAAGAGGACATCACTAAATTCGAGAAGCGCCGCCCTTCGTGGCTCCCGAAGACCCTTCCCGCGTTCACTGCCGATAGCCGATAGCGGGCGATATTGCGCCCTCGGCGTACACGGGCGCGTGTGCAGTTCTTTTCAAAGGGCTGTTCGGTATGGTGAGACGGTTACCTGTGGGCTCGGCCCGGAAAGGGAATCAACTCCACTATGACCTCAAGCTTCTATGTGCGTGGCGGGAAGCCGCTCGAGGGTGAAATCACCGTTCGAGGTGCGAAGAACCTGGTCTCGAAGGCCATGGTTGCAGCGCTCCTGGGCGAGACCGAAAGCTACCTCACGAGTGTTCCTGATATCAGCGATGTGAGGATCGTTAGCGACCTCCTCAGCGTGCACGGCGTCAAGATCGAGCGCGATAAGGAGGCGGGCACGCTTCACATGGACCCGTCTAACGTCGAGCGCGCGCACGTGGCCGACATTGACGCCCACGCGGGGAGCTCACGAATTCCGATCCTTTTCTGCGGCCCCCTGCTTCACCGTCTTGGCGAAGCTGTGATCCCGGATCTCGGTGGCTGCCGCATCGGCACTCGTCCGATCAACTACCACCTCGACGTTCTGCGTAATTTTGGCGCGCATGTCGATAAGCGTGAACACGGTATCTACATCACGGCGCCCGATGGGCTTCGTGGCGCAAAGATTCGCCTCGAATATCCGAGCGTCGGCGCGACAGAGCAGGTGCTCCTCACAGCCGTGCGCGCGCAAGGGATCACTGAGCTCGAAAACGCGGCGGTGGAGCCCGAGATCGAGGACCTCATTGCGGTGCTCCAAAAAATGGGCGCGATTATCTCGCTTCGCACAGATCGCACGATCGTGATCGAAGGAGTCGAGAAACTGAACGGTTACCGACACCGCTGCATCCCCGATCGCATTGAGGCCGCGAGCTGGGCGTGCGCCGCGCTCGTGACCCACGGCGACGTGTTCGTCCGCGGCGCCGAGCAGAAGGCCATGGGCACGTTCCTCAATGTTCTGCGCAAGATTGGTGCCGGCGTTGACATCCATGACGACGGCATTCGGTTCTACGACACGGGCGAAGGGCTTTCCTCCGCAGCGATCGAGACCGACGTCCACCCTGGCTTCATGACCGATTGGCAGCAGCCGCTCGTTGTGCTCCTCACGCAGGCGCATGGAATCTCGATCGTCCACGAAACCGTGTACGAAAACCGCCTCGGTTTCACGAGCGCGCTCAACGACATGGGTGCGCAGATCCAGGTGTATCGCGAGTGCCTTGGCGGCTCGCGTTGCCGCTTCGGCCAGCGCAACTACAACCACTCGGCGGTTGTGAACGGCCCGCGTCCGCTCAAGGGCGCGGAGATCACGGTCCCGGATCTCAGGGGCGGGTTCAGCTACCTCATTGCGGCGCTCGCTGCCGACGGCACTTCGCAAATTCACGGCATCGACCTCATCGATCGAGGCTATGAATCGTTCAGGGACAAGCTCACAAAGCTCGGCGCCGAGTTTTGGGAAGAGTGAGAACCGATCAACGCGCGAGATGAGGAGTCACCGGTGAACGAGAATCTTGCCGTGCACGTGAGCGATGCGTCCCAGGAGCGGTACACCTCGCTCGCGCTTCGCGAAATCCCGCTGCCGGACTACTGCGATGTGGTGATCGTGCCTACCAAGGGCGTGGATGAACCAGATCCGCGTGTGTGGGCCGAAGCGATCTTTTCGCACGAGAATGCGACTCTCTCATCCCGCGGAGCGCGTGCCGTGCGCGATGAGATCATTCGGCTCTTCGACCTCGTTCCCCCGCCCGAGCGTGAGCGCTTTGTGAGTGAGGTTGTGGGTTCGGAAGCACTCATCGTCGATGACACCCCCGCGCTCACGATCCGCATCGGTGTTGCCGTTGAACCCGGGGGCGACCTCGTGCGCATCACGACCGCGGTCAAGTACCGCACTATTCGGGGCCGCCTCACTTTCGGGCCGCGTCGCATGATGCACGCCTCGGCGATCCACACGCTCGCCAAGCGCGCTCCTGCGACCCTGCGACGCCGCGAGGCCGCGCAGCTCACGGCTGGTAAGCCTCGCCGCGCGGGTCTCACGCGCGGTATCCGCCGCAATCGCCAGCTCACATTGCGGAAGTGACGAGCGCGCTGCTTTCGCGTTCGGTTCGATTTGAATAGAGGAGCCCACGTGCACACCATCGCGTTGATTTTTGGCGGTCGCTCGAGCGAACACGGCATTTCGTGCGTCACTGCAGGTGGAATTCTTCGCCAGATTGATCGCTCTCGCTTCAGTGTCGTGCCTATTGGTGTGACGAGCGAGGGACGCTTTGTCGAGGTGACGGGGGATCCCGAGCACTGGCAGATTAAGAATGGTGCTGCCCCGCACGTTCCCGACTCGGGCGACGAGATCATCCTCCAGCAGTCGCGCCTCGGTCAGGGAAAGGTTGAGCTGCGCGTCGTGCGTGAAGGTGGGCGCATAGAGCACCTTGCCGATATCGATGCGGTGTTTCCGCTTCTTCACGGCCCATACGGCGAGGATGGCACGATCCAGGGCCTCTTCGAATTGTGGGATGTCCCTTACGTTGGCTCGGGCGTGCTCGCCTCGGCCGTGTCGATGGATAAGGAGTTCACGAAGCGCATCCTCGAGGGTGCGGGACTCAACGTCGCGCGAGGCATCGTGGCGCACGAGAGCGAGCCGCGCGAGAATCTTCACGCACGCATCGCTGGGCTCACCTTCCCGCTCTTCGTGAAGCCTGCTCGTGCGGGCTCGAGTTTCGGTGTCACGAAGGTGGAGGCGTTCGAGCAACTTGACTCCGCGCTCGAGGAGGCCTTCCGCTTCGACCCAAAGGTTCTCATCGAACAGGGTGTTGAAGGTCGCGAGGTTGAGTGCGGCGTGCTTCAAGGTGTGCGCGGTGAGGAGCCGCGCACGAGCCTCCCCGGTGAGGTCGTGATCGGTAGTGATCTCGAGTTCTACGATTATGAATCGAAGTACTTCGGCAAGGGAACGGTCACTATCGATATCCCTGCATCGATCCCCGAGGCGCATATTTCCTCGGTACGTGAGGTAGCCGCGCAAGCGTTCAAGGCACTCCAATTGGAGGGGCTCGCGCGCGTGGACGTATTTGTGACCGAGGCTGGAGAGGTCATCGTCAACGAGGTCAACACGATGCCGGGCTTCACGCAAATCTCGATGTTCCCCGTGCTGTGGGAAAACATGGGGCTCTCCTACACCGACCTTATTGGGTGCCTGATCGACAATGCTCTCGAGCGCAGCGTGGGGCTTCGCTAGGCGCGATCGTGTCGTGCCCTACTCAAAGTCCTCGAATGCGAGGCAGCGCCCTCCCGATTGCGGAATCTGCGAGATGAGGCCCGCGAGATCGATCGCCGCGGCGCTCGGCTGATCCGGCGCAACCTCGCGAGGAATGGTGAGGTCAACGGCGGGTTCGCGGCCGTAGGTCGTCATGTGCACGACCCCTCGTTTGTCGTCTTCCTTGACGATCCAGTCGATCTCCGTGCCGTTACGCGAGGCTATTGTCGTGCATAGGTCGGTTGTGGGCGGGGGAGGGGTAACGCCGCATCGAAGCACGATCGTGGCACCGCCGGAGCCCCACGCGGCTGTTGACTGAGCCGTGGTTTCACTGCGGTCGAGGCCAAGAAGCACGTCAGGAAGCGCCACGATGACCTCCGCGCACAGGGGATTCGCGGGGTCGGCTTCTGGTGTTGGCACAGCTACGCCGGCGCACGAGACCAGCGAAAGGGCACTCCCTAGTGCGAGTACACTGGCGATTACGCGGCGAGTGATGCGCAGGGGTGCCAGAACCGAGGGCGTGCGAATCATGAACACCACCCTAACTCTCTGACCGAAGAGTGAGTGCCTGGACGAAAGCTGATAATCTTGGTGACCATGAGCGAGAAGTACGCACTCACGCCCCGCACCGAGCAGCTTTTCCCCGAAGGGCCGCATGTCACGGTGCGTATGCTCGATCATTCGAGCGATGCTGAATTGAAGCAGTACTGGGATCTTTACCGCGTTCTCGATGAAGAATATTGTGGCTCCCACGAGCGTCGTACACCCGCCGAGCTTCGGGTGGAACACGAGGACAGCGACCAAAAGCGTTCATACCAGATCGTGGCGGAAGTCGAGAGTCTCGAAGGCGCCCGAATGATCGCGGGTCTTGCCGAGCTTGAGCTCCCGCTTATCGAGAACACCGACGCACAAGAGATCGACCTTGTCGTGTATCCCGCGTGGCGAGGCAAGGGCATCGGCACGATGCTCACGGATGCTCTCCGGGAAATCATCAAGAGCGAGGCTCGCCCGAAAGGTTTTGGCTACGCACTCGCCCACGTGGATTCGACCCAGGAGGAAAATGAACTTCCTGCCTCGAGGATTGCGGCCCGGCTCGGGCTCAAGAAGGTCGCCACGGAGGTCGTGAGCACTGTTTCACTCCCACTCGATCGTGACCTCGTTGAGGATCTCCACGTCGAGGTTGAGGCCTCTCTTGGCAAGTACCGCATCATTACGTGGGAAGGCGATGTGCCGGAAGAGCACATGGAGCAATGGTGCGTGCTGCTCAATCAGATGGGTACTGATGCGCCGAACGAGGACTCCAAGCTCGAGACGCCCCAGTACGACGAGGAGCGAGTGCGTGAGATCGAAGCGAGAAGTGCCGCGCGTGGCTATCAACGCCTTACAGCTGCCGCCCTCGCCCCGAACGGAACTTTTGCTGGCACCTCGTACGTGATGTTTCGCGAGGATGGTTCGCGGCTTGCCGAGCAGGCCATTACCGTTGTGATGCCCGAGCATCGTGGCCACAACCTTGGTCTCGCGCTCAAGCTCATGACGCATCGCCTTTTGACCGAGACTGCGCCGAAAGTTGATGTGATCCGCACCTACACGAACCACACCAACACGCACATGAATGCTGTGAACAAACGCCTTGGCTATCGCGCGGTCGCGAAAGAGCTCGCGTTCGAAGGCAAGCTCAGGGAGATCTGAGTGCCGGAGCACGAACGGAGCCTCGGCGAACTTGGCGAATCGGGCATTCTCGCCCGAATTTTCCCGTTCTTTGAGCAACACGATGACGATATCGTCGTCGCCCCGGGCGATGATTGCGCCGTCGTGCGCGCCTCGGGCGAGCTCGTGTTCACGACCGATGCCATGGTTGAGGGCTACGACTTCATCCTCGGGATTTCCGATCCCGTGAGCATAGGCCGCAAGGCCGCGGTGCAGAATCTCGCAGATGTGGCAGCGATGGGGGCGAAGCCTCGCTGGTTGCTCACGACCGTCCTCGCGAGCAAGGACGCTTCGATCGAGATTCTTGAAGGAATTGCCGAAGGAATCGCGCAGGAAGCTCGCAAAGTCGGTGCTTCGGTCGTCGGCGGGGATCTCGGTACTGCGCGCGACCTTACGATCTCGATTACGGCCATCGGTGAGCTTTCAGCGCCCGGCACGGCTGTTCTCCGCACGGGTGCACGGGCAGGCGATGTTCTCGCCGTGGGTGGGGAGGTGCTCGGGCTCAGTAGCGCTGGTCTCGCTCAGGTACTTGGGAAGTCCGACGGTACTTTGCCCGACCTCGATGCCCTGGGAGAGGAGGTTACGCGCCTCGCAAAACGCGCTCTCTCGTGGCACCTTGCGCCCGAACCCGCCATCACGGCGGGATGGGGCTCGGGGCGCCGAGCAAGCGCGATGATCGACATCTCGGACGGCCTCGTGCGCGACGCGAATCGGATTGCCCGTGCGAGCCGAGTGAATCTCGACCTTTCGCGCGCGGCGCTCGAGAACGATCGCGCTCTCCTCGCGCCTCTCGCCGAAGCCTTCGGCGTGGACCCCATGGAGTGGGTTCTCGGCTCTGGGGAGGAACACCTCATGCTCGCGACCTTCCCCGCGCAGATATGGAAGAACAGCGCCGAGGTGCGCGCCGACTTTCGTGAAATCGGCCGCGTGAATGCATGCGAGGGCGAGGGCGGCGTTGTGCTCGACGGCTCCCCGCTTGCGCTGCATGGTTGGGACCACTTTTCCCTTTAGGGTAGGAAAATGCCTTCCATGCCGATCATGCCGACAAATCCCGCACCCGGATCGCCCGGAAAGTCCCAGTGGACCCGCAACCTCGAGCGCAACCCGAATCATTCTCAGTGGTACATCGAACGCTGGGAGCGTATGCGAGAGGAGGGCAAGGATATCGATGGCGAGGCGCGGTTGATCGATGCACTCGCGCCGCGTGGCGCGAGGATTCTCGATGCCGGAAGCGGAACAGGCCGCGTGGGCGCGGAACTCGCTAAGCGTGGGCACGATGTTGTGGGCATTGACCTCGACCCCACTCTCGTGGCACACGCCGAGCGAACATCCCCCGGGCCGCGGTGGTTCACGGGCGATCTCGCGGAATCCTGCGAGATTCTCGGGGTGGGTTTCCTCGGTTCTTTCGACGTCATCGTCGCGGCGGGCAACGTCGTCTCCTTTATCGCCGAGAGCGATAGGCGCCGAGTGCTCGAGAACTTCGCGAGGCTACTGAGCCCCGGAGGTCGCCTCGTTTCAGGCTTTGGTACGGCACGCGGGTACTCGCTCGAGAGCTATGTCGCGGATGCCTCCGCGGCCGGTTTCGATGACCCGCAGGTCTTTTCGACATGGGATCTTCGGCCTGCGAGCGAAGATCCGGGATTTGCGGTCGTGATCTCCCCGAAGCCCGCTTCCGAATAAGTGAGCCCTGCCGTTTGTGTGGTTCCTCCGGTGATCTCGGTGGGGGAAGGTGTCAGCGCGCAGAAGCGTACGCGTCGAGGAATACGAAAAGGGACCTCCCCGAGGGGAGGTCCCTTCATAAGTATTCGCTCGGGCAGTGCCCGGATGCTCAGGCGGCGCGCTGAACCTTGCCGGCCTTGAGGCACGAGGTGCACACGTTGAGGCGCTTCGGGGTGCCGCCAATCACGGTGCGCACGGACTGGATGTTGGGGCTCCAGCGGCGCGAGGTGCGACGGTGCGAGTGGGAAACGCTCTTGCCGAAGCTCGGGCCCTTGGCGCAAATGTCACACTTGGAAGCCACGGTGTTCTCCTGAATAATCGCTAACGTACTTGATCTTGTGCGCCGAGGCTCATGCAGCGAGTCGAGCCGCGTAGCGCTGGGCAACCCCAAAAGCATAGCCCACTCGCGCGAGAAGAGCGATAGGGGCCCGCTTATATCCCCTGTGTAGTCAGCCACACCGCACCGCGGGGCGTGAGAGAATGCGGTGAGTAACGGCGGCGCGGAAGGAGCATGCGTGGTTCAGGCGAAGGCCGACGGTTTCCCCGCAGGCCTCTTCACTCCAAAGGAGAGTGCTGCCGCGCGCGGGCTCGGGGCACGTGACCTCGAAGACCTCGTGCGGATTCCGCCTCGCCGGTACGCCGCGCCCGGCCCCCTTCGCGACCTTCGACACTTGAGCGAGGGCGAAGACATTTCCGTGATCGTGACCGTCGAGCGCACGCGCGAGCGCACGATGAAAAACCGCAGGGGGACCCTCCTCGACGTGCGCGTGCGCGATGACGAGGGAGAGAGCATCCAACTGACCTTCTTCCTCTTCAAGGCCCACCTCGTGAGCTGGCACATGAGCCGCCTACGCGAGGGCACGCGGGTCCTTGTGAGTGGAACCGTTTCGCGGTATCGAGGTGAGAACCAAATCGCCCACCCCGATTACGTGCTTCTCGCGGAGAACCCTTCTGCGGAGGAAGAGCGCGATATTGCGAAGGCGCTCGAGCCAGCTCCCGTGTACCCCCTTCGAGGCTCGGCTACGCAGAAGCTCATGCGCGCGGTTTTCGCCAAGGCGTTGAGACACGCGAGCGACCTTCGCGAAGTGATCCCCGCGGCGATCAGGCGCGAGCGCAACTTGCCGAGCATTCACGAAGCTGCGCGGCTCCTTCACGCACCCCACGAAAGTGAGGATGTCGAGCGTGCCCTGAGGTACTTCCGCTTCGAGGAGGCCTTCATCATCCAGTCGATCTTCGCAAGGCGGCGAGCGCAGGATGTCGCAGATTCCGCGCCGGCCCTCGCGACGTACGGGGCCCTCAGCCGCGCCCTCGACGAGCGCCTCCCTTTTCAACTCACGCCGTCGCAAGAGGAGGTTGGGGAGCAGATCGCCGAGCGGATCGCCGAGTCGCATCCCACGTCGCTGCTCCTCCAGGGCGATGTGGGCTCAGGAAAAACTGTCGTTGCGCTTCGGGCCATGGCTCGCGCCGTTGATTCCGGCTACCAAGCTGTGCTCCTCGCTCCAACAGAAGTTCTCGCCCGCCAGCACTACTCCACAATCACGACGATGCTCGGTGATCTTGCACGCCGCGGGCACCTCGATGCACATGAGGCGGCTACGCGAGTGAGGCTCCTCGTGGGCGCACAGAAAGCCTCCGAGCGCCGAGAGAGCCTTCTCGATCTTATGAGCGGCGAAGCAGGAATCGCCGTGGGTACTCACGCACTCTTGACCGACAACGTTGATTTCTTGAAGCTCGGCCTTGTGATCATCGACGAGCAGCACCGCTTTGGCGTGGATCACCGTCGCCAGCTCCGCATGAAGGGGCCGGGGGAGCTTCGCCCACACATGATGGTCATGACAGCGACGCCGATTCCCCGTTCGGCGGCTCTTGCTCTCGTAGGCGACCTCGATTCGCTCACGCTCAAGGGACGTCCGCGCGAAGGCGCCGACGTTTCCTCCTTCGTCGTTCCCCTCGGGGACGATGTATGGCGTGAGCGCATGTGGGAACGCGCCCTCGAAGAGATCCGAGCGGGACGCCAGGTCTTTGTCGTGTGCCCGCGCATCGACCCAGATGAGGCGGCTGAAGTCGGTGAAGTCGAAGCGTCTGGCGCCCCTCCCGTGCTCTCCCTCGGAATCGACCACCCTCTCCACGCAGTGACCCCGACGCTCGAGACACTTCGTGCGAAACCGGGGTTCGAACCTGTCCGTATCGAGGAACTCCACGGCAGACTATCGAGCGACCTCAAGCGCGAGCGGATGGAGGCCTTTGCCGCCGGCGAGATCGATGTGCTTGTCGCGACCACCGTGATCGAAGTAGGCGTTGACGTTCCGAACGCAAGCGTCATGATCGTGCTCGATGCCGAACGCTTTGGTCTCGCTCAGCTCCATCAACTTCGCGGTCGTATCGGGCGCGGGGAGCAGCCCGGCATCGCGTTCTTTGCGACGCAGTTTGGGCGGGGGAGCGCGCAGCACGCCGGGCTCACGGAACTTGCGGGGACGACGGATGGTTTTGCCCTCGCCGAGCTTGATCTCGAGCGTCGCGGCGGTGGCGACCTCGTGGGAGATATCCAGTCAGGCACCTCCGTTGCCGTGCGGTTCCTTGATGTGGGCCGCGACGCGCGCATGATCCTCGAAGCCCGCGAAGATGCGCTTGTGACCGAGGCGCTTGCACGCGGCTCCCTCACGACGAGTAGCCTCGAACCGCCTACTCCGGGCGAACTCGACGCGCTCGATGCCGCGATCGCTCGCCACAGCACCCGCGGTGTCGACGACCTCGAAAGGAGCTGATCATGCCCCGCATCATTGCTGGAAGGCTCGGTGGACGCCCCGTGCCATCGCCTCCCACGAATCGCACGCGACCCACGAGCGACCGCGTGCGTGAAGCACTCTTCTCGAGGCTCGACGCCTGGGGAGTCATCGAAGGTGCCTCGGTGCTCGACCTTTTCTCGGGTACCGGCGCTCTTGCCTTCGAGGCGCTCTCCCGCGGAGCGGACTTCGCCGTTCTCGTCGAAGCTCATCGCCCAACGGCGAAAGCGATCGGCGAGGCCGCCCGTACGCTCGGCATCGAGTGTGCTCTCAGGGTCGAATGTGGCCAGGCAAGCGTCGGACCGCGGCCCGAAGGGCCCTTCGCCCTCGTGTTTGCCGACCCGCCCTACTCCGTTGCGACGGGCGAACTCGCGCGCCTTGTGACAGGGCTAGGCGAGGCGGGCCAACTTGCCGACGAGGCGACGATCGTTCTCGAACGCTCCGCTCGTAGCGAGAAGACCCCGCTACCCGCGCACTTCGTGGATGAAGGACACCGCGATTTCGGCGACACGAGAGTCGAATACTTCACCTACCTCGACCCAGCGATCACGGAGGCGAGCCGGTAGGCTTAACGCATGCTCACCGCGCTCATTCCGGGCTCATTCGACCCGTTCACGCTCGGCCACCTCGATCTCGTGAGACGCGCGCATGCGCTCAGCGATCGCGTAATTGTCGCCGTTGCCCATAATCCCCATAAGAATGCGCGCATCCCCTTCGACGCGCGCTGCGAGGCGATCCGTGAGACCCTCGAGAGCGAGGGCCTCGCCGGTAGGGCGAGCGTTGAGAAACTGCCCGCTGGCCTCCTCGTGGATGGCGCGAAGAAGCTCGGCGCGACCCACCTCGTCAAGGGGCTGAGGAACGCCCAGGACCTCGCCTACGAAGAATCCATGGCACGCGCCAACATGGATCTCGGCTTGCTCGACACGCTCTTCCTGCTGACCGATCCCGCACTCGCGCATGTGTCAAGTTCGCTCGTGCGCGAGATCTACGCGCTCGGTGGCGATATCACGCCATATCTTCCCGACCCTTCCGCTCGCGCCCTCGAGGCCGCACATGCCCATTCCGCCGCAGACTCTAAGGAGCAGTCATGACCGATACGAAGGGCCGGCGCCCAGAGCGCCTCCACAGCAAGAAAGAGGCCCAGGCCGAGAAGCCGTTCAACGCGGGCCTCGACCTGGAGATCGACGCGGTCGATCTCATTCATAAAATCGGCTCGCAGCGAAGCATCACCCGTACGGCCTCATCCGAACAGCCCGTGGGTGACCCGGAATTCGCCGTGAAGCCCGGAGACGAGATCGAGGTCGACGCGAGCCTCGAATCTGTCGACGAAGGAATTTACGTGACGGGCACGGCGAGCGCCGACGTCCACGCCGAATGTTCGCGCTGCCTCGACCCCATTGAGGAACACCTCGATGTGCGTTTCGACGAGCTCTTCACCTATCCCGAGAAGGTTCCCGCGGAGCTCGAAGGTGAAGACGTCCCCGTTCTCGAGGGCGACGTGATTGATCTCGGTCCTCTCGTGCACGATGCCTTCGCGATGGCCGCGCCCTATCAGCCGCTGTGCCGCGAGGACTGCCCGGGCCTGTGCCCACAGTGCGGAATGCGCATGGAGGAGGATCCGGAACACGAACACGTGGTGTACGACCCGCGGTTCGCCGCGCTCGCCGGTTTTCTCGAGAACGATGAGGAAAGCGAAGGCGGCGAAGAGTGAGCCGCAAGAGCAAACGGAAGGCAGTTCCCCACCTCGAGGATCGCTCGGAACTGATCGCTTCGCTTCCGCTCAAAGGCGAGCTCGATCCCGATCTGCTCGACCTCGCGCTCACGCACCGCTCGTACAGCTTCGAGCACGATGAGTGCCCGCAAAACGAGCGCCTCGAATACCTCGGCGATGCCGTCTTGAGCCTCGCTGTGGCTGATCATCTCTACCGCGCCTTTCCCGATGCGCCCCAGGGATCGCTCTCTCGTCGGCGCTCGACGGTCGTAAGTACGCGTGCCCTCTCGCACATTGCACGACTACACAACCTCGGCGCGTACCTCAAGCTCGGCAAGGGCGAGGCGCTTACGGGCGGGCGCGATCGCGATTCCGTTCTTGAGGATGCAGTTGAAGCGATCATCGGCGCCGTGCACTTGAGTCTTGGCGCGGAAGCGGCGCGCGTGTTTGTGCTCGAGCTTCTCTCACCGATTCTCGACGACGACACGTTCATGCTCGGCGCCTTCGACTACAAGTCCCGGCTTCAGGAGATCGGTGCGCTCCTTGGCGCCGTTCCTACCTACACTTACGAGGAGTGGACCGAAGGCGATGCCGAGCGATTCCGAGCGCACGTAAGCGTAGGCGATTCGCTCGCGGGCACGGGCGAGGGCACGAGCAAGAAAGGTGCCGAAATGGAGGCCGCCCGCTGCGCCGTTCTCGGCTACTACAGCGCGCGCGGCGAAACCTTCACGATGTTCGAGGATTAGGCGCTTCATGCCCGAACTTCCCGAAGTCGAGGTTGTGCGACGCGGCCTCGAGCCGTTTGTGGTCGGCCGCGTGATCGAGCGCGTTGAAGTGCGCGAGGAACGCTCGCTCAAGCGCCACGCGGGCGGCGCAGAAGCCTTCGTGCGCACGCTCGAGGGACGGGAAATCCGGGAGGTTGCGCGAAGGGGAAAGTTTCTTTGGGCGCCCCTTTCCGACGCTCGCCGCACCACGTCGAGCCCGAGCTCAATCGGTGAGGCCCTCGTGATGCATCTTGGAATGAGCGGTCAGCTTCGCGTCTACGCGGGGGAGAGCACTCAATCCGCGCAAGCGTCAGAACTGCCGCTAAGAGAAGGACCAGCAAGCGACCCGGAGAGGCACCTGCGGATCCGTGTGCACATGACCGGCGGCACCCGGATCGATTTCCTCGACCAGCGAATCTTCGGCGGCATGCACGTGAGTTCTCTTGTCCCCACACCGGATGGTCTCGCGGCTGGTGTCGGCACGGATCTTCCAGCCATCCCCGAGAGCGCTGCGCACATCGCCCGCGACCTCCTAGACCCCGCGCTCGACGAGCCCGGCCTCATTCGTCGCATACGCACGCGAAAGTCCCCCATCAAGGCGGTCATCCTCGACCAGGGCACCGTGAGCGGCGTGGGCAATATCTACGCCGACGAGGCGCTATGGGAGGCGCGGCTCCACTATGCACGGCCCGCGAGTGGGATCTCGAGTAGAAAGATTCGCGAGTTGCTCACGGCGTGCCGAGGTGTCATGCAGCGTGCCCTCGAGGTGGGTGGAACGAGTTTTGATTCGCTCTACGTCAACGTTGACGGGCGGAGCGGATACTTTGCGCGCTCACTCAACGCCTACGGAAAGCACGGCACCCCGTGCCCGCGCTGCAGCCGGCCACTCGTGCGAGTCCAATTCCAGAACCGCTCGAGCCACTACTGCCCCTACTGCCAGCGCGCGCGCTAAATGTGCGACTGGCGGGGCCGCGGCTGCACCGAAAAATTCAGGCGACCTGAACTCGTTCGTCGCCCGAGACATATTCGATAGCGAGCCCGCCGCCAACGGCTTCGAGGTATCGACGAATCGTGCCGACCTTTGCATTTTCAAGGTCTCCTCGCTCAATCTTAGAGACCTGGCGCTGGCCAACGCCGATCCGCTCCGCTAGCTCAGCTTGGGTGAGGCCCTGCTGCTCCCGAAGCTCGCGAAGACGGTAAGCCCGAACTTCGGCAAGCATTCGCTCTTTGTGCTCCTCAACTCGTTCCCGATCCACGGGATACTCGTCGAGGAAGTCCTTCAGTGTCGTGTTCAAGTCGGCTACTCACCTTTCAATCTGTGAAGATGTTCGTCGAACAGATCGTCGGCCAAGGGGATGTTCTTCCTATACCAGCGGGTCCAGTTCCCTGCCTTATCGCCGGCGACCAGCATGATCGCTGCTCGCTTTGGGTCGAAAGCGAACAGAATTCGCAGTTCGGAGCGTCCAGACGACCCTGGGCGGAGCTCCTTCATGTTGCGATGACGTGAAGCCCGCACCGTATCCACAAGTGGACGCCCGAGTTGCGGGCCATGCGCTTCTAGGAGCTCGATTGCCGCCACCACTTGCTCTCGTGAGTCGCGATCAAGCGTCTTTAGCCAATCGACGATCAAACTGATGTCAACGGTCCACACGCGATCGAGTATAGACCTTGGAGGTTCTGTGATGGAAGTGGGGTCCTTGATGAATGCAGGTAACGCGGCTTGAGTGCCAATCGAGCCACTACTGCCCCTATTGCCAGCGCCTGCGCTCAACACGTTAAAGGGGCAACCAGCCCGTCTCACCAATCGTGATGACCGCCCACGGCGGAAGCTTCCACGAATGCAGCAACTCCGAGCCGCAGCGGCACCGAGTGTCGTTGACATATGGCAATCCTCGTTTCTCAGACCGGGTAAACCGCATATGCGTACGACTTGCCGTTTCGTCGGGGCATTTGGTCCCTGTTCGGCTAAGATGTCCTGTTAGTGACTGTGACGACCTCGAACAACCGAACTGGAGAGTAGCGCGTGAGCGAAGTAAGCGGCGAACAGTACCGCGTCATGATTGTCGATGACCACGAAGTTGTGCGTCGCGGCATCGTTGCCGTCATCGATGCAGATGCGCGACTCAGCGTTGTCGCTGAAGCAAGCACCGTGAGCGAAGCCAAGCGTCGGCTCCCCGCAGTGCAGCCCGATATCCTCGTCACGGACCTCCAGCTTCCCGACGGCACGGGCATTGACGTCATGAACGCGGCCCGCAAAGAAAACGAGAACCAGACGATGCTCGTTCTCACGTCGTTCAATGACGAAGCAGCGATTCGAGAATCCCGCGCGGCAGGCGCCTCCGGTCTCCTTCTCAAGTCAGTTCGCTCAAACGAAATTATCTCGACGATCATCAATGTCGCGAACGGAGAAACCGCGTGGCCCGCGGGAGGAACGAGCGAAGAGGAGTTCGATTTCTCCGCGGTTGAGCGACGCATCGTGGAGTACATCGGCGACGGCCTCGCCAATCGCGAGATCGCGGATCAACTCGGCGTTGCCGAAAAGACCGTCAAGAATCGCATCACTGGCATCCTTCACAAGATGGGCCTCCAGCGCCGTACTCAAGTAGCCGCGTGGGTCGTTGCACGCCGTCGTGCCGACTGGAAGTAGTACCGCCCCTTCGGTTTAAGAGACGCCGAGCGTCGCTCGCCAGCTCACCATCGTGCCTGGGTCGAGACTGTAGAAATCAACCCAGCCCAAGTGACGACGTGCTCGCGCTCCCATGTTTGCCAGCCCCGATCGACGCGTGATGCTCGGGTCGATTCCACGCCCGTTATCGCTTACATTCACCTGGATGACCGTATCCACGCCTTCGTCGAAGAGAGTGATACTCACGGATACGGCGCTCGCGTGAGCGTGGCGCGCAACATTCGCGAGGCATTCCTTGACGACCGCAACGACGTCTTCCTTGAGTTCACCCTCGATCGCATCGAGCGAGGTGATCGGTGCATTGAGCTGAAGCGAAGGCACAAAGCCCAGACCCGCGATAGCGAGTCCACATTCGTGACGAAGCCGCTGGGAGAGCGTCACGTCAACGGTTTCGTTGCGCAGCGACTGAACAATCCCGCGAATCTCCGCAATGGAGCGCTCGATGCCCGCAACCGAATCCTTCAGGCTCGTTGCGACGGGTCCCTCGTCGGAGTACTCGCGAAAGCGAGCCGCCTGGGCCATGACGGTCTCGAGCTGCATTCCCACGCCAAAAAGCTCCTGGATGGCGAGATCGTGAAGGTCTCGAGCGATGCGGTTGCGCTCATTGTTGAGATCGTCCTCGATTGCGCTTCTTCCAGTTGCGCCATTAAGCGCGAATGAAAACAGGGAGGCGAGCGAAGCGGCGCTCACGGATTCGGCCTCGGTGAAGGCCGAGCTGGCGTCGGACCCCACACTCGTCAACCGGACGGCCACGAGCAAGCCCCGGCGCGCGGCCCCGGCATCGATGGGAAACGCCGAGATTTCAGAGTGCACAATCTCGTCATCGCCGAGCCGCTCGCCGGCGAGAGCCCTCGTGAGGTCGCCCCACGTGAGCTTCTCAAGCGTTTCAGGGGAGTCGTAGTCGAGAACGAACGGCAGGCGCGCCGAGTCGGAATCTCCCGACGCATGTGACACGGAGGTGCCGAGTAGTTCGCCCGCGAAACGCCCGCGCGCGAGCTCGCATACCCACGTTGAATCGTCGAGCGGGAGAAGTACAAGAAGCGAGTCCGGGGCGAGGATGTCGAAAGCCGTGTCGGCCAGAAGATCGAGAAGATCGTCCGGGTCCTCGGCATTAAGCACCGCCGCCGTCAGCTCGCTAATTCGCGTGGCGTTCGACATGGCAGCTCCCTTCATTCGTGCCGAGATCATCGAGGTCAATCACGCTTGCGCCCGCATTCCTGAAGCGCTGGTCGTGTGTAATGACGATGACCGCGGCATCTTCGGCGAAAAACCTACCGGGGGTGAGGATACCCTCCATGAGCTCGGAAGCGAGATCGAGGTTGAGATGCTCGGTTGGTTCGTCAAGGATCGTCACGGGGCTGCCGTGCGCGATTGCGCGGGCCAGCAACAGTCTTCGTCGCTCACCTCCGGAAACATCCTCGCCGCCACTTCCGAGGATCGTGTCGAGCCCGGCGGGTAGAGCGGCCAACCACGAATCAAGGCCCGCGAGGGCGAGAGCGTGGGTGATCTCTTCATCCGTCAAGTCGCCCCGCACCACGCGAAGGTTTTCCCGCACGCTCGTCGCAAACACGTGAGCGTCCTCCGCAAAAAACGTCACGCAAGAGGCGAGCCGAGCCGAATCAAGCGAGGAGAGAGGAACGTCGCCGTAGGCCACTTCGCCGCTCAGAGGTTTGAGGAGACCAGCGAGGGTGAGACCAAGGGTCGATTTTCCCCGCCCCGAGGCGCCGTACACGAGAGCGCGGCTTCCAGGGGAAAAGTTCAGCTCCAGGTCGTGGGCGAGCGGGCGATCAGCACTCCATCCGGTTGTGAGTGCACTAGCGGTGAGCGCGGCAGGCGCTGGGCGTTCGTGGCGTACCGGTGCGGGGACCGCGGCATTGTTCGCGGTTCCGACGGTTGCCGGGCGTTCGATAGCAGACTGCGCCTCTTCACTCGCAGCCCGCAGAGCATCGCGCACGCTCGAGCTCCTCTGAGTCTCGAGTGACGAGGCAACGGGAGCGCTCCCCGGATCAAGCGCCGCAAGACGTTCGGCTGCAACGATCGAACGGGCGCGCTGGCTCGCTGCTTGCGGAAGAACTGACGCCGCTTCGAAGCTTGACAGGGGCGCGAGGATAATGACGCCGATAATGCCGGCAGAGTGGCCCATGAAACCCCCGAGGACACCCGAGGTCTCGAGGTTGTACACGCCGCCCGCGGCGAGGATCGACCCCAGAAGTGCGGGGATCATCGCGATGTGGGTGCTGCTACGCGCGAATGCGGAGGGAATGGCTGCCCTGTCGAGCGCTTTATCGAAGCGGGTCTGCGCTGCTTCGAAGTCGGCGAGAGTGTCGTGCCACTGGCCCTTGACGCGCAGGACATCGGCGTAATCGAGAGCGAAAAGAGAAAGCGTATTGAGGTGGGCGCGTGCTTCGACGAGATCGCGCTCGGTTCTCAAGGCTGCCCGGAAAGCGAGGAGCGGCGCGATCACAGTGGCGAAGACTAGCCCCGCGAGCATCGCGAGTGCCGCCAAGGGAGAGAAGGGGGCGATCGTCGCGAGTACGGCAACCGCCATGAAGAGAGCGACGAGGGACGGAACAACCGCGCGGATAACATCATTTGCCATGTCCTCGGCGTCATCGCCTATACGCGCGAGCAGGTCTCCGCGCTTCAGTCGCCCAGCGATCGCAGGTGGCGCGCTCGCGAGACCTGCGTACACGTTGGTACGCAGGCGCGAAACTCCGGTGAGGGCTGCATCGTGAGTGAGCAGACGTTCAAAGTAACGGAAAATGCCGCGGGAGATACCTAGCGCGCGTACGGAAACGACGGCAACGCTGAGGTCGAGGACAGGCGGCATCGTCCATGACTTCGTGATGAGGTAACCGGAGACCACGGCGAGGGCGAAAGCGCTCCCGAGGGTTGCGGTGCCCGCCGCGACCGCCGCGGTGAGTTGGCGCGGGCCGATCTCCATGAGCTCATGCATTCGCGTAAGAGCGCGGGTCGAGAACTTCACGAGACCACCGCCGCATCTTCGGCGTGCACGTCGATGACCTGGTCCGCGATATCGAGAAGCGCCTGCCTGTGGGCGGTCATGAGTACGCTCGAGCCACGCTCGCGCAGAGTCTCGAGAAAACGCACGATCATCGCTTCGCTCTCCCCATCGAGGTGAGAGGTCGGTTCATCGAGGATCACGAAGGGCTTCGCTTCGAGGAGTGCAGCCGTCAGAGCCACGCGTTGGCGCTGACCGACGGAAATCCCGGTACCGCCGCGGCCGAGTTCGACATCCCAACCGTGCACGCCAACGACGTGCGTGTGAAGGCCCGTCGCGCGCGCGGCACCCTCGATGAGGTCATGTGCTTCCGTACTCGCCGGTTCAATACCCGTGGGAAGCGCCTGTTCAAGAATTTCTCTGAGAGCGCCTGGCCCCACGACCGGGCGCTGCGGGAGCCACGCGATTTGCGCCCACAGGCCTTCTTTCTCGACTGCTTCCAGGGGAGTAACGGCGCCATCGGCAGCGAGGAAGGCGATGGACCCCGATGTAGGTGCAAGGAGACCAAGGATTGCCGCGATCGACGTGGACTTGCCCTCCCCGCTCGCACCTCGCAGCGCAGTGATGTCACCTGGGTGAATCGTGCACGTGAGGTCGGCGGGTGCGAGCCGTTCACGTCCGGCGACGCTCAAGTTCTGGATAACGATGCTTGAGGTCGAAAGATCGGGAGTAGCCGGGCACTGTGAACCTTCGCCTCGTTCCGCCTCCCCGACCGTGGGAGCGTTGAGCACCTCGAAAGTGGCATCGACGGCGGCGAGGCCGTCGGTTGACGCGTGGAATTGCTGGCCCACGAGGCGCAAAGGGAGGTACACCTCGGCCGCGAGCACGAGAACGGCGATTGCGGGGAAAAGCTCCATGCTGCCGCTCACAAGACGAAGGCCGATCGAAACCGCGATGAGCGCGACCCCAAGGGTGGCGATCAGTTCGAGAGCGAAGCTCGAAAGAAACGCCCACGCGAGGGTTGTCATCGCGGACTTCTTGTGGCGAGCGCCGAGATCCGCGACGATCCTCTCGGAGCCTTTGGAACGTCCGAGAGCCCGAAGCGTGGGAAGACCCTCGACCAGATCAAGGGTCTCCGACCACAGGTTGCGCATCGTTGCGAGGGAGCGCGCCGAGGACCCCTCTGTCATCTTCCCGATGAGGATCATGAAGATCGGGATCAGGGGGAGAGCGATGCAGGCGACGACTGCGCTCGTCAGGTCCCACACGGCGATCGCGATGAGCGCGAGCGGGGTAACTGTCGCCGAGAGCGCAAGTTGGGGAACGTAGCCCGTGAGGTAGGGGCGCAAGTTCTCGAGACCCGCAGTGGCAAGGGTCGCGGTCGACGCTGCTTGATTCGCTCGCCCGCGTGGACCGAGAGCGGCGTTCTTCTCGACAACGGCGCGCCGGAGCTCACCAATCGTGTCCGTAGCCGCACGATGTCCCGTGGCTTGCGTGTACCACACTGCACAGGCACGCAAAAGAAGCGCAGCTGTGAGGATCGCGAGCGGTAGAGGATTCTCATGCGGCCACGTTCGTTCCGCGAGGAGGGCTTCGCCGAGCGAAGCCACACACCATGCGGTTGTAATAGCGCAAACAGCCTCCACGAGGCCCAAGACAACGGTGCGAATAACATGCGCGCGAGCGCTAGAGACGTGGCGGAGGAGTCTCGGATCAAGTGGAGGCTGTCGCTTTGCCAAAAGTGTTTTAGCTTTCCGTGTTGAAGGCTTCGCGGTAGCCCTCTTTCGCCTTTCGTGCGAGGTTCGCCGCGTGGGCGGCCGGGAAACCCTCGCCAGTCACACGCGCGCGGAACACCCAGTAGGCCCAAGCCTGGTAGGCGAGAACGATTGGCAGAAGGACCACCGTTGCGATCGTCATGACGCGAAGAGTGTACTCGGTGCTCGAGGCATTCATGACGGTCAGTGAGAGCGCAGGATCATTAGCCGCGGGGAGCACATTCGGGAAAATTGCCCCGAAGGCCATGACCGTCGCGAAGGCGATAGCTACGGATGTCGAGGTGAACGCGAGGCCCTCGCGGCGAGCCCGGTTGAGGACGAGTGCGCCGATGAGGGCGAGAGCCGCGATCACGAGCGGGATCCACGTCCACGCGTTGTTCGAGTAAGCGATCTGGGCCCAAAGGACCCATGCTGCCGCTGCAAGGATCGTGGGGAACACGATGATGCCCGCAAGCTTATTTGCGTCCTCACGCACTCCGTCAGTTGTGCGCAGTGCAAGGAAAAGGGTGCCGTGCAGCCAGAAAAGGAGCACGAACACAACGCCAGCGAGCAAAGCGAATGGGTTGAGAAGGTCGAAGAGTGAATCAGTGACGACGCTCTTACCTCCGGCATTCGCCTCCATGTTGACGCCGCGCACGATGTTGCCCACAGCGACGCCCCAAATCAGGGCCGGAACGAGACCGCCAATGAAATGGCAGATGTCCCACGCCAACTTCCAGGATGCGCTCTCGACTTTGTTGCGGTACTTGAACGCGCAGATGCGCACGATGAGTGCCACGAGAATGATGATGAGCGCGAGGTAGAAGCCCGAGAACATCGTCGCGTACCACTCGGGGAAGGCCGCAAAGAGGGCACCGCCACCCACGAGGATCCACACCTCGTTGGCATCCCACACGGGGCCAATGGTCGTGAGGATCTGGTTTTTACGCTTCTCGTCACCCTTGCCGAGTGCGAAAACATTCATGCCGACGCCGAAATCGAAGCCCTCGAGAACGAAGTAGCCGAGGAACAGCACTGCGACGAGGATGAACCACAGGGTCTGTAGGAACGTTGCTTCCATGATTGTCTACTCCTTTCTCTCAGTAGCCAAAGCTGATGGTCGGTGTTTCGAACTCCTCGTGTGTCGCGCCCTCGTTCTTGGTGAGGGCGCGGGGAGCCTTGATGTCCTTCACGGCCTGCTTGTGCATGAGGTAGTACCACACGACGGCGAGCACACCGTAGAGGAGCGTGAAGACCACGAGAGAGACGATCACCTGCCAGCCTTCGTGGCCGGAGACACCTTGCATGGTGAGCAGACGCACGAGCGGGTCACCGTCGGGTGATGGCGCGACAATCCACGGCTGTCGCCCCATCTCGGTAAAGATCCAGCCGAAGGCGTTGGCGAGGAACGGCATGGGGATCGAGAGAATCGCGAAGCGTGCGAACCACCTTGATCCCGACGTGCGAGCGTTCTCTCCCTTACCCCTGGTGATCCAGAATGCCCACACGGCAAGAATGCCGCAGAAAACGGCGAAGCCGATCATGAGGCGGAACGACCAATAGGTGACGAAGAGATTCGGTCGGTAGTCGACATCGACGGTCTTGCCGCTCGCATCGACGGCGGTTGCGCCGTACTTTTCCTTGTACTCGGCGTTGAGCTCCGTCACGCCCTTGAGCGTGGCGTTCGGATCGTTGGTTGCGAGGATCGAGGTCACGTAGGGAACTTCGATGATGTGTGAGATGTCGCTGCAGTCCTGCGAGAACGCACGAGGGCCCGCGACCGAGAGGATCGAGAAGCTCGCACCGGTCTCGGTGTGGCACAGGGCCTCGGCCGACGCCATCTTCATGGGCTGCTGCTCGAACATGAGCTTGCCCTGGAAGTCGCCGGAAGCAAACAAGCCGACGGCGGAAAGCACCATAACGAGAACGCCAAAGCGCGTGGCGGGGCGCCAGACATTCTTTGCGAGGTGGCTTGCGGCGGCTTGATCCTCACTCGACAAGGCTTGATCTTCAGCTCGATTGTGGTTCTTTACCATGTGCCAGGCGGCAATGCCTGTCACGAAACAGCCAGCTACGAGCCAAGCGCCCGCGATCACGTGGGGGAAAGCAGCGAGGGTCGTGACATTCGTGAGCAGGGCGAAAATACCACCTTGCGACGGATCGAGTTCGGCGCGGCCAGTCTCCGGGTTGAACACCGCGGCAACGGGGTGCTGCATGAAGGAGTTCGCGGCAATGATGAAGTATGCCGAGAGGGTTGTGCCGATCGCGACCATCCAGATCGTGAGCAGGTGGAGGCCCTTGGGGAGACGGTTCCAACCGAAAATCCAGAGGCCCAGGAAGGTCGATTCCATGAAGAATGCCGCGAGCCCTTCGAGTGCGAGCGGCGCACCGAAGATGTCGCCAACGAAGCGGGAATATTCTGACCAGTTGAGGCCGAATTGGAACTCCTGGACGATACCGGTGGCAATGCCGATACCGAAGTTCACGATAAGCATCGAACCAAAGAATTTCGTGATGCGCGTCCACGAATCGGCCTTCACGGGGTCTTTCGCGCGCACGGCGATCGTCTGCATGATCGCGACGAGGAGCGAGAGGCCAATTGTGAGCGGCACGAAAATGAAGTGGTAGACGGTCGTAATGCCGAACTGCCACCGCGCGAGATCGAGCGCTTCCATGGGCGTCCTTTTCTAGACGAGGGACAGGGAGATTCACCTTCAGGCTAGAAACCTCAAGGCCAGCGGAACGGGACTTTGGGCCCGCCGTTGATGCGTGCCATTCTACGCCTCTCATCACTTCTGTGGCAGGAACGATTCGCCGTGTTGACCACGCTATTTACGCAATTGAAAACTCGTGAAAAGTTCTGCGACTGTTCGGGGTGAGCGCATGCCTTCGCAATGGCGAGTCGCAAGTGTCGATCCGGGGAGCGGCAAGACGGCTGACTTCCTGCGAGCGATTCGCGCTTTCGTATGCGATACTTGGGGGCGATGTTTACGTCGACGCATCCGGCGTAAAGGATCCTCCGTTACTCGGGTGTCGCTCCGGCCACGCTTTGGCCGTGACGCAAGGCACCGGGTGTCGCAGCGCTAAATCAAAGCAGCGCGAAGGGGGAGGTTTATTCGGCTTCCGCCTACGGGCGATGACACATGGCGGCACCAGGATGCGCTGGGCCGCTCTAGAACGGAGCAGCCACATGGCTGAAGTGGATCCTCAGAACGAATCCTCAAGTACAGAGGGCGCCGCGCGCCCTCGACGACGAGTCCGGCGCGTCGCGGGAGCCCCTGCGGGAGCTCCAACGGTGAGTGCCGAGCAGCCGGTGCCGACCTCGACGGCGCACACGAGCGTCGCGTCACAAGCTTCCGCCGTCGTGAGCGACGCAAAGCCTCTCAACCTACGTGAACGTCGCCTCGCTGCGAAACGTGCAAGCGAACAGGCGAAGGGAACAGAGACCGCTACAGAGCCATCGTCCGCGACGAGTGGTGTGGACACTCCCACTGAACCAGGCATCGAATCTCCCGAACAGGAGGCAGCCCCGCAGGGATCCGTCGAGAAGACGCCGAGCGAGCCACCTCATTCCGACAGCATCGAGGTCGAAAGTGACACCGACGCGCCTGACGAGCTCACCACCGAACCTTTCGATCTCTCGAGCGACCTCAAGGCTCTCGCCGATTCCCGCCAGAGCGTCGAGGTAGGCGAGGAGGCGTCGGCCCCCGACATGCTTGACTTTGCTTCCCTCCTGTTTCAAGCCCCCACCCCGACCGCGGAGCTGAGTGACGAGGCGAGCGAGGCAAATGGCGACGATGCTTCGGGTGACCCGTTCGCCGAAGCTTCCGTGGACATCACCTTCGGGGCGCCTGATCTCGAAGCGGCACGTCGCGCGGCAATCGAGCGTGCGGAGCGAGAATCGCGCGAAGCAGCACGAACAGAACGCCGCGCGAAGAAACGCGACGCCAACGAGGACACCTCAGAAGAGAACGCGACCGATTCAAACGGTAGCGACACCGAGAATTCCGGTGATTCCGAGAGTGATGATTCGCAGCGCAGCTCGCGCAGGCGCCGTCGCCGGGGCGGCCGCGGCCGTAGGGGGCGTGGCGGCAAGAGCGACCAGGACTCAAGTTCGAACGGTAACGACGAGGAGGGTGCGAAGGACTCTTCGGGTGAGCCTTCTCGTGAGGATGACTCAAGCGAGAACGACGAGGATTCGAGCACCTCGAGCCGCCGACGCCGTCGCCGACGCCGGAGCTCGGGCAGCTCCGATGACCCCCAGCCGGATGATCCGCCCAACACCGTCGTGAGAGTCCGCGAGGCCCGCGATGAGGTGAAAGCTGTCAAGGGCTCGACTCGTCTCGAGGCGAAGAAGCAGCGCCGCCGTGAAGGCCGTGAATCCGGAAGGCGCCGCCATTCGATCACCGAGTCGGAGTTCCTTGCCCGCCGCGAGTCCGTGAAACGCACGATGATCGTCCGAGAGCGCCCGGGTAGAACCCAGATCGTTGTTCTCGAGGACAACATCCTCGTCGAACACTACGTGGCACAGAAGTCTCACACGTCGATGGTGGGCAACGTTTACCTCGGCAAGGTGCAGAATGTTCTTCCCTCGATGGAGGCAGCATTCGTAGACATCGGTCGCGGCCGCAACGCCGTGCTGTACGCGGGCGAAGTGAACTGGGATGCCGCGGGCCTCGAGGGGCAGCCGCGTCGAATTGAGTCGGCGCTCAAGGCCGGTGACCCCGTGCTCGTTCAGGTGACGAAGGATCCGATTGGCCACAAGGGGGCGCGCCTCACGAGCCAGATCTCGCTTCCAGGGCGCTACCTCGTGTACGTTCCAGGCGGGTCGATGACAGGCATTAGCCGCAAACTTCCGGATAAGGAACGTTCGCGCCTCAAGAAAATCCTCAAGTCGATCGTTCCTGCGGATGCCGGCGTGATCGTGCGCACCGCTGCCGAAGGCGCGAGCGAGGAAGAGCTCACGCGCGACGTCGAGCGCCTCCAGAAGCAGTGGGAAAAGATCGAAAAGGCGAGCGCAAAGGGGAAGGGAGCCCCGACGGCCCTCTCGACAGAACCGGATCTCGCGATCAAGGTCGTGCGCGACATCTTCAACGAAGACTTCACTTCACTCATCGTCGAAGGCGAGAGCGTTTATAAGGAGCTCCACGAGTACATCAGCGAGGTCGCGCCCGACCTTCTTGAACGCGTGACGAAGCACGTGGGCGAGAAGGACTCTTTTGCGAAGTACCGTGTGGACGAGCAGCTCATGAAGGCGATGGATCGCAAGGTCTACCTGCCCTCGGGTGGCTCGCTCGTCATCGACCGCACCGAGGCGATGACCGTGGTCGACGTCAATACGGGGAAGTTCACGGGAACGGGCGGCTCGCTTGAAGAAACGGTGACGCGCAACAACCTCGAGGCAGCCGAAGAGATCGTGCGCCAGCTTCGCCTCCGCGATATCGGTGGCATCATTGTCGTGGACTTCATCGACATGGTTCTCGAAGCAAACCGTGATCTCGTGCTTCGCCGTATGATCGAGTGCCTTTCGCGGGACCGCACAAAGCACCAGGTCGCAGAAGTGACGAGTCTCGGGCTCGTGCAGATGACCCGCAAGCGCGTCGGCGCGGGACTCGTTGAGACCTTCTCCAGCATGTGCGAATCGTGCAACGGTCGTGGCATCCAGATTGATCTCGACGGTCAGCATCACCACGAACCACCCGCATTCGAGGATGAGCCTAAGAAGTCACGTCGGCGCTCGAAAAGGTCGAAGAATTCCGAGGGCGATTCGAATAGGTCGAAAGGGCGTGACTCAAAGGGTTCTTCCTCCGACGACAAGGCGAACTCGGCGAAGGATGCCGTCCAAGATCTCGTGGATTCGAAAGCGGCATCGGATGTGCACCGGCTCGAGGAAAACGAAGAATCGCGAGCCCTTGCGAGGGCGACAATCGCCTCGATCGCCGCGGCGAGCACGGGGCACTCGGCTCCCGAGGTGATGGTTGACGGTCAGGTCATCGCGCCGGTAGAGGGGAAGAAGGCTCCCGGATCGGAAAAAGCGCGCGAGGAATCTGGGAGCCACGAGGCTTCCAATTCTGTCGCTACTGAGACGGGGGCCACGGCTGTGGATCACAGTGAGGATCCCGGTCGCGAGTGACGTGATGAGTTCCACAGCATTCCCGGTTATTTTCCCAGGTCGTGGCGCCTGCGCCGGTTGAATCTGGAGAAGGTATTTCGTAAGCTATACGTCGGTGCATTTCGTGCCGTAGACTTTTTCCTCCCGCAGCGGTTCTCGCGGATTCACGCTTGACATCGGTCGCGTGGCCCCGCCCGGTGAACCGCGCGGTTTGAGGAAAAGTACCGAGCAAATTTTGTCAGCAAACGAGAAAAGAGCAGTGACGTGGTGTACGCAATCGTCCGCGCAGGCGGTCGTCAGGAGAAGGTGTCGGTTGGTGACACCATCGTGATCAACCGCGTGGCCGGCGAGGCGGGCGACACCGTAGAGTTCGCTCCCGTCCTCCTGGTTGACGGAGACAAGGTGACCTCCGCGAAGGAAGACCTCGAGAAGGTCACCGTGACCGCTGAGAAGATCGAGGATTTCCGCGGGTCCAAGGTCCGCATCCTCAAGTTTAAGAACAAGACCGGCTACACAAAGCGCCAGGGCCACCGTCAGGAACTGACTCGGCTCAAGGTCACGAAGATCGCCTGAGCGATCTCAAACATCGAGAGAAGGTACTGACTCATGGCATCAAAGAAGGGCGTTAGCTCCTCGAAGAACGGCCGCGACTCGAACGCTCAGCGCCTCGGCGTGAAGCGCTACGCGGGCCAGGAAGTCGGCGCGGGCGAGATCATCGTACGCCAGCGCGGCACTCGCTTCCACCCCGGCCAGGGCGTTGGCCGTGGCGGCGACGACACGCTTTTCGCTCTTACCGAGGGCGTCGTCGAATTCGCGCGCAAGCGCGACCGTAACGTGGTGAACGTGGTGGCCTCGGCCTGAGGTCGGTCCCACTTTCACAGGTGAGGCGGGGAAGTGCCCAGCGGGGCCCTTCCCCGCCTCACGTTTAACCTCCCTGCACTCCAGAGCGGATCAGCTTAGGCTGGTGCCAAGAGCGCTCTTCGCGCATCCGCTCGCGTCGAAAGGCCACCATGGCAACCTTCATTGACCGCGCTGTTCTTCACATCACCGGCGGTGATGGTGGCAATGGCTGCGCCTCGATCAAGCGTGAAAAGTTCAAGCCTCTCGCGGGGCCCGACGGCGCCAACGGGGGCGACGGCGGTAACGTCATCCTCGAGGTCTCGCGCAATGTCACGACGCTCATGGACTTTCACCACCTCCCTCACCGTCGCGCGGAGTCGGGCGGATTTGGGAAGGGAGACTTTCGCGAGGGGACGAAGGGTGCGGACCTTGTACTCAAAGTGCCTGAAGGTACCGTCGTCCGTGACAAAGAGGGGACGTTCCTCGCGGATCTCGTGGGTGAAGGGACACGGTTTGTCGCGGCACGCGGCGGCAAAGGCGGTCTCGGCAACGCAGCCCTTGCGAGCTCGAAACGCAAGGCGCCGGGCTTCGCTCTTCTTGGCGAGCCGGGTGAGGAGCGTTCGCTCGTTCTCGAGATGAAGTCGATTGCCGATGTAGCGCTCGTAGGTTTTCCTAGCGCCGGAAAGAGCTCACTCATTGCCGCGATGAGTGCGGCGCGCCCGAAGATCGCCGACTACCCCTTTACTACGCTCACGCCCAACCTTGGCGTAGTGGAGCAAGAGCAGTTCCGCTTTACAATGGCCGATGTTCCTGGGCTCATTCCCGGCGCGTCGGAAGGGAAGGGCCTCGGTCTCGACTTCCTCAGGCACATCGAGCGCTGCCACGTGATCGTGCACGTCCTCGATGCCGCAACGATGGAAGCTGATCGCAACCCGCTCCACGACCTCGAACTGATCGAGAACGAGCTTCGCACGTATGCCGAGAGGCTCGATAGCGAGTCGAGCAGGCTCGGTTTGCCGCCGCTCATGGAGCGCCCCACGGTCATCGTGCTCAACAAGGTCGATATGCCTGATGGTTCGGATATGGCGGACATGGTGCGCGAAGAATTGGGCGAGCGCGGCGTTCCAGTTCTTGAAGTTTCCGCGCTTACGCGTAAAGGCCTTCGCGAACTCGCGCTCACGCTCGGGTCGCTCGTGGAGAAGCAGCGCAAGGAAACCCCCGAACTCGAGCGTGAGGACCGCCCCACGATTACTCTCACGCCCGAAGATCACGATTCGAGCGATTTCACGATCACCCCCGAGGAGTTCGAGGGGCAGCTCGTATACCGCATTCGCGGTGATAAACCCGAGCGATGGGTACGCCAGACGTCATTCGCGAACGATGAGGCTGTGGGGTACCTCGCCGATCGCCTCAACCGCCTCGGTATCGAGGACGCACTCTTCAACAAGGGAGCGAAGGCCGGCGACACGGTCGTGATCGGTCCTGGTGAGGATGCGGTTGTGTTTGATTGGGAGCCGACCATGGTTACGGGGGCTGAATTCCTCGGCCAACGCGGCACAGACGTGCGGCTCGAGGAGCGTACTCGCCCCACGCGCCAAGAAAAGCGCGAGGTGCGACGCGTTCGCGTCAAAGAGCGCATGGATCGCCTCGGTGCGATGGAGGCAGAGCGTAAGTCGGGCCATTGGGCCGATCCTTCGAAGGACGACTGATGCCCCGCATCAACAAGGTTCGCATCGGCCACGGCGTTCACGATCCCGCGCGCCTTACTTCGCGAGCATCGCTTTCTTCGGCCCAGCGGATCGTGGTGAAGATCGGCTCGAGCTCGCTCACCCTTCCCGGGGGAGACCTCAACCGGAATGCGATCTGGGCACTCGCCTCTTCCGTCGCCTCACTTGTGCACGATGGCCGTGAAGTCGTGATCGTGAGCTCGGGTGCGATAGCGGCGGCGCTACGCCCTATGGGCTTCTCGCAGCGCCCGGAATCGATCACTGATAACCAGGCGCTCGCCTCCGTGGGGCAGGGCATGTTGATCCGTGAATGGTCGCAGGCCTTTGGAATGAGCAACGTCCACGTGGGCCAGGTGCTCCTCACGGAAGATGACATGGTCCATCCCGAGAAGTACAGGAACGTGAGAGCATCGCTCAATGCGCTCCTTGCTTCGGGCGCGGTTCCGATCGTCAACGAAAACGATACGGTCGCGACACGCGAGATTCACTTCGGGGACAACGACCGACTCGCGAGCCTCGTGGCGCAAGTGACCGGAGCCGATCTTTTGGTTCTGCTTACGGATGTCGACGGTCTGTTCACGCGCCCTCCCAGGGATCCGGGCGCCGAGCGCATCGCGCTTGTGAAAGATGCGGCGCGACTTCCGGGAGTGGAAATCGGCTCGAGGGGGTCAACCGTCGGAACTGGTGGGATGGTCACCAAGCTTTCCGCCGCGCATGACGCGACCATCACGGGGACCGCGTGCGTGCTGACCATTCCAGTGCATTTCGATGCCGCGCTTGCCGGCGAAGATTGCGGCACGTTCTTCCCCGCGCGCATCACGGGACGGCGGCGCTCGCGCCTCATGTGGCTCACCTACGCGAGCCGTGGGGAGGGCACCCTCGTGCTGGACGACGGCGCTGTGAGGGCGGTTGTGGAGGAGCGGCGCTCGCTTCTGCCTGTGGGCATTACGGGCGTGGAGGGGTCGTTTACGGCCGGCTCGCCCGTGGATATCGCTGATTCTCGTGGGTGTGTACGGGCTCGCGGGCTCACATATTTTTCTTCCGACGCCATCTCGCGCATCATGGGGCTCACGTCTGAAGAGATTGCCGCGCATGAAAGCGACATCGCGGTGCACGCGGTCGTGCATCGTGACGATCTCGTCATCGTGAAATAGGGCCTCGTCGCTCTCGTGAGGCGCTGTAAAGTGTGCTTATGAATGAGAATGTCACGGTAACCGAGGCAGTCCGCGACCGTGCCGCGCGTGCGCAACGCGCCCAGAGGCTGATCGCGCACGAGACCCCCGCCCGCAAGAATGCTCTTCTTCGCGCAATCGCCGCGCGGCTCGAGGATGATTCCGTGCACATCCTCGAGGCAAACGATCGCGATCTGGCGCGCGCAGACGAGAGCGGCATCGAACCGGGACTCAGGGATCGCCTTGCCCTCACGAGGGAGCGTGTCGCGGCGATTGCGGGGCAGCTTCGTGCCACTGCAGACCTCGCCGATCCCGTCGGTGAGGTCGTGCGTGGGGGAGTGCTCGACAACGGGCTTTCGCTCACGGAGGTTCGTGTCCCGCTCGGTGTGATCGGCATGATTTACGAAGCTCGCCCCAATGTCACAGTTGATGCCGCGGGCCTCGCTCTCAAGTCGGGCAACGCGGTTGTGTTGCGTGGAGGGAGCGCCGCGCTCGAGACGAATCGAGCGCTTGTTCAGTCGATGAGAAACGCCCTTCAAGCCGAAGGCTTTCCCGAGGATCTCGTGAGTTCGATCGACGAGTTCGAGCGTGAGGGTGCGAGGGCTCTAATGCGAGCCCGCGGTCTCGTGGACGTGCTAATTCCCCGCGGCGGCGCCGGTCTTATTGCCCAGGTCGTCGAGGAGAGCCTCGTACCAACGATCGAAACGGGCACGGGCAACACCCACATCTTTGTTGATGAAAGCGCGGATCTTGAACGTGCGATCGACATCGTTGTGAACGCGAAGACCCAGCGTGTGGGGGTGTGCAATGCGCTCGAGAACCTCCTCGTTCACAAAAGCGTCGCGCACGAGTTTTTGCCTCGTCTTTCGTCCGCACTCGCAGAAAAAGCTGTTGTTCTGCACGCGGAGCCGCGTGCGTACACGATCCTGCATGGGTGTGAGGCACGTGTGGTCGAAGCCAATGACGAGGATTTCTTCACCGAGTATCTCTCGCTGGATCTTTCGATCAAGGTCGTCGATGACCTCGAGGAGGCCGTCGACCACATCCGTGAGCATACGAGCGGGCATACCGAGTCGATCCTCACCTCGTCGATTGCGAGCGAGCGGGCTTTCATTGCCGCGCTCGACTCGGCCGTGATCATGGTCAACGCCTCGACACGTTTCAGTGATGGCGGGGAGTTTGGATTCGGCGCGGAAATTGGCATTTCCACCCAGAAACTGCACGCGCGCGGGCCCATGGCGCTTCGCGAGCTCACAAGCACGACGTGGATCGTGCGAGGTGAGGGCCACGTACGAGCGTGAGCTGTGCTGCGTCACCCTCGCTCACGGAGCAACTTGTGGAACAATGGCATAGCCCCACGATGGGATGAACGATTGCGAAAGGTCTGGCATGCACGCTGATTTTCTGATCCTCGCCGAAGAGGCCGCCGCGCACTCTCACGGTCCGCACCCGGCAGTATTCGGGGTTGTGGCTTTTGTGATCCTCATGCTTTTGCTCGTGGTCACCTCGCTCTTTAGCGGCCTTCACCAGGAACCCTCGTCGAGCGCAAAGACCGTCGCCGAGGTAGAGCGCGAACACCGCCGCGGCGCTTCTCGTTGAGAATCATCGTATGAGCGCAAAGCGCCGAATCGGCGTGATGGGCGGGACCTTTGACCCAATCCATCACGGCCACCTCGTTGCGGCGAGCGAAGTCCAATCGGTCTTCGGTCTCGACCAGGTGATCTTCGTGCCCACGGGCCGTCCGTGGCAGAAATCGGGCAAGGAGATTTCCGATCCCGAGCACCGCTACCTCATGACCGTCGTCGCAACTGCCGCGAACCCGAGGTTCACCGTTTCGCGAGTCGATATCGACCGACCGGGCCAGACCTATACGATCGATACGCTTCGAGACCTCCGCGCACAGTATCCTGGCGATGACCTTTTCTTCATCACCGGTGCGGATGCTCTCACGAATATCCTTACGTGGAAGGACTACAGCGAAATTTTCGATCTCGCTCACTTCGTGGGTGTGACTCGGCCCGGCCACGACATCAATACTGATGGTCTTCCGCCAAGCGGAGTCACGCTCATTGAGGTTCCCGCGATGGCGATTTCTTCGACCGACTGTCGCACTCGCGTCATGCGAGGCGTACCCGTGTGGTATCTCGTTCCCGATGGCGTGGTGCAATACATCAACAAGTACAAGCTCTATCTAGGACGTGAGCATGACGGGCACTGAGCCGCAGCTTTCCGGGCGTCGTCACGGACGCCGCGCACGAGCGGTGAGCGAGGACGAACAGAACGCGTCGACAACTCGCGGCGTGACGGGTAATCTCACGCTTTATGCGCGCCGCACGGCAATGATTCCCCCGCTCGCCGACGATCGACTCCCCGAGCTCAAGCACTATACGGGCAAGCGCGCGAAGCGTGGCGCAACAGTGACGGCGCCATCCGCCACTGAGGCGGAGGCGAGCACGGTAACTGTGGAGGAAACTCCCGCCGAAAGCTTTGAGCCCCGCAGTGAGACGGTCGAAGTCGTTGATCCATTGAGCAGTGATTTTCCCGCGTCGAGCGTCGGATCGAGGAGAGGATCGTGGCCCGGTGCCCTGTTTGGCCGCGACGGAGAAAAATCGGAACCCCCGACCGAACCGCAGACGAGCGTTCTAGCTTCAGAGGCGGTAACCGAGAGCGAGCAAAGCGGATCGGGGGAGCGGGGCGTCGAGCACACCGAGCCAGAACCGCCGGAGGGCACGCAAGCGTCGGCTTGGATTTCCGTGAACGAGAACCCGGACACCGAGGACACGAGCGCGTCTGAGGCTCTTGCTCCCAAGCCTGTCGATTCGAATCTCGAGCTCGCCCCGGTGTACGAGACGACCGAGGGCGACGACCCGGTTGACGCTTCCGAATGGCTTGAAGTGGGAGATCTTCCCGCCGATCAGGCGCCAGAGCCAAAGCCTGCCGCGCGCTTCGAGGGAACCGTGCTCAATAACCCGAGCCGAACGTCCGGCGGAATCGGTATGTGGATCACGTGGTTGATCGTCGCGGCCATTGCGATCACGCTCGTGGTTCTGCTCGTGACCGGAGTGATCGGGCCGGGCATCGTGAACGCCCTCGCTGCAACCCCTGAGACTGCCACTTTTGACTTTGCCGGAGGACTTGCTTCGTGACAGCGACCCAGGAATCCATTGACATGGCCCGAATCGCCGGGCAGGCCGCAGCCGACAAGCTTGCGGGCAACGTGATCGCGCTCGACGTTTCCGAGCAGCTCGTGATCACCGACGTCTTCGTCGTGTGCTCGGGCGACTCGGAACGCCAGGTGAACGCGATTGTCAACGGCGTTGAAGCGGAAATGTTCAAGGCCGGCTACAAGCCGAAGCGCCGCGAAGGCGAGAAGGATGCTCGCTGGATCCTCCTCGATTTCACCGATATCGTCGTGCATGTCCAGCATGAGGAGGATCGCGCGTTCTATGCGCTCGAACGACTGTGGCGTGACGCTCCGACGATCGATCTCGACCTCGATCTCGGCCCCGAGGTGGAGGCGCAGGAGAAGTAATGGCTTCCCGCCTCATTCTTGTGCGCCACGGCCAAACCGACTACAACTTCAGCGGCCGTATCCAAGGTGCTTCTGACATCCCGCTCAACGACACTGGCCTCGCACAAGCGTGCACCGTGGGGGAGGCCCTCGCGAAAGATGAAAGCATTGTAGCCGTGTACAGCTCGCCGCTTGGACGGGCGAAAAGCACGGCAGAGGCGATCGCTACCCATCACGGGATCGAGGTTGTGCCCGACGCTCGCCTACGCGAACGAGGTTTCGGAGACTGGGAAGGGCTCACCCGCGACGAGATCGAAAAGGGGTGGCCGTTCGAGTTTGCGCTGTGGCGCGCTGGCGTATCGAGTGGCCTCGAGAAGGCGCGAGTTGAGCACAGGGCCGATGTCGCGCGCCGTTTTGATGGAGCCTGCCGCGAGTTTTCTGCGCGTCACGAGTCCGGCACGGTCGTCGTTGTCGCGCACGGGGCAGCGATCTCGCTCGGCCTCGCCGCGATGATCGGCGCCGGTGAAGGCGATTTTCGGGGACTCGCGAGCATGGATAACTGCCACCGGGCGGTCGTCGAAGTTATGCGCCGTAGTGAAGGTGCAGGATGGGTGAGGCTCACGTCACTGAACCTCCCGCCGAATTTCGCGGCCGTCCGCTGAGCATGTAATATTGCTGGAGTCGCTTCGGCGATGCTCGAAAATTTGGGGCTATGGCGCAGTTGGTAGCGCGTCTGCATGGCATGCAGAAGGTCACGGGTTCGAATCCCGTTAGCTCCACAATTGGAAAGTAACCCCAGGTAAAATTGAACTGCTCCCCATTAGTTGGACTGAGAAATCAGTTATCGACTAGTGGGGAGCAGTTTTCATTGCGGACACGAATTTTGCTGAGTGAGCATCAGCGCGAGCAGTTGGTGGTGTGTTTCGAGCAGGGCATGGGGAGCAATGCTGCTGCGAACGTGGTCGGGGTTTCGAGAGATGCAACGCGCACCCTCTATCGGCGGTTTCAGCTGCATGGCAGGCTTTGTCTTGTGAAGAAACCGATAAAGCAGCAGTACTCGTTCGAGATCAAGAAGGAAGTTGTCGAGCGCCACTTCGCCGGCGAGACAAAGATGGATCTTGCGCGTGAGTTTGGCTTGTCGTCAGACCATCTCGTAGATGTTTGGTCGCAGAAATGGCATAAAGGCGGCGACGAGGCGTTGAAACCGAAGCCGAAGGGCAGACCCAAGGGCTCGACCGCGCCGAAGCAGCTCTCCGAAGAGGAGAAGCTGCGCCGTCAGGTCGCACGGTTAGAAGCCGAAAATGCTTATCTAAAAAAATTGCGAGACTTGAGGAATCAGGGACGCGCCTGAAGGTCGAGGCGATCGTCATCCTCAAGTCGCACCACCGCTTGGAGCACCTCTTAGACGCCGCAGGTATCCCACGGTCGACGTTCTTCTACCATCAAAAACGACTCAGCGTGCCGGATAGACACGCTGCACTTAAGCAAGCGATCCGGGAAAGTTTCGAGCGTAACAAGCATCGTTACGGCTATCGGCGGGTGCTGCTAGACCTGCGCAACCAGGGCTGGGTGGTCAATCACAAACTCGTCTACAAACTCATGCGCGAGATGGGTCTTCGAGCCAAGATCCGCCAGCACAGGCCGTATGTTTTCTACGCTGGAACGATCAGCCACATCGCTGCCAACAAGCTTGACCGCAAGTTCACCCCGGACAAGCCAAATACCGTCTTTGTCAGCGACGTCACCGAGTTCAGAGCCGCAGGCCGCAAGGTATACCTGTCGCCAGTGATGGACTTGTTCGACCGCTCAATCGTCGCTCACACAGTGGCTACATCCCCGTCGACAGCCTTTACCGCTGCGTCTTTGTCCAAGGCGCTCGCCGCATGTGCACCTGAACCCGGGTGGATGATGCACACCGATCAGGGCTTTCAATACCAGCACGCCTCGTGGCGTAACCTGATCGGCGACAACGGTGGTGTTCAGTCGATGTCCCGTAAAGCCAACTGTTACGACAACGCGGTCATGGAGAATTTCTTCGGACACTTGAAAACCGAGATGTACCACGGAGAAGTCTTCGCCACCGTCGCAGAGTTCAACCAGGCGATCGACAAGTACATTCAGTGGTACAACACCGAACGCATCCAACAACGACTCAAGGGCCTGACCCCGATGCAATATCGAGATCAGGCCCTTGAAGCCCTAACCGCCTAGAGTTAAACCAGTCCAACTTTCGGGGGCCAGTTCAAATCAGCCTGGGGTTCCTTTTTACGTGACGCGTACGCTCGCAGCGTACGAGAGCGGTGAGACGCCCAGCACATGTGTGGGTGATCGTGGCTAGGGTTGTGCCATGACGGATAGCAACTCAATTTTTCATGACCTGACCGCATTTGTCGCAGAGCCGCGACTTACGGGACTCGCGCTTTCGCCCAAGGGCGACCGCCTCATCGCCGTGCGCAGTGAACTTAACAAGAAGAACAACGCATATGTGAGCGCGCTGTGGGAGCTCCCGAACGGCGAGGGGAGCGTAACAAAGCCTCGTCGCCTCACCCGCGGGCTTGAGGGCGAAGCCCTCGCGGGCTTTACGAACGAGGGCGACATCCTCTTCACCGCGAAGCGTGAAACCGGCGAGGACGATAGCGAACAGCGCCTCTTCCTCCTCCCTAACGGTGGTGGCGAGGCCCGCGTTGTTGCGAAGCGCCACGCAGGCTTTGGCGGTCTCAGCATCGCTCGTGAGAGCGGCCGAATCGCCCTCGTGAGTGGGGTTCATCCGCACGCGAAAGACGCGGAAGACGACGCTCGCATCGCGAAGGAACGCGAGGAGAAAAAGTTCACGGGCATCCTGCACACCGGCCACCCCGTGCGCGCCTGGGACCACGATCTTGGCCCCACCGTGAACCAGATCTTCGTGGCCGAACCGCTTGACGCGGAGGACGGCGAAGCGCAGCTCCACCTTCGCCAGCTCACTCACTTTGCCCCGCACGAGCGGGTTTCGGGTGCCCAGATTAGTTCCGACGGTTCCTCGGTATACGCGACGCTCACTCGTACGGTGCGCGGGACCGAAGCCTTCGGCACCGTGATCAAGATCGACGTCGAAACGGGGAAGGTGACGACCCTCGCAGAAGAAGAGGGCGTGCACCACATGCTCGAGGCAGTGAGCCCCGCCGGTGACTACCTGCTCCTCGCGCGTGAGGAGGCCGTCAGCCGCACCGTGCCGCTCAAGCTCACCTACTCGATTTACCGCCTCGAAACCGGTGAATGCACCACGACCGCGACGAACTTCTCCGACTGGATCGGATATACCGCGATCACTCCGTGTGGAAAGAGCCTCTACTTCACGGCAGACCACGAGGGACGCGGCGGAATCTTCAGGCTCGATGTCGAAGAGGGAACCGTCGAACTCCTCACCGAAGGGAAATTCCACTACACGGACCTCGCTCTCGATGAGCGGGACGGAACGCTCGTGGGACTTCAGGATGCGATCGATCAGCCACCGCTTCCCGTGCGACTCGACCCCGAAACGCGCGACGTGAGCAGCATCGACGCCCCGCTCGAGGCTCCCGAGGTGCCTGGCGCTCTCACCGAGTTCAGCATCGAAGCCGAGGACGGAACCCCCGTGCGTTCGTGGCTGTGCTTGCCGAAAGATGCAAGCGCCGAGAATCCCGCGCCACTTTTGCTCTGGATCCACGGCGGTCCCTTCGGATCGTGGAATAGCTGGAGCTGGCGATGGAACCCGTGGACGGCCGTCGCACGCGGCTACGCGGTGCTGCTGCCCGATCCTGCGATCTCGACCGGCTACGGTCAGCAGATGATCGACCGCGGCTGGGACCAGCTCGGCGGGAGCCCCTTCGACGACATCATGCGCGCCACTAAGGCTGCTCTTGAGCGCCCCGAGATTGACGAGACGAAGAAGGCTGCACTCGGCGGCTCCTACGGCGGCTACATGGCGAATTGGGTCGCCGGGCACACGGGAGACTTCTTCGACTGCATCGTGACTCACGCGTCGCTGTGGAACATTGACCAATTCCGCCATACGACCGACGCGGCGCAGCATTGGGGAGCGCACCTCGACGATACGCACGTCGCCGAGTACAACCCCGCCGATTCAATCGACAGAATCGTCTCACCCATGCTCGTGATCCACGGCGATAAGGACTACCGCGTCCCGATCGGCGAGGGGCTGCGCCTGTGGTTCGAGTTGCTGAGCGCGAGTGGGAAGAGTCCCGAGGAGAACCCGCACCGCTTCCTCTACTTCCCGAACGAGAACCACTGGGTGCTCACGCCAAATAATGCCTTCACGTGGTACTCGACGGTTCTCGCCTTCGTTGATCGCCACGTCAAGGGTGTTGAGGCCGAGTATCCCGAATTGCTCGGCTAGCGCGGCTTCCTCTCAGCGGCTCGACGGTTCCTGTGATGCCGTCGGGCCGCTTTGTCGTGCGGATAAGAGAGCTGATTCAGCAAACGCTCCCCACCGCGTAACTAGGTGTTCACCAAGCAGGAAGAGGATGGGGAATGCGTGAACTTTCCCCGGCGCGCCGTCAAACCCCGCAGCATTTCACCTCTAAGAAAGTGACTGACGTGAAGCGTACCTCCTCAATCTTCGCGGCGAGCGCCCTTGTGTGCTCGCTTGGCCTCGGCTTTGCCGTTCCCGCCATCGGCGCCGACGGCGACGAGAACGTCAAGGTCCCTCTCGCCCGCACAGTAAACCTCCCGGTGAACATGGAGGGATCCGAGGGCATCGATCTCTCCTACGAAACAGTCGCCGAGACCTCGACCGTGAGCGAAGACGGCGGAGATGAGCAGCCCGAACCTGAAGAACCCGCGCAAAACTTCGAGAAGCCCACTCAGCTGAGCCGCATTTCGAGCCCGGCGAAGCAGAGGCCGCACGGTGCGCTTCCGCGTACGGGCGTCGAAGGGAGCGCCTACCTCGCCGCGGCTCTGGGCGCACTCGCACTCCTTGGAGTCGGCAGCGTGCTCGTTGTCCGCTCCGCACGCAATCGCTGATTGCCACGAGCAACAAAAGTGAAGGCTAAGGGCCGGTGACCTCCCGCGGGAGGCCGCCGGCCCTTGAGCTTGCCGAGTGCGCAATCACGACTGCGCTGCCCGGCGAATGAGCGTATTTACCATCTCAAAGCTCTTCTCAAATGCGTTGAGGGGCAAGAACTCGAATACCGAGTGGAAATTGTGGGCGCCTGTAAAGAAGTTGGGCGTAAAGATCCCCTGGCGCGAGAGCCATGAGCCATCGGTTCCGCCACGCATCGAGAGGTTGATCGGGTCAATTCCAAGCTCCGCCATGGCTTTCACGATGTTGTCGGTAGCGGCTGCGTTCTCCTCGGTCTTCGCGTCTTCGATATTTCCGTAGACATCGTCAATCTCGACCGTAACCTTCGCGCGAGGGTGACGTTTGAGTACACGAGCGGCGATGTCGTGAATCCGCTGCTTCTTCTCTTCGTAACCATCGAGGTCATGGTCGCGGATCGAAATTCCCACACGCGCCGTCGATTGGTTCCCCTCGATCTCGTTCACCCAAATGTAGGATTCGCGCCCTTCCGTGTGTTCCGGAGTCTCGTGACGATCGAACTGCGCGATGATGTCGTGCGCAATGAGGATCGGGTTCACCATGTTTCCCTTCGAATTCATCGGGTGCGCTGTGACGCCCACGATGTCGATGGTTGCACTTGCCGCATTGAATGTTGATTCCACGACCTCGCCGAGCTCGCAGGAATCGAGAGTGTAAGCGTATTGAACGGGGAAGCGTGCGAGATCCATCGTCCGCACGCCCCTCAACCCGATCTCCTCATCAGGTACAAAACTGAGGTACACGTCGCCGCGGGGAGCCGTCGGATCCTCAAGTAGGCGCACAGCCGCCTCCATGACGGAGGCCACCCCCGCCTTGTCGTCCGCGCCGAGCACACTCGTGCCGTCAGCCACGAGGATTCGTTCGCCCGCGTACCTGGAAATTTCAGGGTGGTCATTTTCGCGTAGCCATACGCCTTCGGATTCATTGAGGCACACGTCGCCGCTGTGGTAGTCAATGACGCGGGCTCGGACATCGGGGGAGAGGTTCACATCGACGGTGTCGAGATGGGTGCAAAAACCGATCGCAGGGGCCGACCTTCCCTGAGGAAGAGTCGAGGGAATCTTCGCGGTGAGCACGCACGTCTCGCTCAGGTGGATCTCTTCTGCGCCCGCGTCCTCGAGCTCGCTTTTGAGGAGGCGCGCGAGTTCCCACTGGCCTTCGCTCGTGGGCACCGTTGTCGCCGAGGCATTCGACTGACTTGAAATCGCCGAATAGCGAAGGAAGCGCTCGGCGAGGGAGTCCTGAATTGAGCTTGTGCTCATGGTGAAATCCTTTCTTTTGTGGTCTACGGGCGCGGGTACACGTAACTGGAGTCGAGACCGAGTGGGATGTTGAAGCCCCAGAAAATGAAGAGCGTGATTGTAAGGGTGATCATGAGGCCGATTGAGTACGGCAGCATCATCGAAGAGAGAGTGCCGATGCCGGACTTCTTCACGTACCGCTGGCAATAGGTGATGATGAGCGAATAGAACGCGAACATCGGAGTCACGACGTTGATCGCGGAGTCACTTACGCGGAAAGTCGCCTGCGTGAGTTCGGGTGCGATCCCTACGCCCATGAGCATTGGCACGAAGATCGGGGCGAGAATTGCCCATTTCGCAGAGGCAGAAGTGATGATGAGGTTCAGGCACGCGACGAAAAGAATGATGCCGAGAACCGTAAGCTGCGGGGGCAGGTTGAGGTTCTGGAGGAATTCCGCACCGGAGACTGCAAGAAGCGAACCGATCTGACTCTGGTTGAACACCCACATGAACTGGGCGGCGAAGAAATAGAAAACGATGAGTGGAACGAGAGTCTCGGTCATTGTTTCCATGGCCTTCGAGACATCTTTCGGTCCCGTGAAGCGGCCAGAAAGGAATCCGTAGAGCAGCCCCACGAGGCCCGTGAGAACGAAGATCATCATGACGATCGACTTCATGATGGGCGCCTCGGGCGCCGTGAGTGATCCCGTTTCGGGCTCGCGCCATACCGAATCCGCGGGTATGAGTGAAAGGACGAGCCCGATAACCGCGAGCACGAAAATAGCCGTCGAAATGACGAGAGCTCGATTCTCGCGCGAGGTAAGGGGAATGTCGATATTTTCGATGTCATCAGACGTGACGTCGAGGGGGAAGTTTTTTTGAAGCCAAGGCTCGACCCACTTTTCCGTGACGATCCATAGTGCGGGAATTACCGTGAAGGTTGCACCGAGGCTGTAGAAGTAGTTCGCGAGAATGTTGACGCTGTAACTCGGATCAAGGATCCGTGCCGCAGGCTCCGTGAATCCTTGGATTACAGGATCGATCGCTGATGGCGTGTAGTTCGCAGCGAAGGCGCCTGCGAGGCCGGCGAAGGAAGCGGCGATGCCTGCGAGGGGGTGCTTGCCTACCGCATAGAACATGTAAGCTGCGACCGGGATGATCACGACGTAGCCCGCGTCTGGGCCGAGGTGTGAAAGCATGCTCGCCACGATGATCATCGGTGTGAGCAGCGATTTCGGCGTGAATGCGAGAAGCTTGCGGAGCGCGGCGTTGATGTATCCGGAGCCGTCCGCAATACCAATGCCAATCGTGGCGACGATAACCATGCCGAGAGCGGGGAACGTCGCGAAGTTCGTGACGGCTGTCGCCATGAGCTCAACCAGGCGATCGGGCGCGAGCATATTGACGATCTGGATCTTTTCGTCAGTCGCCGGGTTGATGTAGTCAAAACTCACGAGCGATAGAAGTGCTGAGATCGCGAGCACGATGACGAGGGCGCTGACGAAGAGCGTCGTGATGTCAGGGATTTTGTTGCCAACTCGCACGATGAGTCCAAGGAAACCCTTCGGCTCAACTTCTTTGGGCGGGGGTGCAGTGGAGGAGGCGTTCGCAGTCACAGGTGGGTCCTTTCATGGCGCCGGTCCGAGTGAGACCAGGTACGCGAAAGGCTACCCTGATTGTAGACAATCTGTGGAGGTGTCCGATTGTTGGCTCGCCCGCAGGATTTACCCTCGCACCGCCTTGGCTACAGCGATCACATCGTCCATAGAAGCATCGCGAGTTTCGACGGTCAGAACCGTTTTTGGAACGTCCGGGGCCCATACCCAGCACTGGAAGCCGCCCTTGCCTCCTGGGTGCGGGGCGCATACGCCGCGTTCAATCACCTGCTCGCCATCGAGTCCCAAGGCGGGGTTTTCGGCTGTTGCTGAGCCGACCTTGTCCGTGTTGGTGATACTCAAAACATTGATTCGCTGTTCGGCGCGCAGGTACACGGGGCGCGTTCCGATGTGTGCGAGCTGCCATTCGCCGATGGCGTCGGGGAGTCGCTGATTGAGCACATCCTCAGCAGGTTCGCCGGAGATTTCCGTCGCACGGCCCGGGGTGGGGCTCAGGATCCCCGTGCCGTTGGGATTGGGGTTCGCGGGATCAGGGGCCGACGGTTGCTCGCTTACCTTCGAGCTCGTGATTGGGGCGTGATCCGGTATCGAAGTGGCTTTTGGCTGATTGACAATGACCGCCACAACGGGAATTCCGACTACTACGACGGCGAGCGCGATGATGGCACAGATGCACGCGCACCCCACGCCCACCACCCGCAGCGGTTTCTTTTGTTGTTGAGAGTATGAGGCCATGAGAAGCCTGTGCTTTCGTTCAGGCCTCAAAAGGTTATTTGCCGGCGATTACGGCTTGAGAAATACGGATCATTTCCTCCATGTCCGAAGACCTTGAGGTCATGAAGTACGCAGCGTCGCCCGTTGCCCGTGGAAAAATGAGGCAGGTGATGGCATCCGGATGCTGGGTATTTGGCGCGCAACTTCCACGTTCAAACACCTCTTCTCCCTCGTAACCCAGGGAAGGGTTAGACGAGTCCTCGGAAAGACTCAGGAATAGGAAGCTGATTTGGCGATCACCGTCCTTGTAGATCTTGTCACCACGAACATCCGTGATCTCCCAGTTCTCGATTTTCTCAGGCAAGGAAGCGTAAAAGGCGCTCTTTGCTTCTTCCTTAGTTTGAGGGTTGCTCCCTGCTGGCAGTTCGGACGGTTCCTCGGTGCTCGGCGTGGGAGATGTGGGGGTGCCGGTGGCTGCTGCGGGAGCCTCGGAGGTCGGCGCTGGGCTGCTTGCGGTATTCGACGTTTGAGTAGGCGTTGCAGGCGCAGCGGAATCTTTATTCGAATCAATCCACATCGCAATCGCGATTGCCGCGACCACGAGGAGAACGAAGACAAGACCGACTGCGGCGGCGCATGCCCATAAGAGGCCCGTGCGGCGTCTGCCCGAGTTGTGAGGCCCAAGCGACGGCTGCCCGTGCCCCGGTGGTCCTTGAGGTGATCGCGGTTCTGGCATCGTCTCTCCTATATCTATGGACGGCCTCGCGAGTGCGGCCCGAAGCATTGCCCAGATCACATTCTAGTCAGATGGGTGTATTGGCGCCATGCCGGCAAAGGAGCATCTCATCTTGAATTCACACCGCTCTCGCAATCGCCTTTATGTGGGGAAGGAGTACACGAGCCCCGTTCGGGAAAGTGCTTCAGTTACTTAGTCGAACGGGGCTTGTATTAGGGCTGGCTCGGGCAGGCTCCGACGTAGGTGTCCCTAAGGAAGCGTTTCAGCCCGCGCGTGCTGAGAGTCGATCATGACGGGCAAGGACTTCAAGAGATTGTGCGAACCGCCTCCGCAACGTGACGTGCGCTGGTAGCGTGAGAGAAACCGACGAAGGGGCGCGCTGATGACCTATCAACCTGGCTCGAATCAGTTTGCCGCAGTGCAGTAGTCAGGCAGCAGTCAACGAAAACATAGCAATGTTGCACTGATGCTGGGGGTCGGATGTGGGTGCATAGTTGCCATCATCGCGCTGGTGGTCATCGGCATTGTTTTCGCTTTGCTCATGGGCGACGATGACACCAATTCGGAGCAGCGGACAACAGCGACAGCGAGTGCGCCGCAGAGGGAACCGCCGTCAAACACGGCACCCTCTGAGAGCGCGCCGCCCGCGACGCCGTCACCGGCTCCCGAGCCAACACCCACCCCAGCACCGGAACCAACGCCATCCCCCGAGCCGTCACCAAACCCCGAACCGCATTCCGGATCGATTGATATAGGACGAGGCGTAACGTTTGATCCTGCCGAAGGCTGGACTCAGAAGGAGACGGATCCGGGCAAGCCAGTTCAGTTCATCTACGAAGAAAATGGCTCAAGAATCGTCATGACGACGGGAGATGCGGAAGAAGGGATGGAAGCGCCCAACGTCTGCAAAATCGAGAACACCGCGCTGATGGACAAGCAACGCAAAGCGCTCCTCGAGGAAATTCCGGCAGGAGCGGTGCGTTTTGATGAATACGATGCGGTGGCGTGCGGGATCACGAGAAGGGTGAATCCCGAAACGGATGGTGACCGCTTTAAAGGCGCGAAAAGCGTCGATGTTGTGATCACCGTGGGGATGAATCCGAATGCCGACCCGAAGAAACCGGAATTCATCGTTCAGCTCGTGGAGTACCCCGTCGGTTCTCCCGCCGGGGTCGAGTCAGAACGCAGTGCAGTCAAAACCGGAAAAGCAATGTTTGATCATGCGTATGAGACCTGGGGTGTTCCGCATTAGCGCTCGAGCTTTTCGGTCCCCCTTCGGAGATTGTGGCTGAGGTAGGGCTCGATCACGCGCTGGCCAAGGCCTGGCGCAAGTGAGAGAGACGAAAATGCCCTGGGCAGTACCGCTACGCGCGAGCGCCGTTCGATATTCTTCACGATCGCAGCGACGACGTCCTCACGCTTCACCGGCGCGAATAGCCCAGTGAAGTTTCCGCTCGCACGGCTGAGAAGCGGAGAGTTCGTAAGAGCGTCGCCGAGAGCTGATTCGAAGAAGGAAGGGTGGATGGTTCCGACGGTGACTCCGCTTCCATCGAGCTCAAGCCTGAGCGAATTGGCGAGCGCGAGAACGCCGGCCTTCGAGGCGGAATACGCGGACATTTCTGGCATGTGGATGAACGAAGCGAGCGACGCAATGATGCTCACGTGTCCCTTCGATTCGCGAAGACAGGGCAGCGTCGCCTTGATGGTGCGCCACACGCCATTGAGATTTGTGTCGATGTCGTCCACAAACCCCGTCGCCGAGTAGTCCTCGACTAGTTCGGTTGTGACCATGCCCGCCCCGGCAATGACAATGTCGATGCCGCCGAAGTGCTCGACTGCGCTCTTCGCCGCGGCTTCGACGGAGGCGAGGTTTCGAACGTTCATGTCGATCGCGAGTGCCTTCTCGGGGCCGCCGAGCTCACGTGCGAGTGTCTCGAGCTTATCGGTGTTGCGGCCGAGAAGCGCCACGCGGACGCCGCGTGCATGGAGAGCCCGGGCAGCGTCGGAACCAAGCGCACCCGAGGCGCCCGTGATGAACGCGACTTTTCCGCGGAGCCCTTGCGGTGAAGAAAGCTTCTTTCCCATGATCCGCGCGCCTTTCATGCGAGCTTTTGGAGGCGCCACGCCTGCAGGAGGGTAGCGAACTGCGGGGGAGTGATGGCGCCCTTGCCGGCGATTCGTGCTTCGACGCGGGCATTAGCGGCGGTGAGGTTCTGGTACTCGGTCGCGCTCGGGAATGCTTGTGCGTACTTTGGCGGGGTCATGTGCGCCTCCTTCGTGGGTAGGGGTGATGGCTCCACTCTACCGGGTGGCGTGCTTCGCACAGGCCCCGAACTGCTAGGTTTTATGGCGGTTAAGTCGCAAGGGCCTATGGCAGGATGGGCCTGGCCGAGCGCGAAAAGGAGACTGAAGCATGGCGGTAGAAGTCAAAGCGGCACGGAGCGGGCGCGAATGGGACGCGACACTCACGATCGGCGGCGAGAACATTCGCATGCGCGCCCGAACGTTTGCGCAGATCACGCCTCTTGTGGAACGTGCACTCGCCGATGCTGGCCGCGAAAAAGAGGAACTTTTCGTCACAACCGCGTACGACGACGCCAAGCGCGGCGCTGATCAGGCGAGCGCCGAAGCCGAAGCCGCGGCAAAAATGGCCTCCGAAATCCGCCGATCAATCATTCGAAGAATGCGCGCCGACGGCCTCAGCCAGGACGACATCGGTGCGATCCTCGGAATCTCGCGCCAACGCGTATCTCAGCTCAGCAACTAGACGCGAATCGGAATCGGAACCCTCATCGAAACCCACGTGGCTGCGCGCGACGGGGGTGGCACAATCCAGGGCGAGGATTGCCTGAAACCCTAAGCCAGAGAGGGGTTTGAGTAGGCTGTGACGAGTATCGCCGCTTTACCAGCGATTCGACTTCTTCCCACCGCGGTCCTCGAAGTGCTTACCCTTGCGGGTTTTGAACTTCCCTCCCTTTTTGGGGCCCTGATCCACCTGGATTCGCATGGGCTTGCCTCCCACGCGTGCGCGGCCGATGCGTGCGAGCGCAGCCTCGTCGACACCGTCGCGAAGCTCGACGAGCGAGAACGAGGGGAACAGGTCGATCTTTCCAACGTCCTGACCGTTGAGCCCTCCCTCGCCAGCAATGGCGCCGACGATGGCTTGCGGGCGCACTCCGTGATTCTTGCCCACGGCAATGCGGTACGTTGTAAAACCTGCGCTCGAGCGGCGCGGCTTCTTCTCCCCGCGGTCTTTGCGCTCGCCACGATCCTTGCGGTCCGAACGCTCACCTTTGCCGCCCTTGTCTCGGAAGCTTGCGCCCGTAAAGTCGTCCTCGTGCGTGCGTGGGCCGTCGTCGCCAACCGTCATCGCACCGAGGGCCGCCGCGACTTGCTCAACCGAGACGTTGTTCTCGGCAAGAAACTCGTTCAGGAGATCGAAGTAGAGATTGAGCCGCCCTTTCTCAAGACGCGCCGGAACCTCCGCGAGAAGCTTCTTCATTTTGTGGCGCGAGACGTCGAGCGGCGAGGGGATTTGAATCTCCTCGAGGTCGTGGCGCGTCGTGCGCTCGATGTTGCGCAGTTTGCGCTTCTCGTGAGGTGCCACGAACGTGATCGCTTCGCCCGTGCGGCCCGCGCGGCCAGTGCGGCCAATACGGTGCACGTACGCCTCCGGCTCCGAGGGGATGTCGAAGTTCACGACTAGACCGATTCGCTCAACATCGAGGCCTCGCGCGGCGACGTCGGTCGCGACAAGCACTGTGAGCGAGCCATCTCGCAAGCGCTCAACGATGCGCTCGCGCTCTTTTTGGGGTACGTCGCCCGAAATGGTCGCGGCCACGATCCCGCGGGCAATGAGTGCGGTGCCAACCTCCTCTGCGGCGCTTCGCGTGCGCACGAACACGATCGTCGCATCTGCCTCGGTCGTTTCCACGATCCGCGTGAGGGCGCCGGTCTTGTGACGGAACGGTACAACCGCGTATTTCTGATCGACGCTCGTGACGGTCGTCGACTGCCGTGCAACTGCGACGCTTACGGCGTCAGGCATATGTTCCTCGGCAACGCGCTTGATTGCGGGCGGCATTGTCGCGCTGAAGAGCGCCATGCGCTTGTTTTTGGGTGCGAAGCCGAGGATCTCGTCCAGATCTTCGGCAAAGCCCATGCGTAGCATCTCGTCAGCTTCGTCGAGAACGAGCGTTGCGAGATGGTCGAGCACGATGTTGCCGCGCTTGAGGTGATCAATGACGCGCCCGGGCGTGCCGACGATGACGTGGGCGCCTCGCGCGAGGGCTCGCTCTTGGGGCCCGTAGGGGGCGCCGCCGTAGACGCTTACGACGTTTACGCCGTCGAGCTTTGCTGCGAATGATTGGATGGCCTCCGCCACCTGCGTAGCGAGTTCACGCGTTGGCGCTAGTACGAGTCCCTGCGTCGATCGGTCCGAGGGGCGTACCTCGGCAAGGAGTGGCAGGCCGAAAGCTGCGGTTTTGCCTGTACCTGTCTGGGCGACGCCGAGCACGCTGCGCCCCTCGAGAAGTGCGGGGATCGCACGCTCCTGAATGGGGGAGGGGTGCGTAAATCCGAGATCGCGTACAGCGGCGAGAAGCTCGGGCGGAAGGCCGAGATCGTCGAAGCAGATGCGCTCGCCGCCAGCTGTCTCCTCCAGGTCGGCTTCGGCGCTCGGGTCGTCGATGGTTTCTGTGCTTTCTAAGGCGTCGCTGTTGTTGTCAGGCGCCACCATGCCGTCCATCTCGAGAGCTTCCGCGATTTCTTCGCGATTCTCAAGGTCAATTTCGTTGCGGTCGGTGTTGTCGGTCGTCATTTTTCGGGTCCTTCCGGGCCATCACACGCGCTCGCCCCGGATAACGCACGTGAACATTTGCGGGCCGCTGATCAGCCCCTCATCTTGTCAAGCACGTCCCCGCGGATTTCCCGCACACCAAAAATGCGCCGTCCGGCTCGGCGCCACTCTCCTTGCGCCTCGAAAGCGCCCACACGTGCTTTCACCACCATACGGAACAAATGGCCAGACGGGGAGGCGTTCCGGGGCGAGAATGGTCACGCCCCGCCTCACCGCGTTCTCAAGGATGAAGAAAACGCTGTTAGCTCCCGAATTTTGGGCTCCACCATTCCAATTTCCTCATCATGAGGAGCGGGATTGTTCACCAATCAGCAGCCGTGGGGTCCGACGATTGTCGAGCCACCGTCGGGACATACTTCTCGAGCCGCAGCTCGGCTTCTCTCGAGTTGCACCCCGTGAACCTCGGACTGAGCCGCCGTCGCAACCTTCACTTGAGCCACATCCCGTTTTCTGCTCGAACCACCTCTTGACCCGCCTCGATCCACCCTGCACTTTGCGCCTTTTACAACTTCCCTTGCCGCAGCGGCAGTAAAGGACGCCTCCGATAGTGGTGAAGAATCGCCACCTCACATCTTCTATACGAGGTTTTCGAGCCAAAAATCACCACTTTTGGGATCGGGGCGCCATCGGTCTGCACCCTTCCGGAGCTCGCGCTAGACTAGGACGGATTGCGGCCTTCTGCGCAATGTTCCTCTCTCATGTGGGCCTGCGGCTGCCGCACACGACCGATCCTCTCGAAGTCAAAGGACTCTTCATGCTTCGCACCCACCGCGCCGGTGATCTGAGGGCAGATCACATCGGCCAGGACGTCACTCTCACCGGCTGGATCGGAAGGCGCCGTGATCACGGCGGCGTGGCCTTCCTTGATCTGCGTGACGCGTCCGGCATTGCCCAGGTCGTCGTGCGCGAGGAGGATGCCCACCACCTTCGCAATGAATTTGTGCTCAAGGTGACCGGCAAGGTCGAGCGCCGCCCCGAGGGCAACGAGAACCCGGCCCTTCCCACGGGCGATATCGAGGTCATCGCACGCGAGGTCGAGGTTCTCAACCCCGCTTCACCGCTCCCTTTCCAGCTCGACGAGCACAGTGAGGTCGGCGAAGAAGCGCGCCTGCGTTACCGCTACCTCGACATGCGCCGCGCGGAAACTGCCTACGCTCTACGCTTGCGCTCCAAGGTCAACCAGGCTGCCCGCGAAGTGCTCCTCAACGAGGACTTCGTCGAGGTCGAGACCCCGACGCTCACACGCTCGACGCCTGAGGGGGCACGCGACTTCCTTGTTCCCGCGCGCCTCGCGCCCGGTTCGTGGTACGCGCTACCGCAGTCGCCGCAGCTTTTCAAGCAGCTGCTCATGGTCGGCGGCATGGAACGCTACTTCCAGCTCGCGCGCTGCTACCGCGACGAAGACTTCCGCGCCGATCGCCAGCCCGAGTTTACGCAGCTCGACGTGGAGATGAGCTTCGCCGATCAAGAAGACGTCATCGCGCTCGCCGAGAAGGTCCTCGTGAACGTGTGGAAGCAGATCGGCTACGACATCGAAACCCCGATCAAGCGCATCACCTACCGCGATTCGATGGCGCGCTACGGCTCCGACAAGCCAGACCTCCGCTTCGATCTCGAAATCACCGAGATGACCGAGTACTTCCAGAACACGCCGTTCCGCGTGTTCCAAGCACCTTACGTGGGCGCGATCGTCATGAAGGGGGGCGCCTCGCAGCCCCGCCGCACGCTCGACGCATGGCAGGAATTCGCCAAGCAGCGCGGCGCGAAGGGCCTCGCCTACGTTCTCTTCCAGGAGGACGGCTCGCTCGGTGGCCCCGTTGCCAAGAACCTCTCCGACGAGGAGAAGTCCGGCCTTGCCGACAAGGTGGGCGCAAGCGCTGGCGACTGTGTGTTCTTCGCCGCGGGTGAAGCCAAGAGCTCGCGAGCACTCCTCGGTGCTGTGCGCAACGAGATCGGCGACCGCCTCGGTCTCATCGACCCCAATGAATTCGCGTTCGTGTGGGTCGTCGACGCGCCCATGTTCGAGCCCGCGGGCGACGCCGAAGCCGCAGGCGACGTTGCAGTTGGCCACGGCGAATGGACCGCCGTTCACCACGCCTTCACGTCGCCGAAGCCCGAGTTCCTCGACACGTTCGACACCGACCCGGCCTCAGCCCTCAGCTACGGCTACGACATCGTGTGCAACGGCAACGAGATCGGTGGTGGCTCGATCCGTATCCACCAAGCCGACGTTCAGCAGCGCGTATTCAAGCTCATGGGCATCGGCGAAGAAGAAGCACAGGAGAAGTTCGGCTTCCTCCTCGAGGCATTCAAGTTCGGTGCTCCGCCTCACGGCGGCATCGCCTTCGGTTGGGATCGCATCGTGTCGATCCTCGCGAAGACCGACTCGATCCGCGACGTCATTGCCTTCCCGAAGACCGGCAACGGCTACGACCCGCTGACCGCCGCCCCTGCGCCGATCACGCCGCAGCAGCGTAAGGAAGCGGGCGTCGATTTCAAGTCCGAAAAGAAGGCCAAGGATAAGGACTCGGCGACGGCTGAGCAGGCGTCGGAGGCCGCTAAGTAGACCGAATCTGACAGCGAAGCCCCCGGTCACCGAACACAAGGCTCGGTCCGGGGGCTTTTCGCGTGTGAAGAAGACTTACGGACGCGGATCCTCGCCGTGCTTGATCTGCGGCTTTGGCATGCGCCACGGGCGGATATTAGTCGAACGAAGCAGACCGTACGACACCATGCCGGCGGGGACCACTCCGAAGCGTTCAATAAGCGCTTTGCGGATCTTGCGGCGCACGAGGAACGTGTCAATCACGACGATGAGGATGCCGGCCCAAAGCACGATGAGGAACACGATAGAGACGACCTGGAACTTCACCGGGTCGATGAGCTGCATCGCAAACGGAAACAGCATCGCGATGAGCGCAAACGGCAGGAAATACTCGGCGACGTTGTGGCGAGAATCGACAACATCTCGCACGAGGCGACGATCGGCGCCTCGGTGCTGCACGGGGTAGTGCGCCTCATCGCCCGCAAGAAGGGCCTGGTGCTCGCGATTGGCGGCGGCGCGATCCTGTTGCTTGGAGCGTCGCTTCGCCTCCTTGCGGTCCTTCGGTACAAGGGGAGTGCGGCGCGCGGCAATCGCCTCCTTACGCGAGCGGGTCGGGCGCCCCTTCTTTGGGGTTGTCGCGGAGTGCTCTGCGGGTGCGGGGCTAGGGGAGTGCTCGGATGGGGTCTCGGTATTCACCCGGCCAATTCTAGTCTCCCGCAACTCGGACTCGCGCGGTTGGCACGGGGTTTCGTGAGGAATTCCGACGGTTGCAGGGATACGGTGGAGCCAAGATTAGTAACGCGCTCGCCGCGCGGAAGGAGAAGAGGAATGTCGCTCAACGTCGACGCCATTAATGACAAAGTCAAGGCACTTCAGCCGCAAGCGCTTGAGGACCTCAAAGCGCTTGTCGCAATCCCCTCGATCGCGTTTGACGGTTACGACCAGTCGCACGTGAAGGCGAGTGCCGAGAAGGTTGCCTCGCTCCTCAAGGATGCTGGCATGCCCGAGGTGAGCATCGAGTCCGTCGAAGGTGGCGCCCCCGCGGTTCTCGCGCGTCGCCCCGCAAAGTCCGGTAAGCCGACCGTCATGCTGTACGCCCACCACGACGTGCAGCCCGTGGGCGATGAATCCGAATGGACCACGCCGCCGTTCGAGGCGACCGAGCGCAACGGCCGACTGTACGGCCGCGGTGCCGCCGATGACAAGGCTGGCGTCATGGCGCACGTGACCGCTCTTCGCGCACTCAAGGATGAACTCGAGGAGTCGGGTGTGGGTATCGTAGTGTTCGTCGAAGGTGAAGAGGAATACGGAAGCGAGACCTTCCGTCCGTTCCTCGAGAAGCACCAGGACATCATGCGCAGCGACATCATCGTCGTTGCCGACTCCTCGAACTGGGCCGTAGGCCGCCCCGCGCTCACGACGAGCCTTCGTGGCGTCGTGGCCTTCGAGCTCGATGTTCAGGTCCTCGACTACTCGGTGCACTCGGGCATGTTTGGCGGTCCGGTACTTGACGCCCTCACGCAGCTCTCGCGCATCCTCACGACCTTCCACAACGAGGACGGCACGATTGCCGTCGAGGGACTCCACGTAGCCGACGCCCCCGAAGTCGACATGGACGAGGCGGACTTCCGTCGCGATGCTGGAGTTCCCGAGGGTCTCCCGCTCGCGGGCGATGGCTCGATCACGTCACGCCTGTGGACGAAGCCCGCGATCTCGGTCATCGGCATTGATGCACCGCCAGTGCAGCAGGCCTCCAACACCCTCGTATCGAAAGCGCGCGCCAAGGTCAGCGTTCGTATTGCCCCGGGAGAGGATCCCGCCCATGCGGCCGAGGTACTGAAAAAGCACGTCGAAGCGCATACTCCCGCCGCCGCCAAAGTCACCTTCACCCAGGTCGACGCGGGCAAGCCCTTCCTCGCTCCCTCGAGTAGCGCGGGAATGGATCTCGCGCGCCGCGCGTTCCACGAGTCGTGGGGCGTCGAACCCGTGGACACGGGCCTCGGCGGCTCGATCCCGTTCATCTCGGACCTTCTCGAGTTGTTCCCGAAGGCGGACGTGCTCGTGACCGGTGTCGAAGATCCGGATTCGAGGGCGCACGGTGTGGACGAATCACTCCACCTCGGCGATTTCGAACGCGTATGCGTCGCCGAAGCACTCATCCTGCTCGGTGCTGCCGAGCTCGACCCCAAGGAAACCGCCTGAGCGGCTCGCGACGTGGGGGCGCCCACGCGGCATAGACCGCGCGAGGCCTACCCGCGTAAGGTTGCTTCAGCGCCACCTACCCCGATTCAACGGAGGAACCATGACTACGACTGAAACGCAGACGGCTCCGGCCCACGGCGTGACCCTCACCGACGTTGCTGCCGACAAGGTCAAGCAGCTGCTCGCACAGGAGGGTCGCGACGACCTGCGCCTTCGCATCGCTGTCCAGCCCGGGGGCTGCTCGGGGCTCATCTACCAGCTCTACTTCGACGAGCGCCTCCTCGAAGGCGATGCGACCGTGGACTTCAGTGGTGTAGAGGTCGTTGTGGACAAGAACTCGATCCCGTTCCTTTCCGGTGCGACGATCGACTTCTCGGACACGATCGAGAAGCAGGGGTTCACGATTGACAACCCCAACGCGTCGAGTTCGTGCGCGTGCGGAGATTCCTTCGCCTGAGCGCCGGTCTTTCTGAGCGA